>CAIJFT010000209.1 GCA_903820035.1 uncultured Opitutia bacterium
AACACGAGCCGTGAGCGAAACAGCTCCAGCTGTGATGGGCGTCCAACTGAATGTAAAGGGCGCCGCAAACGACGTGCTGAGGAGTGTCGTGCCCGAGAAAAACTCCACCTTGGATATGGTTGCTGGCCCGACCGCGGAAGCGGAAGCGCTAATCGTAGCACTTGATCCCAGCACAATCGTACTAGCAGCCAAGGGGGCCGTCAAAGACACGGATGGGCTCGAAACAATCACGTTGCTGGTCGGCGAGGTCGCCGTGGCTCCGTTGGAGTCGGTCACCCGGGCAGAAAGAGCAACAACGCCGGCAGACGTCGGTGTCCAGGAGACCGAGTAAGGAGAGCTTAACGCGGTGCCCACTCCGGTGGTGCCAGCGAAGAAATCGACGCGCGCGATAGTTGCACTCCCCGCTGCAGTAGCAGTCGCGGTAAGTGCCGCGGTCGTCCCCAACGGCACGGTGCCTCCATTCGAGGGTGAAGTCAGTACCGCGGAAAGGGTACCAGGTGCGGATGAAACGTTAACGTTAACGAGCGTGGAGGTCACACTCGTCCCGTTCGAGTCCGTAACCCGCGCGGTCAACGCGACTGTTCCGGTGGTCGCCGGGGTCCAACTCACGCTGTAGGGAGCCGTGGTATCCGCCGATCCAATCGGGGAGCCGTCTGCGAGAAACTGGACACTTGCGATGGTTGTGCCAACGCCGGCGGTCGCATTCGCAGACACAGTAACCGGTGTGCCCGCGGTGCCACTCGAGTTATTTACCGGAGAGGAAATCGAAACAGAAGGGGCGGCCGACAGAACCGTGACGGTACGAGAAGAGGAACGGGCATTACCTTTGTCATCTGTCCCAACCGCAACCAGAGTCACCGTCTTCGCAAGGGCCGGAGTCCAAGTAACCGAATAGGGCGCAGTCAGATCGGTCGCAACCAGCTCGCCATCGGCGTAAAAAGAAACGCCGCCGGGCGCCGTATTGGGGATAAAGCCATCCGCGTCGGTCGCAGTTGCCGTGAGTGTCACGGCATTGCCAACCGCGATCACGTCAGACACCAAGGGAGAGACCAAGGAAACAACCGGGGCTAAACCCACCTGGGGGACGATTGTAATCGGAAACGAAGCCGTGGACTCCCAAGTCGAGCCACCTCCACTCGGCGTGACCCGCGCGATTAGATTGTAGACTCCGGTGGGGAAAGTGACGTCAGGAAAAGACTGGAGCTGAAAGTATTGAGAGCCCGTCACGGGTGCACCGAGCGCCGTTTCAGATAGGAAAGAGTCGCGAAGTATGAATTGCACGCTGCTCACCACCCCGTCGGTCATCGCGACCGAACCGCGGAGCATAACCTCAGACCCTTGAGGGATCGTCGAATTTGCAACGGGCTGCAGGATACTGGACAAATGCAAAACCGGCACTGCAACTGCGACCGAAGCTGACGTCAGCGTGTTGGGAGTGGACGTGCTGTCCGTCGCAATCGCAGTCACGATGTAAGCCCCTGGAGCAGATGGAGTCCACTGCACCGAAAAAGGAGAGGTTGTCGCCACACCGACCGATGTCCCGTTAACGCGAAAATCGATCTGCGTAATGGTCGCGCCGCCGCTGCTAGCCGTGGCGGTCGCGGTGAGGCTAACGCTATTCGTCGGGCTGGAGAGTGTGCCCAAGCTGCCCGCCGAGGGGGCGGTAATCGTCACATTCAGCGGTGGCGCCGCGACGACGGAGGGCGCGGCCACAAGCGCAACGAGCGCCGCAGCCGGTGCGAAGAATCGCCGGAAGAAGTTTTTCATGACGGTCGTCGGGGCGAGATTATTTGGCGCTGCTCCGGATCCGCGGCTCGGCACTCGCGGGGGTCACGATGGTCGGGTTCTGGAAGAGCGAGTTGGCGGGCGTGCTCTTCAACGACTGCTTTTTCGGCGAGCCGCCAGGGCTGACCAAATTGGCGGTGACGAAGATGAGGAGGTTGCGCTTCTGAGCACTTTCGCCCTTGGAGCGGAAAAGGCGCCCGATCAACGGCAGATCGCCGAAGAACGGAATCTTGTCGTTCACCTTCTTCACTTCCTCGCGGGTCAAACCGCCCATCACGAGCGTGGCACCGTCCCAGATCGTGACCTTGGTCGAAATGTCGCGCACCGAAAAGATCGGTTGGTAGAAACCGGGCGGCACCGTGACCGTCGTGGTGCCGGAAATGGCGACGCTCGGACCACCGTACTCCACGAAGCCCTCGAACTCGGTAACCTTCGGATTCAGGTCGAGGCTGATGCTGTAGTCGTCTTCCTCCACGGTGGGTGTCACCTTGAGCTCGACGCCGACGTTACGCATCGTAAATTCCTGCGGCGTGCCCGCGGTGATGGTGACACCGGCCGCGCCACCAGCGACGGCGCCGGTTCCAACCTGACTCTGGATTTCACCATAGCTTTGCGGATAGCGCAGTTCTTGGGCGACCGTGATATTCGCGGGGTTGCCCGAGAGCACTGTGAGCTTCGGGGAGCTCAGGAGATCGGTGCCTTGGCGTTGGGACAGGGCGCGGATGGCGGCGCTGACATCAAACTCGCCGACGAAGCCGACAATATTAGCGAGGGCGTTGGCGGTCGACGCGAGTTGCACGGCGCCGGGGATCGAGGTCGGAGAAACCGGCACGCGCAGTTGGCCGGCCGTCTGGTTCGGATCGGTGTCGGAAAGCGTGATGGCGGGGTCCTTGATCACCAAGGCGTTGGCGTTCGACGTGCTCGGGAACGCACCGACGAGCGGCCGCGTAACGCCGGCACTGGTGTAGAGTTCCTGCGCGTCGAAGATCTGGCGGCCATTGGTATCCAGCACGGGCGCGCCGGTACCCGGATTGACGCGCGGGATACCGCGGCGGGAAAGATTCCAAGTCACGCCCATTTCCTCGAGGGCGCCTTCCTGCACTTCCATGAACTTGGCCTCGATCTCGACTTGGCGCACATCCTTGTAGCGGTCGAGGATGTTGCGGATGCGCTCCATATTACGAGCCGTCTGGGTGACGATGATCGCGGATCCGTCGTAAGCGAGGGATGCTCCTTCGATGGTAAAGCTTACCCCGGCCTGCTGGAGAAAGCCTTTCATCGAAGCGGCCTCGCCGCCGATCGCAGAAGTCTCAGCAGAGCCGGCGCCGGCGGCCGCGTAAGGATCCTTGCCGCCGGATGAATGCGACGGCGATGACATACCGCTCATGCGAAGCACCGTGGCGCGGGTAACGGGGAAGAACTGGGTTTCGAGCGTGCTCGTATCGCCGCCGGGGCGGACAACGACCGCGTCGGCCTGAACTTCGTATTGGTAGCCGATGGCCTCGGTAACAAAATCGAGCACGCGCTTCAAGGTGGCGTTGCGCAGGGTGAGCGTGACCGTCGGATTCTTATTCGAAGGATCGAGCAGGACCACGTTGACACCCTTATTGCCAGTAGCGGTCCGGTCGAATTCCTCGGAGATAGCGCTCAGCGACGCGACCACCTCGCCGATCGGCGCACGCGTCCAATTAACGGCGGGGAGCATAATTTCGCCCAGTTTTTTCTGGAGCGGAGCAACGGCGGAGCCGGTTTCGATCTCGCGCGGCCGCTCTTGGTAGATGCCAGGCCGTTGCCAGCTCTTGGCGACTTCCTCGAGGAGCTGGGCGCGGGTCTTTTCCCGGTTCAGTGCACCCGTTTCAGTCTTTTCCTCGGCGATGCGAAGGAGGAAGCCCTTGGCGACGGTGTTGTCGGGTTCCTGCGCCTCGATGCCGCGGAAGGTTTCCTGAGCGCCGTCAAGATCGCCGGCGACGTATTGAGCGCGCCCCTTGGCGATGAGCTGAGCGGTTGCGGCGCGGTCGGCCAAGAAAGACGGATCGACCGCCGCGACGACGGGCTTGGCGTCGGCGCGGACCAGCTGGCGCTCGAGGCCAGTCGAGCGGCTGGAAACCGGCGAGAGCTGTGCGTACGCTCCGAGGGCGGCACGGGCGGCGGCGGTATCACCACGTTTCAGGGCCGCTTGGGCGCGATCGAGCAGCGCCGTGGCTTTCTCCTTCTTGAGATCGGTGATGAGCTTTTGGGTCAGCGCGTTGGCGGGTAGCGCGGTGAGCGCGGCATCAGCGGTCGCGAGGGCATCATCCGGACGACCGTCGCGCAGTTGGGCGCGAACGCTGGCGAGTTGGGTCTGAGCGTCGGCAATCAGCTGAGTAAGCCGCGCAGACTCGGCCCTGGCAAGGGCGTCGGCTTCCAACTCGGCCGCTGAAGGGCCGGAGGGCGAAACGGGTTGGCCGGGCTCGGGAATTTTCACGTCAACCATGGCCGAGGTGGAGCGGGGCGTGGTCGGAACGGCAGGTGCTACCGAGGGGGCGGCGAACGAAGCCGGCTGGGCGCGCGCATTCTGCTGGGCCACGGCTTGGGCTTCAATTTCGCCGGTGAGCTTCTTCACCGCCGGATCGCCCGGGGAGAGCGTCGCCAGTTGGGCCAAGGCCTTTTGCGCGCCCGGAAGATCTCCGGCGTCACGCGCCCGCAGCGCCTCCGACATCAGACGAATTTTGGTATCGGTCTGGCTTTGCGCGAACGCCGGCTGCAGCGGACCCATCGCACCGAGCAGGACGGCGGCGAGGACTACGGGCAGGGACGTGGAAACGTGACGAGTTTTCATTGCGGGAAAGTGGAGTCGAAAGCGGGGCGGGTAATTAAGTCGAAAAATCAGGGATTGGTCTCGGGCGCGTCGGGAACGTCGGCCTCGCGCGGGGTAAGCGTACGCCGGTCGGGCTGGGTCAGCGTCGGGGCTTCCTTGACGATTTCGACCGCCGCGGGGGTGAGCTGGATACCTTCAATACGGAAGGTGGAGTCACCAATCTTGAAGACGTCACCCTTCCGGGTTTCCCGGGTCGCAGACTCACCAGGGAGCGCAACGAACGCGGAAAGCAGACCGGTAAACTGCCGCTCACGATTGGTTAGTATCATCTCTCGACCGGACTTTTCATCGGTCACAACGGAGGTAGCGACAAGTTGTTGGGTGGTCATGCTCTCGCCGGCGCGAATCGGCTGCGGGCGCACCTGCAGGCTCTTGATGATCAAGCCCAGATTGGTCACCCGCTTTCCGGCGCTGCCAAGGAAAACCTCGCCGGTAACTAGGTTCTGAAATGTTCCGCGCCAGTCCCCTTCCCCGCCGGCATATCCGATGAGTTGCAAACGGAATGGTTCCGGACGCACGGCGACCAGCTCGACGCCAAAGGCCTCCTGCGCCACCTCGTCGTCGGCAAGACTCGAAGGCGGCTTGACGGTGAATTGCTTCGAACGGGCGTTATAAAATATCTCGGGTGGAGTGAAAGTGTCGTAGATCCATTCCCGACCCCGAGTCTGCGCTACGGGTGCGGCCCAAGTCTCGGTCTTGACGGCGGGGGCATCCGGCGCCTTTGGCGTAAAGGAGGCGCCGGCGAGCTCGACGGTAGGAATCGCGCCCGCGGGGAAACCCACCTGCCCGACCACCAGGTAGCCAAAGCCGGCAGCGGAGACCAAGGCGACGATAAAGCCGGCCCCGAGGAGAATTTTGTCGTTGGTGGTAACGGCCATTGAGATCAGGTGGACGGGGTGGCCGCCGGTGCATCCCCCGAGGGGGCCTGCGGCGTGACGAGTTCGACGAACTCCACGATCACCGTGAATTTCGAGAGTGGCTTGGCGACGATCGGGACTGCCGCAGATACTCGCGCCGCCACCTTGGCAGCGGCGGCTTTAGCAGACGGCGTCGTCACGCGCACAACAGGGGTCGTTGCGGGGGCTGCGTCACTCTCGCCGTCCTTCGCGGTTTGGTCCGTCGCCTCCTCGGGCGTCGCGGCCTCGACCTCGACTTCCCGGACTAAGACCGGAAGGTCAAAAGCGGCGAGCCGGTTCAGAAAAGTCCGCAACGCCGAAGTCTGACCGGTGAAAACAAAACGGAAGGGAGTGGTATCGACAAAGCCTGGGACGCGGGCGGTAACGCGCGGGTCGATAGCGAAATAGTCGGGACCGTCCTCGCTCGCCTCAGAAGAGGCATCGGGCGGCGGGGCTTCTCCGTTCGCGGCGGCGGCGACACGGGCTTCCCGTTCGGCCTTGGTGACGGTGCGCTCGCGTTTCACCGAAAAGATGGCGCGCGGCTTGGCCTCGATGAGACTATCGAGGAGGTACTGGGCGATCAGGCGCTGCCGAAAGACCGGCTCAATGTGCTCCGGCACGGGACCTTCATTGGCGTAGGCGCCGAACCCGAATCGAGCGGCCTCGGCGCGGATTTCGATATCGCCAGCTACAGCCGCTTCGCGGGTTTTCTCCACGAAAGTGGCGAGATCAAAGTAAGCATCGGTCCGCGCTGTTGGAACCTTCGCTGAGCGGATACGCTCGGCGGCGGGACCGCGACCCTTCAGCTCACTTCGCATCGAAGCGAGGGCCCCCTGGGCCTTGGCGAGATCGGCCTCGATCGCCGCGGCGACCTCCCGCTTCGGTGGCGGGGCGAGCTCGGCCATGGCCTGCAGCTCGCCCTTGCGTTGTTCGTAGCGCGCGGCGGCGGCCTGAGACGCCGCGTACCGCTCATAGATCAGGGCGCCCTCGCCGATGATTACGAGCGCGCAGAGCGACAGTGAGGCGGTGAAGACGGGATTCTTGCGAAAAAAGCTCACAGGGTCTTCTTCGGATTGATGACGAGCGTGAAGTCGAACCGCAGGAGGCCGTTCTGATTCGTGTCGAAGCGCTCGTTTTCGACCGCGGAGATAAATTGGGAGCCGGTGAAGCTGGCCAGTAACTGCTTGACGCGCTGCAGTGACTCCGGGCTGACCTTCGACTGGGGATTGGTCACGTCAAGCAGACGTCCGCTCAGAGTGAGACGCAGCGGCGGCCCTTTGGGAACAGCCGGCTCGGCGACCGCGGGCGTGGCGGGCGTCGCCTCGTTGCCGGCGGGAGGCGGGGTTTCGGCGACGACGGTGCTGGGTTCGGGCAAAGGCGGCCGAACGACCTGGATCTTGTCGAGCCAGACATCCTCCACCTTAACGAGGCGCTCCTGCAGATCGGCGAGAAAATTAATCCAGTTCGCCTTGGTCTCGTAGGCACCGCGCAGGGCGGAGATTTGCTTTGAGGCCTCGTCGATCTGGCGGAGATTTTCGGTGTTACGGTGTTCGACCGCCCGCAAGGGCATCAGTTGACCGTCGACCTGCGAAACGCGCTCAAGCGTCGCGCTGGTCACTTGGTGGTAATATAAAATCGGCGGTACCAGAGCGGCGGCGAACAACCCCGCGGCGGCCACGAACCACGGCTGGCGCTTGCGGAAGGCAAGGAGAGCGGTGAGCGCGGGCGGCAGCAAACTTAACTCGGCGGAGCGGGAACTCACAAGCCGCGTCGCGAGGCCCACGAGATCGGCCAGCACCGCAGCGCCCTCCTCGGCCCCGGAGACCCGGGCATCGCCTGAAACGTCGACATTTTTCAGCGACTGGTAACGCTCGACCGGAATCCGCAGGCGCTCAGCGAGCACCGAAGGCAATTCCTCGATCAACGATCCACCGCCGGTCAGGTACAGCGCCACGGGCGCGGCGCAGCCGGACTGGCGGCGGTGATTCACCGCGGAGCGCATGACTTCCATCTGGAGGCGGGTTGCGAAGGCGGTCGCCGCACGCTGCACGACGGCGCGCGACGGCGAGCCGGCCGGGAGGTCACTTTTACCGGAGAGAACCTGCACCTTGAGGGTCTCGGCGGAGGCAAAGTCGATGCGTAGCTCCTCGGCGATTGCGAGGGTCACGGCGTTGCCGGCGAGTGCGAGGGTGCGGACGTAGAACCGGTCGCCCTCCATAAAAAGCAGGCTGGTTGTACGAGCCCCGACGTTCACTACGATAATACTATCGAGTACGTCGGGATAATTGTACCGGAAGCCATTCAGGAGGGCGAGGCTCGCGGGCATCGCACGCTCAACGGGGAACCCGACCGCATCGGCGGCCGTACAAAGGCCCTGCATCGCCTCGAACTTGACCGCAGCGAGCATCACTTCGAGGTCGAAGCCATCATCGGAGACGACAACGTGATCCCATACAACCTCTTCAAGCGGGTATGGGATATTTTCGACGGCCTCAAAGGCGACTATTTTGCCGCGCTTTTCCTTCGCAACGGAAGGCGTCTTGACGAACTTCGTGAGCGCGAGGTGCCCCGGCACGGCAAGGGCGGCGGCACCGGAGAGTTTGCGCCGCGAGACGATGGCGCCGAGCGACTGGGCGATTTCGACCGACCAACGTCCTTCATGGGAGGGATCAGAGCTATGCGGCTCCAAACCGAACTGCTGCAGCACGAGACGACCGGAGGCCCCGACCGCGAAGACACCGCACGCAACATGGCCGGCTCCGATGTCGACGGCTAATACACGTGGGGCTCGCATAATGGGTTAATCAATGAAGGCGATTTCAGATGGGGCGAGACGCGGCAAGCGGATTATGGTTACGGGAAGTTCCCACCGAAGTTACCGGGTCTCATGGCGGACGAAGGCATTTGTCGCCCTCGGGTGATCATTCACGAACGGGGTCAAAAACTGTGGCAACAATATCCCGTCGTTGGCCGCCGCCGCCGCCGACCCGCGGGTCTGGAAGTTTTTCCGCTGCTCCGGTGACGCCAAAGCGACTGCGTAGGCGGCCTTGACAGCCGGCACCGGACGGCCAGCGACGAATAGTTCGACCGCCCAATACCGAGGATCGCCGTGCAACTGGTCGCGTTTGACGAGCTCAGGCGGCAGATAGAAACGTATGCTGGCCCGCCCTGGCTCCAGCGCCACGCATTCGGCCTCGGCTCGATAATGCTCCAACCGCCGCGTCGCACCGGAGATGGCCGGGAGCTCGAAACCGAATAAGACTCCGATCCGCACGCGCGAGACCATCTGCCCCGGCGTGCCTGCCAACGGCTTGACGATCAGGGTGACCTCGCTTTCAAGCCACGTTCCGGCGCCGCCGTTCGGCGCGCGGACGTTCGAAAATTTCACGGTGGCAACTTCCACTTCCTGAGCCCGGCTCACGCCCGAGAGCAAGATGAGCCCACCGACCGCCAGGGTAACGAGGAAATAACGAAGAGCGATGGAGGGGTAAACCATGCGGAAAAATCAGGACGTTGCGCGCCAGTTCGGCCGGGTCACGCCTAATTTCCGCAATTCCATCGGGCTCACGCGCTGAATTCCCCGCCAGAGATAACTTGCAGATAACGGGGACCTCACCTCCTTCTCTGGCTTCGCGCTCCCGAACACAATCCCATGTCTCTTGCCTACAAGATCGCAGTGCTGGTGTTCATCGAAAACTCCGCCGGCGAGCAACTCCTGATGCTCCGCGCGAAAGCCCCGAATCAGGGCTACTGGAGCCCGATTGGAGGAAAATTGGAGACGTCCATCGGGGAGTCCCCGTTCGAGTGCGCCATTCGTGAGACAGGGGAAGAAACCGGGCACCACGTGACGGCTAAAGACCTTCACCTCTTCGCCATGATCGCAGAGAAGTCATATGAAGGGCACGCGCACTGGCTACTGTTCCTGTTCCGGTGTAAGGTTCCGCTGCATCAACTCCCGCCACCGTTCTCCGAGGGGAGCTTCGCTTTTTATTCGCGCGAGGCCATCCACACGCTCGCGATCCCCGAGACCGACCGCAACGCCCTTTGGCCGATTTACGATCGCTACCGCGACCAATTCGTCGCCTTGAGGGCGGATTGTACGCCCGGCAAGCCCGTGGTGGTAGAGGTCGAGGGAACCGTCCCGGCGTGACGGCGGCACACCAAATTGGTCTGGGCCGATGACCCAATCCGCGCTTGATTTCCTGTCACCCCGACAAACACTGGGCTGTTTCCATCAATCCATCGACCTTCTGTGAGCAAGAAACCGACTGCCAATACCGAGAAAAAAGCCACGCCCGCCGCGGCAGTAAACGACTTCGCCAAGGCGCCGATCAACGCCCGTCTCACGAAGGAGGGTAAAATCGAGCTGCACCGGAAGATGGTGCGTATCCGCCGTTTCGAGGAGCGCAGTCTTCGCGCCTACCAGGCCAAGAAGATCGGCGGTTTCCTTCACCTTTATATCGGTCAGGAGGCGGTCGCCGTGGGCTGCTGCTCGCTCATGGGGGCAAACGATCACGTCATCACCGCCTACCGCGATCATGGTCACGCGATCGCCGTGGGCATGGAAACAAAGCCACTAATGGCTGAACTCTACGGCAAGTCGACCGGTTGCTCGAAGGGCAAGGGCGGTTCGATGCACTATTTTGATCCGTCCCGTAATTTCTGGGGCGGCCACGGCATCGTCGGCGGGCAAATCCCGCTCGGAGTCGGTCTCGCCTACGGGGTCAAGTACAAGGGCCTGAAGGGGGCCGCGATGGCATTCATGGGTGACGGTGCGGTCAACCAGGGCGCCGTGCACGAGGCGTACAACCTCGCATCCCTCTGGAATCTTCCCGTGGTGTTTGTCATCGAGAACAACGGTTACTCGATGGGCACCAGCCAAGCCCGCTCTTCAGCGGGAGCACTCGCCCAGCGCGCTGCAGGCTACGACATGGAATGGGGCCAATGCAACGGCCACGACGTTTACGAGGTGCGCGCGATGATGGACGTTTTTCTTACCCGTGCCCGCGAAACGAACCGGCCGAGCACGGTCGAAATCGATACCTACCGGTATCGCGGACATTCCGTCGCAGATCCGGACAACACCTACCGCAGCAAGCAGGAGATTGAGGAGTACCGCCGCACCAAGGACCCGATTCAGGTATTTCAAGAACGCCTCCTCGCCGAGGGGGTCCTCGATGAATCGCTGATCGAAAAAATCGACAACGAAGCGCGGACCGAAGCAGAACTGACCGCGGAGTTCGCCGAGGCGAGTCCTTTCCCGACGCCTGACGACATCCAAAAAGACGTTTATTGGGAGTCCGATCATCCCGCCGAGCGCAAGTCCGAAGGCCGTCTCTTCTTCGACTGAGAGAGCCCCCACCCGTCGACCGCAACTTTTTCTTTTTTCATTTTCCGATGCCCGTCATCACTTACCGCGAAGCAGTCCGTCACGCCCTAGCCGAGGAACTCGAGCGCGACACGAACGTCGTCGTCATGGGCGAAGAAGTCGCCCAGTTCAACGGGGCCTACAAGGTCACCGAAGGACTACTTGCCCGCTTCGGTCCGGACCGGATCGTCGATACTCCGATCAGCGAGGCCGGCTTTATCGGCATGGGTATCGGCGCCTCGATGCTCGGTGTGCGGCCGGTGATGGAGCTGATGTTCTGGTCGTTCTATTCGGTCGCATTTGACCAGATCTTGAACAACGCCGCCAACGTCCGATACATGAGCGGCGGGCAAATCAATTGCCCGATCGTTATCCGCGGTCCCGCCAACGGCGGGACCAACGTTGGCGCCACGCACTCGCACACGCCGGAAAACGTTTTGGCCAACCACCCCGGCGTGAAGGTCGTCGTGCCTGCGACCGCCTACGACGCGAAGGGGCTGTTGAAATCCGCTATCCGCGACAACGATCCGGTCTTTTTCCTCGAGAACACAATGCTCTACGGGGAAAAGGGCGAGGTACCGACCGAGGAGTACCTGATTCCCTTGGGCAAGGCGGACGTAAAGCGCGTGGGCAAGGACCTCACGATCGTGACCTACGGCCGCTGCGTGCTCCACTCGTTGGCCGCCGCTGCCGTGCTGGAGAAAGAGCATAATATCTCAGTCGAAGTCGTGGACCTTCGCTCAATTCGTCCGCTCGACATCGACACGGTGCTCGCCTCCGTGGGCAAGACGCACCGCGTGCTGATCGTCGAAGAACAGAAGCCATTTGCGTCGGTCGGTTCACAGTTGGCGTATATGATCCAGCGCGAGGCTTTCGATGAGCTCGACGGCCCAATTCATCGCCTGGCCACCGTGGACGCACCGGCGATCTACAGCCCGCCGGTCGAAGCGGAGCAGTTACCCAACCCGCAGCGCGTCATCAAGGCAGCGCTTGCCGCGATGGCCTGACGCGCCAGGACCTGAACGCAAACCCTAGCCGCTTCCAATTACACTACGCGCCATGGCGAACATCATCGAAATGCCCAAGCTCAGCGACACCATGACGGTGGGCACGCTAGTCAAATGGCTTAAGCAGGAAGGCGATCCTGTAAAATCCGGCGATATGCTCGCCGAGGTCGAGACCGACAAAGCCACGATGGAGCTTGAGTCCTTCTTCGACGGCACGCTGGTGAAGATCTTCGCTCCAGGCGGATCACAGGTCGCACTCGGTGCCCCGCTCTGCGCCATCGGCAAGCCAGGTGAAGTGATCACAGCGCTGCCCAACCCCACCGCGCCCAGCGTTTCCACCCCGCCGGTCACCGTCAGCGCGCCTGCCCCGGTTGCGCCGACCGCAGTCTCCTCCCTACCGGCCGTGGCCGCACCAACGCCGGGACCCGCGGGCCGATTGAAAATCTCGCCCCTCGCACGCAAGCTCGCCACCGAGAAAGGCGTGAATCCGGCCCATGTCAGTGGCACCGGTCCGGGCGGGCGAATTGTCCGCGCCGACATCCTCGCCGCCGGCACTGCAGCGAAGACCGCCAACCCAGCTACTTCCACTTCGATCGGCACCAGCACGGTGCTAGCCAAAGGGCCGATTCAAGATGAGCGCACGGTCACGGTTTCCAACATGCGTGGCGCCATCGCCCGCCGCCTTTTGGAGTCCAAGACGCAACTGCCCCACTTCTACGTCGAAATCGAAATCGACGCCAACCCGCTCCTAACTTTGCGCGAGCAGCTAAATGCGGGTCTGGAGAAGGAAGGGGTCAAGCTGTCGGTAAATGACTTCGTGCTCAAGGCCAGTGCCGAGGCGCTGCGCCGCGTACCGCAGGTTAACGGCTCGTGGGAAGGCAGCCAGATTCGCTATTTCAGCGCCGCGCACATCGCGTTTGCCGTCGCGATTGAGGACGGCCTAATCACGCCCGTGATCCGCGATGCCCATCTCAAGAGCATTTTCGCGATCTCCACCGAAGCGAAGGCACTCGGCAAACGGGCCAAGGAGAAGAAGCTCGGCCCCGCGGAGTTCACCGGCGGAACCTTCTGCGTTTCCAATCTCGGCATGATGGGAATTCCGCGGTTCTCAGCCATCATCAATCCGCCTAACGCAGCTATTTTGGCCGTCGGTACGACGGTCCAGAAACCCGTGGTGAAGAACGATGCAATCGTCATTGGGCAGACGATGACCCTTACGCTGTCGTGCGACCATCGAGTAGTGGATGGGGCGGTCGGCGCCCAGTACCTTGGAGCGCTCAAGCAACTGCTCGAGGCGCCAGCTCTTCTTCTAGTATAACTACTTCAGGCGGCACGGGGGACCCTACCCGCTCGTCGGTTACGACGTCAGACCGCAAGACGTTCGACGAGGTACCGTTTTGCGCCGGAACTCGCGGCGATGCTCACCCGTATCGCTAACCTCAGCACACGTGACCGCGCTCTTCCGACGCGACCAGAGGGGGTTGATTTCGGAATTTTGGCGGCTAAAGAAGCCCGGGGTGGTCAAATCTCAGCACCAGCCCTGACCTCCAGATAAAAAAAGGCACCGAACCGGAGGTTCGGTGCCTTGGAAATGAGTGCGAAACGAATCAGTTCGAAGGGCTGACAGTAATGGTCGGGTCGATCGCAGTCACCGGTGTCGCAGGCGCGGGGACAGAAGCAACCGCAGCAGGGACGGCATTTGCTGCGTTTGTGATTGCCGCAGCCTGAGTCGGCGCCGCAGTCACCGCGGCATTAGTGATTGCCTGAGTCTGCGTTGGAGCAGCCGTTACGGCCGCCGTCGTAATTGCGGCCGCAGCACTCGGCGCAGCCGTCACCGCCGCGGTCGTGATTGCAGCCGCAGCGCTCGGCGCAGCCGTCACCGCCGCGGTCGTGATCGCCGCCGCAGCCGTGGGCAAGGCGGCCACCGCTCCCGTGGTCACCGCAGCAGCGGCCGAAGGCACAGCGGCGACCGCCGCCGCTACAATTGCCGATACTTCAGCCGAGGTTTTCCCAGCGCACGCCTTCTGCACGAGGCTCGCGATTTCAGCATCAGTTTTATTTTCAGCCTTCGCAGCTTTCACCAACTGAGCCACTTCGCCAGCGGTCTGCTGAGCAAAACCACTTGCGACGGAGAGCCCGACCAACAGGGCAATTAACAGGGATCGAATCTTCATATGAGTAGGTGTTACCCCAAACTAGGACTAATTTGCTGAAATTAAAACATCGGAAGTACAAGAACCAGGCGACGCCGCACCATCGGCTTAGCGACAATCATTTGCAACAATGAATCTGGGGTTACGGGTCGCCACTCAATCCAGATGCGTGGAAGAAAGCAGGCAATCGCCGCGGGCCTTGGGGGGGCCGGGGAAACGTGAAACGAAAAAGGCACCGAACCTTTGGCTCGGTGCCTTGGCGCAAACTTTAAGTCTGATTAGTTAGACGGACTGACCGTGATCGTCGGGTCAATCGGCGTCACCGGAGTCGTCGGCGGCGGAACCGAGGCAGGAGCTCCGACCTTGGGGGGAGCCGGCGGCGATACGGGGGATCCCGAGCCCGAAGTGGCGCCCGCAGCCGCTGCATTGGAAATCGACGCGGCATCCAAATTGGTTGAACCGCCCTTGGCGGCACCCTGCGCCGCACCATTCGCCGAGGCGCCCGCAATATTTGCCGCCTGCGCCGGGGCTGCACTAGCGGCCCCCTGAGCGGCACCTTGGGCGGCACCATTGGCGATCGCCGCGCCAACCGTATTGGCCGACTGACCGGACTGAATCGCACCTTGCACCGCGCCAAACGCAGCCGCTTGCGAGATCGCGTTCGCCAGGCTCGCCGCCTCACTCGGAGAAGCGCCCGCCGCCGCCGCGGCCGCCGACTTGGCAATCGCCTGAGCTAGCGCCGCCGCGGAAGACGCGTCGCTGGTTGTCGAGGCCGCACCCTGGGCCGCGGCTTGCGCAACGGTCTGCGCTACCTGAGCAACATTGGCTGGACCGGCGGCACTGACGGCCGCCGCCACAATGGCCGCGGCTTGAGCCGGAGCCGCTGCGGAACCAGAAGCAACCGCCTGCGAGAGCGCCTGGGGAATCTGTTTCACAATCGTCGCCATGACCTGCGATAGCTGTCCAGCGGCCACACCGGAAGCACCGCCAAAGCTAGTCGGATCCGCAGCAACCACCGCCAAAGCGGCGACGGCCATTGAGGCGGCTTGGATGACAGCCGTGTTCGCAGCGGGATCATTGGCGATCTGAGCCGCGGTCGACGGGGCGCCACCGTTAACGCTGGAAATGGATATGCCGCCCGCCTCAATCGTGATGGTCGAACCAGCCCCACCGCCCACAGGGGTAACGCTGACCACGCCGTCAACCGTAACGATGGAGTAGGCTTGGCCGTTCACCGTAACGGCATAAACGGTACCCCGAGCCGCTGCGACCCCGCGGGGAGTCTTCACTCCATAGCTGTCCTTCTTGTACTTACTCGGATCAACTTGGGTGACCACGGATCCACGTCGCAAATCGAGCGTGCGATTCGAGGCGGACCCCAGAGACGAAACGGTGACTTCGCTGTTGGGTTTAACCGTGGCGACCACTCCGGTCATCGCTTCGACATAAACCTCGACCCCGGCTCCCGTGATCAACCGCGCATTTACGGGAAGCGTCATACCTGGGGTGACTACCCCCGTAGCACCAGTCACCGAAACCGCCGACGCATCGCCCACAATTTTGATAATTTTAGCCTCCTGCGCTGAAGCGCAAAGCGAAGCCAACGCGACACCAAACAGCGAAACACGCAGGAGCGAAATCAGGACACTTAGTGGTTTCATATAATAAGGGAGTGAAGGAGTTCCAAAACGACGAAGCGAAACTAAATTCAGCGGCAAAAAACAAACTTTCGCGCCTCTGCAATGTCCTTAGGGGAATAACCCATAGCAACGATAAATATTTCCACACAATCATCTGAATCTCCACGCCTATTTTTCCTTCATGACGTAGACTCCGTCCCACGATTTCCCCGGGGGCTGATTCAGATACTGCGCGGCGATTTCGAGGTAGACGGTCGAGGGATTCCGGGTGACGCCAGGTGTAACCCCGGGCGTATTCGGCTCCAACCGGAGCGTGCGCTCAAAGAGTGACTTCGCGCCCAACCAATCCCGATCGTAATATCGTTCGAGTCCTAGGGCGAATAGGCCGACGCACTCCTCGGTCTGCGTCGCGAGCGAGCCCTTCAAGCCGACGATTTCATGAACTGGAACCGCCACCGAGCGCCCCTTAACCCGAATCCGTCCGAGCGGGCGAAATACAATTCGGTCTCCGCCGTGCCGCTCGCAATCAATCTTCGTCGTCTCCGTACACATCACAAATACGCCCCACTCCTTGGCCCCAGACTCCATCCGGGAGGCCACATTCACGTTATCTCCCATCATCGTGTAGTTGAACCGGCGCGTGCTGCCCATGTTGCCGACCACGACCCGCCCGCTGTTCAGCCCGATGCGCGACTGCATTTGCCCCACTAAGTCCGGCCACTTGCCGGACTCGCTGCGCCACTTTTCACGTAATTCAGCCAGCCGCGCCTGAACCCGCTGCGTCGCGAGGCAAGCCCGATAGGCGTGGTCCGGCAAAGGGATCGGGGCCCCGAACATCGCGACGACCGCGTCCCCGATGTACTTGTCCAACGTCCCCCCCTCCGCCTGCACGATATCGGTGCACTCGGAAAGGTACTCGTTCATCAAATACACGAGGCGCTCCGGCGGCAGGATTTCCGCAAAGGTGGAGAAGTCCTGAATGTCGCTGAAATAGGCCGTAATCTCCTCATCGTGCCCGCCCAGCCGCGGCATTTCCCGCGACTCGACCATCCGATCAACCAATTCAGGGGAAACGTAGGAGCCAAACATACCTTTGATCTCCTCTTTGGCCCGCTGCTCCACCAAGACACGGCGGCCGATCATGTAAATTTGGAGCAACCCGAAACCGAGCAGCGGCCCAACCCAGGGCAGCAGCCAACTGCCATCGATCCAGAGCAAAATGGAAGCGGCCAGATAAGCCAGCGGGACGCCGAGTGCGAAGATCGCCTGATCCCGCAGATTACGCTCGGAAAAGACCACCAGGCCGAGCAGCCCGAGTCCGAGCGCCCCCAGCCAAACCAGATAGGCCGGCACCCGCCTAGTGTAATCCTCGTTCAGGATGTTATCGATCGCGTTGGCGTGCACGAGCACGAGCGCGGTCAGCGGGGAAAACGGCGTCGGCCCGAGATCGGTCAGGCCCTCGGCCACCTGCCCGATGAGGAGGATGCGCCCCGTCACCAGCGGAATGCGGCCGACCTTGCCATCGTAGCGCGCCTTCAGCTCAGCGAATGCGCGAAAATATCCGTAGGTGGTAAAGTCCTCCGTCTTGTGGCGGTAGTTGATTTGATAGCGCCCGGCCTCATCGATCGGGATCCGCCGCTTCGCAAGCGGAGCGTTAATCTCCAGGACGTCCCCGAGCCGCACCACGACATTCTCGGGCTTCGCCCGCCAGTAAGCCAGAAGGCAGCGCAGCGAAAACGTCGGGTAAACGCGCCCCCCCACCCGGACGACCAGCGGCACGAGGCGGCGCACCCCATCGGGCTCGGGCGGCGTATCCACAAATCCCGTCGACGTGGAGCCCGCCAGCTCCGGCGTCGGCAACAGCATGGCCGGCCCACTGTAGATACGGCTCAGGTCGCCCTCAACCCGCGGCAACTCCACCAAGCCCGCCGCCTGCTCGGCGGTGGGCTTTATCCCGTCGTCTTCGTCGACCAACATCGAGCCAAGCACCACCGGAAAGCCGGCCGTTTTCAGGCTGCGGGCAAAATGCGCATCCTCGGGTCCAGGCTCGGTAAACAAAATATCCCACCCCACCACCCCGGGCGCGCGCTGTCCGAGCAGTTGGGTGAAGTCGCCGTGGTAGTCCCGCGGCCACGGCCAGCGCTTGAACTCGTGCATGCTCTCCTCGTCGATTCCGATCAACGCCAAGGCATCCGAGGCCACCGCTGAATTCCAGTGCGACCGCAACTTGGTGCGTTCGTCCAACGTCACGTTCTCCACCCGCTGCAGCAACTCGGTCTGCATCAGCCAGAGCGCCGCGCCAAAGCAGAGCACGGCCGGAAGAACGTGCTGCTGGAAAAACACCTGACGGGGCTTCATGGGCGGGTGCGAGATTGCGGCCCCCGGCGTGCGAACCAAGCCATTTTCCACGGGCCCGAGGGAAGCCCGTGACCGCGGGCTACGACGTGACCTGCACGACCAACGTCCGTCCGGCAAATGTCACCTGATCGCCCGCGGCGAGTTTGCGGCGCTTGCGCGACTCCGCCACGCCGTTAACGGTAACTTTCCCCTCGGCGACCAACTGTTTTCCCTCCCCGCCGCTCGCCGCCATACCGGCGAATTTCAGAAACTGGCAAAGCTCGATCGGCATTTCGCGCACGAGGACCGGACGAGGTGCGTCGGCGGCGGAAGAAGAAGCGCTGGTCATAAACCAAGGGAAAGTCACCGCTCGGGAAACGCGAGGGGGAAGATGCAACAGGATTGCCGCGAACCTCCCGCTGCGCCTTTTCAGGCAGTGCCCCCCTCCCGATCCCGCCGCAATCAGGCATCCCGCCACGGCGCGGTGCCGTGGTGGCCGCTGGGGCTGCTCCTAATCGCGCCGGGCGGGGCCCTCCTCCAGCGTTCCCTGCCTGAGCACGCGCTCGCTACCGGCGCCGCGCTTCTGGCGGCATCCGGCCTCACCTACCTCCTTTACGCCGAGGACAAGCGGCGCGCCCAACTCGGGATCTGGCGCATCCCCGAGATGGTCCTGCACCTCGGCGCGCTGGGCGGTGGCTGGCCCGGCGCCTTTGCCGCCCAACGTCGCCTGCGGCACAAGACCGCGAAGCCGCGGTTCTTGCTGGTTTTTTGGCTGGTGGTGGCCGGATACGAAATCGTAGCGCTGGATTGCCTGCTCGGCTGGCCCGGGCGCGACAAGCTTACCGCCACGCTTCAGGCCGCGTAAACCGGCGCCTCAGCAGGCGACTCCGTTGACTCTAGAATCGCACCGGTACGCCGCCCTTCTCGAGGGCAAGCTTACGTGCTTCATGCTCGGCCCAGCGCATCCAGCCGAGATCCCGCAGGAGCGCGATGCGTTTTTCGCGAGCGCCCCGGTCGGTCGGATCCTCCTTCAACGCGTTTTCCTGCAGGGATTGGAGGGCCAACCCGAGGTGCCCTTCCAACTTGAGGAGGGCAGACTCCAGTTCCCGCCACCTCTTGCCCGGCGTAGCCGGTAGCGCCTCCCAACGCTGCGCCTCCAACAGTGCCGCCCGGGCCTCCGGCTTGCGTCCCGCGTTCGTCAAGACTTCGGTCCGCAACAAAGCGAAATCACGCAATAAGTCGCGCTGCGCCGTGAGCTCCTTGCGTTTCACCGCCTGCACCCGCCGAGCCTCCCGATCCTCGGGGACCGCTTCAGGCGCACCGAAGAAGGCCGCCACCACCACCGCATCGATTCTGCTCAAACCCTCGGCGATCTCGGCCAGAACCGGATCGAGCACCGACTCGCGGGACGTCGACTCCGCCGGCTTGTCGGGTTTCGCCGCGGCCGGGGCGGGCTCCTTTACCTCGGTGTTCGCGACCGCCGGCAAAACCTTCTCGTCGCCGGCCGTCAGCACGGAATCCGTCGGCTTGTCGACATTTTTAGTCCGGCTCTCGAGCAAACCTCCGCGGGAGGCGCGCGCAAATACCTGCTCGTACGCGAGCGTCGGATCACTCGGCCGCAACGCCCGCAACTCCCCCAGCAGCGCGGCATGCGCGGCCACCGACTCGGCGTCCTTCTTGGTGCGCAACGGGCGCACGAGGCTAAGCTGCTTTTGGAATAATTCCTCCCGCGCTTCCTCGAGGGCGGTGCGCTTGGGCTTGCCCGGCTCTCCCGCGGGCCGCTTGTTGTCCGGCGGAGTTACGCCGCGGTGGAAGATCACCGGCACCTTCAGGAGGGTCTGCTTGTTGGCCACGACTTCGACCTCGCCGAGCAACCACGCCGGCGACGGCGAGAGTTCCTTCAGCGCGGCGTCGGCCGGCTCCTCAATGTAGATTTCATGATCGCGACCGGGTGAGAGCGTCAGCTTGCCCTCGCGTTTCGCCTTGGCTGCCGCGGAGGCGTCCGGATAAACGCCCAGCACCGGCGCGACCGCGATTCGGCGGCGAAGCACCAATGGACGCGACGCTTGACGGCGGGCGTCGGCCGGGTCGATGGCCCGCAGGTCGCGGTAGGCCGTAATGGTGCCCTTGGGGAAATCGATATCCGTCGTCGAGCGGGAGCCACCGTGCCAGAGGACGCGGCCCGAATCGTGAACAATCCGCGTGATGCCACCGAGAAGTTCACTCGTTGCATGTGATTGACGCGGATCACCGAGCCGTGCCTTGAAAGCCTTCTCCACCTTGAACTCGAATTTCTGCCGCAGTAGAGGCAGGCGGACCGGCCCGGAGTCACGCGGGCCCGGCGGCAACACGTCGCGCTCGTCCCCCGGCAAAGTCCGGGAATCAACCGGCGCAAACAGCATAATCGCATCGGTGATTTTACCCGACACCTCGACGGGCAATGCCGCGTAGGCGCTCCGCAACACCAGTGTGCCGTAACGCTGGTTCTCGGTGATCACCATATCGCCGTCGGTCGGACTCAGTCCGATCCAAGAGTAGTCACAGGTGAGCTGAGACGTCGACGGGCTGTTCCACATCTGGTGCCACGTCAGCTCGACCGTCCGTCCACCGTGAACCGGTACGAGGACCTCGCGCTCCTGCCCGGGTTCAAGCCGGAGCGATTCGGCGAACTGCCCCTCGCGGAACGACTCATTGCTCGTCAGGCTCGTCGCGCGGAGCATGTACGTCCGCGCCATCAAATCGGACCGATCCCGCCGTACGCGCAGACGGAGGTGGGAAGCGCCCTCCGGCACCTGATAGAATCCGCGAACAACGCGACCGGCACCGAGATCCACGGGGAACGGCTCGCCCGACTTGCCCTCGGGATCCGCCATCTTCGGCGCCACCACCGTCACCGGAATCCGGAATACCGGCCCTGCCCCCGTTTGCCGTGCGGGAATCGCCCGGATCTCCGCGTAGTGCACCCCACCCTGCGCCCCGGCCGCGGGCACCGTAACACGCACGCCGAAGGGCCGCGATCCGCCGGAGAGGTGCAAGAACTTCGGCACCTCCAGCCACGGAGCCGTGGACTCAAGGATGACATCCTCCTCGAACGCTTGCCGCGCCTCCATCGAAGTCCCCTCGGGAAATTGCGGCGCAACGGTGAACCGCGCCTCCTGGCGACCCGCGGGCCGCGCATCGCGCCAATAGAGGCCAGGCCCCTTCGCCAAGGTGTTGTCGTTGGTCTCCGCTTGGAAATGAGCGTCAAAGGCCGCGATGCCCTGGAAGGTGCGCAAGTGTTCAAAAGCCGGACCAACCTGCGCCAGCCCCGGGCCCTGTGCCCACGGCTCGACGTCGTCGAGCAGCCGCGCCGTGTTCATCAGCGCCGCTTTGATCCGCGCCGGCGAGGTTTTCAGGCCGGCCTGTTTCGCACCGCTGACGAGGAGAGCGCCGACCCCGGCGACCGAGGGAGAAGACATCGAGGTGCCATTCATCATCTGCGATCGGTTCAGGCTGTCGAAAGCCACCGGGGCAAACGCCGCGCCGGGCCCGAGAATCGCGACCCCCAAATGCCCCGACTTGGTCGGCCCCCGGGACGAAAATCCGAAGGTTGTAGCGGCGCTGCCTTCCGGAGCCGCATACAGGGCGGCCGCCATGTCCTTGGAGACATAGGCGCCGACGCCAATCACCTCGGGGGTATCTCCGGGCGAGCCCATGGTCGAAAGTGCCGGGCCATTGTTGCCCGCCGAAATAAATGCCGTGACCCCGTAATCCTGCACCAGCCGGCGGATGATGCGGTTCGACGTATTGTTGCCGTCCTGAAATGCATCCGCACCGCCGAAACTCATATTCATGACGTCAACCTTGTATTGCACGCAGGCGGCAAGGGCGCGCAGATAGCCCGTGCCGTCCGCCGACGACCCCAAGCGCGTGTCGCCGATCTTGACGGAGAGAATCCGCGCTCCGGGAGCGATGCCGTTGCGGGCTGGATCCTCCGGAAAGTGCGCCGCCGCAATGCCGGCTACATGGGTCCCGTGCGATCCGGTGACGGCGACAATCGAGAGCACCCGACCGCCGTCGTAAATTTGCACCGCGAACCGACCACCCGTCTGACCGGCAAACAATCCGGTCTCCTGGGCGATTCCGTAGGGTCGAAGCACCTGCTCATTGCGGAGATCGCCGTCGGCGTCGGTGTCGACAATCACCCTCCACCCCGTGCCGTCGTGCCAAACGACACAATCGAAGGCCGGGTCCTGTTCGACCGGATCAAAGCCCTCGAGCCAGCCGTCAAACAAGGTTTCCCGCGCCAGCAGGTCGCGATCCGCCGGCGTCAGATCAGACTCGGGCTTGGTCGCGGTCGGACGCCGGCCCGACTTTTCATCGGCGGCCCGGAGCCGCGCCCGCTCGGCCGCGAGTTCACGTTTCTCGAGGTCCCAGGTCCGCCGCAGCTGCTCACGGACACGCTCCATCACCTCGCTGCCGAACAGCTCCCGAGCGACTTTGAGGCCAAGGCGGTATTCACCCTTAGGATTCACGATCCCCTCCGGCAGGGAGAGCCGGCGGCCGGTGCGCCCGGTGAGCTTACCGTCGGCGCCGGGCTTCACCGGCGCAGCAAGCTCGACGTCACCGGCCCCGGTGGTGTCGATCACGTCCACCACCTTGGGCTCGCCGAGCGTCGTCTTCTGGAGTCCAGCCGCGGTCGGATCAACCCCGGTGTCAAAAACCGCAATGATCACCCCGCGGCCGTCATAGGTTGGATGTTTCTGCAAGAAGGCCGGAACGCCGGTCTCCTGCTTCGGAATCAAGGTCTGGAGGTTACGCGCGACTGCAGGGGTCACATTCGGCTCGCCCGTCGCCGCGCGAACCGGCAGAGCGAGCGCAAAGGCCGCACACAAGGAGAAGACGAGAGGGGGCTGGCACGACATTCGGCCAGCCTTCGCCAATCACGGAGGGCGGACAAGCCTCGACATGCCTAACGTCCGACGCGCCACGCCATCCGAAGGACAACGACCGTTTCGGATGCCGGCTAGTGCCCGCGCAGCGAAACCGGGGCGTCGACCCCCTGAGCAGGGAACGAGCGCGGCCCATGATGAAAACAGGAATCATCCTCGTAACCGTCGGGCGCCCGCAGAACCGCGAGCAACGTGGTTACGCCGGCCACGACCAGCAGGGGCCCCGCAATCAGGAGGACGGTGAGCATGGAAGGTAAATAAAAAGTGGACGCCAGTCCGCCGCAGACATGGCGCCCGATAACAAGTTGGACCTTTACTTTCCCCACCTAGTTATGCAAGTTTTTTTCGCATGTCCCGGCGCAAAACGATTCCTGAGCTCCGCGCTGAAATTATGGCGTCGGAGAAACTGCGCAGCCAGTCTCAGGGCGCACTTTCTTCCCTACTTGGGCTGCATCAGGCCACCCTCTCCCGCATCCTGCGAGGAAAGTTCCAGCGGCACTCGAGCGCCGTCACTGCGGTTTGCAAGTATGCATCTATTTCCTGCATGACGAGTCGGCCTCTAGACGAACTGGATGCATCTATCCACCGCTTGACCGCCCTCGCGCAAGGCGGGGCGACGCACGAGCGTCACGCCCTTAAACTGATTCGACTGGCGGCGGAGCTGCTCAAGACGGAACCGCCCGCCCGGGGGGCGTTGCGGCGCCAACGGGCGGCCTCGTAACCACCCAAACGCGCGGTCACCACCGGTGGCGCGTTCCGCCAAACCCGGTTTCAGCCCCGCCGTGGATCGACCGCCGAATCACAACGGCGGCTTGCGAAATCCTCCTCCCATCCTACGTTCACGACCAATGAAGCGCCTGATCACCCTGCTCCTTTCCCTTGCCTGCTTCGTTGTCGACGGCTCCGGTGCCGACAAGGTCAGGGAAATCTCACACCAGGAACTGAACACGGCGATCAGCGCCAAACAGGTAACCCTGCTTGATGTGAACGGAACTGACTCGTTCACGGAAGGCCGCCTCCCGGGGGCGATCGACTACATTGCAAACAAGGACAAAATCGCTGCTCTGCTACCGCGCGATAAGAACGCCTTGGTAGTCGCGTATTGCGGCAATGAATATTGCAGCGCCTACCAGGCCGCCGCCACCGCCGCACGCGAACTGGGTTACACCAACGTGAAGCATTACGCCCCCGGCATCGACGGCTGGCGCAAGTCCGGCGCGAAGATCGAGAAGAGTTAATGCCCAAGGCATTTGGCCGCTCGACCGTAGGCCGGGCCAATAAGCGGCGCCTGCTCGCCGGCCAGACCCAGCGTCGCGAAGTCAAAGAGCCCGGGATGCACCGGGCTCAGGGTGGATCCAAGGGCCACAGGATGCACGATCCCCAGACACAGGCCGGACTAAGCGCGGCAGACCGCACCCAGACACAAAAAAGCACCGCCGCAGCGGTGCTTGTGCCTCAGGGCGATAAAGCCGGCCTTATGCCTTGGCGCGCTTCGCGGCCTTCTTTTCCTTGGGGCTTTTCGCCGCCGCCTTCTTGGTCTGCTTACGTGCGTTTTGTGACTTAGCCATAAGGAGTGGGAACAGGTTGAGCGTGGAGGCCCCGGTTAGCGACGACTGCCGGCGATATCCGCCGGGCTCGCCAACTCGTAGCTGATCTTACGCTCGATGATCTCTCGCAAAGCCATATCCTCCGCCGAGTGCTTTTCAAGCGACTCGACCAGGGCGCGGTTACCGCGCTTCAACTGTTTCACCCGGCGCGAGACGACATTAATGAGCACGTTCGGGTCATCAATGACCAACAACGCCTCCCTGATGTAATCATCTCGCATGATAGGAATTCAATCCGGTGAAACAAAACGGAGCCGCAGCGTGCGCTCATATTGATTCTTCCGTCGGGCTGAACAACCACCCTGCTTCTTCGACCGGCGGATAGCGACGCCTATCTCCCGTTTTCGCCGCAGCACCAACAACGCGTTCGCGGGTCAACCCATTAGGTCATTTATATCACTCCTGAGCCACGCCGATCGCGAATGTGCGGGGTTTTTGTTCGCGTCGCGGCGTGCGATCGCCAACAGCCTCGGAGCAAAGTCATCCGATGAAGAAGAATTTCCCGCTCCACCACCCCCGCAAAGCCGACGCCCGCGTCCTCGACGCGATCAAGCACGAGGTTCGCAAGTACGTGCAGCGCGAACGCCGCAAAACGCTGCCCGAGGGCTTCGACACCTGGAACTTCAGTTGCCGCGTCGGCCCCACCGAGGACGCCACCACCACCGTCGCGCTGACGAATATCTCCGGCGCCCTCGACCAAGTCGCCGCCGGCGGTCCGGACCACCTCTTCATCGAGCTGCGCTCCGTCCCTGGGCTGCGCCGTTCCGCCCCCTTCCCGCTTTAAGGCGGTCGTCGCGTCGCCTTGCATCCGCGCAATCGCCACGCCGGACGATACGACTTTCCGGCATTGCTCCGCGCCCTGCCGGAACTCGCCGCGTTCACCCAGCCGAGCCCCACGGGCGATCCGACGATCGACTTTGCCAATCCCACGGCCGTGCTCGCGCTTAATCGCGCCCTACTACGGGCCCACTACGCGCTAAAAGACTGGCAACTCCCGTCGGGCTACCTTTGCCCACCGATTCCCGGCCGCGTCGACTACCTGCACCATCTGGCCGACCTGCTTGCCGCCGACGCGGGCGAGATTCCCCGCGGCGCCAGCATCCGTGTACTGGATATCGGCACGGGAGCCAATTGCATCTATCCCCTGCTCGGCGCCGCTGAGTACGGCTGGAGCTTTGTCGGAACGGAGACCGACGCGGCCGCCGTCCGGGCGGCACAAGCCAACGTCGACTTCAATCCGGCGCTTGCAGGCCGGATTGAAGTACGCCGCCAAACCCATTCGACTGCGCTCTTCGAAGGGGTGACCGCAGCCCGCGAAACCTTTGCCGCCACGATTTGCAATCCTCCCTTTCACGCATCCGCCGCCGAGGCGCGGGCCGGCACCGCTCGAAAAGTGCGCAACCTGGGCGGCAACGCGCGCGCGCCTGCGCTGAATTTCGGCGGACGCGCCAATGAACTCTGGTGCCCCGGCGGCGAAGCCGCGTTCGTGCGGCGGATGATCCGCGAGAGCGCCGACCGACCCGAGCTAAGCCGCTGGTTCACGACGCTGGTCTCGAAACGCGAAAACCTCGGCACCTTGGAGCGGTCTCTAAACCAGGTTCGCCCCGCACAAACCCGCATCATTCCCATGGCCCAGGGGCAAAAACAAAGCCGGGTCTTGGCGTGGACGTTTCAATCCGGATCGGCCGCGTAACTTTGCGTTTGGCTTTGGCCCCGATGCCGCGAAACGTCGCCCAATACCCCGATGAAATTCCCCCTGCTCGCCCCCCTTGCCCTGCTCGCTCTCGCCGGCCGACTCCTTGGCGCAGACTCTCTAGTTCCTGAAAACGCCGCGGACTTCGCTCGTTGCGTGCCCGCCGGGGCCGCCGTGAAAAAGCTCGCTGGCGACATGGGCTTCATCGAGGGCCCCGCCTGGCTACCGTCGGGGGTGCTCGTATTCAGCGACATTCCCAATAACGCACTCAAGCAGTGGTCGCCGGCAGGTGGCGTAAAGAGCTTCCGCCAACCCAGCCAAAACGCCAACGGCAACACCCTCGACGCCGCCGGCCAGCTGCTCACGTGCGAACACACCGGACGTCGCGTTGCCATCCTTGAAAGCAACGGCGCGGTTAAAACCCTCGTCGATGCTTACGAAGGCAAAAAATTCAACTCGCCCAACGATGTCGTGGTCCGCTCCGACGGCACGGTATGGTTCACCGACCCCGAGTACGGCCTAAAAACCGATCCGGCGACCAAGCGGAAAATCGGCAAGGAGCAGGCCGGGAACTTCGTTTACCGTCACGATCCGAAGACCGGCAGCACCACGATTGTCGCCCGCGACTTCGACCAGCCCAACGGCCTCGCCTTCTCGCCGGATGAAAAGAAACTCTATGTGGCCGACTCCGGCGCGCCGCGCCACATCCGGGTCTTCGACGTATCCGCCCAGGGCACGCTGGCGGCTGGACGGGTCTTTTGCACGATCGACAAGGGCGGCCCGGATGGCATTCGCGTCGACCGCGACGGACGCGTCTGGTCGACCGCCGGCGACGGCGTGCAGATTTTCTCCACCGACGGCGGCCGCATCGGCCGTATCCTCGTGGCGGAGTCGCCCGCCAACCTCTGCTTCGGTGGGGCCGACGGCCAGACACTCTTCCTGACCGCGCGGACATCGCTGTACGCCATTAAGGTCGCAGTCACCGGCGCGACCCGTTGAACCGACCGACAGGGCGGGCCGCTTGATTTTAGCCGGGGCCACGCGACGCTCGGTTGGTCCGCCTCCCATGGCCGTATTCATCAACATTTCCGCCTACAAGTTCGTTCCGCTTGATGAACTGGCGGCCCGCCGGGCCCACCTTGGTCAGGTGGCGAAGGACCTTGCGTTGAAAGGAACCGTTTTGCTGGCCCCGGAGGGTATTAACGTCTTCTTCGCCGGCTCCCGCACTGCGGTCGACGCGTTTCTCACCGTGCTTCGACAACTGCCCGGCTGCGCCGATCTGGCGCCCAAGGAAAGTTCAAGTGCTACCCAGCCGTTCGGTCACATGCGGGTGAAAATCAAACGCGAGATCATCAGCTTCGGAATCGAGGGAATCGACCCCGCCCGCCGGCCGTCGCCAAAGATCACCCCCGCTGAACTCAAAGAATGGCTCGACGCCGGCCGGCCGCTGACGCTGCTCGACACCCGCAACGACTACGAGATCGACGCCGGCACCTTTAACGGCGCGGTCCGGCCGGGCATTCGTCGCTTCCGCGATTTTCCCGCCGCCGTGCGCGGCCTTCCCGTCACCCTCAAGGATCAACCCATCGTCATGTTCTGCACCGGCGGAATTCGCTGTGAGAAAGCGGGTCCTTATATGCAGAGGGAGGGCTTCCGCGAAGTCTATCAACTCGACGGCGGCATCCTGAAGTACCTCGAAGCGTGCGGCGGAGCCCACTACAACGGCACGTGCTACGTCTTCGACGAGCGCACGACGCTTGACGCGGACCTAAAACCCGGCGCGGACCGGGCGGAGAGCCAGGTCGCGACCGAGTAGAAATCGCCGCGGCGCGGGGACTCGGCAGCGCCCGAGTCTAAAGCCCAAACGTACCGAGCGAGGCCCGCCGCAATGCGACGGAGCCCCTACCCCTACCCTTCAGCGCGCGCCTTGGCGTCAGCCTCGATCACTTTGCTGAGGGCGTCCAACGTCGCTCGCACGCGCACCTTGACGTCGGGCAATTCAGCCGCGTTCGACACCTTGGCGTTCGCGAAGAGATAGAATTTCATCTTCGGCTCCGTGCCGCTGCCGCGCGCCGCGAAGGTGTAGCCGTTCGCCAGCGTCACGATGTAAAGATCCTGGGCGGGAATGCGCTCCCCGTCAGCATCGAGCACTTTCTCGAGACCGAAGTCCTGAAACTTCGTCACGCGCACGTCGCCGAACACCGTCGGCGGCCGGGTGCGGTACGACTCCAGAATCCGCTTGATCTTCGCGTTGCCGCTCGCGCCCTCGTAGTAGATATTGATGACTCCCTCGAGGTAGAAGCCGCAGCGGAGGAAGACCTCATCGAGGTACTCGGGGACGGTGAGGCCGCGGCTTTTCACCCAGGCGCAGAGCTCGGCAAACATCAGGCACGCGGAATTGCCGTCCTTGTCGCGCAGGTAGTCGTTCGGGAGGTAACCGTAGCTTTCCTCCGTGCCAAAGACGTAGAACGTACTGTGCTGCAGGAGCAGCTTCGCGCGCTCTGCGAACGGCGTAGCCTCGTAGTTGAAGCCAGGGCCCATCACCCGCCGGAGCTGCTCCTCGTAACCGCGCATTTTTGCGGCGATCCATTTAAATCCGGTAAGGGTATTGATGACCTTGACCCCGTGGGCCCGACCGATGGCGTCCTGCAGCTGCGTCGTGACAAATGTCTTGATGATCGCCGCCCGGTTGGAGCCCTCGCGGGGGATCCAACCCAGTTCCTTGTACTTGGTCAGCCGGTATTCGGCCAGTAACGCGCCGATCTGGTTTCCGGTCAGGAGTTCGAGTTTACCGGCGCGATTCCGCACCGCGCAACCCATGCGATCGGCATCCGGATCGGTCGCAAGTACCACGTCGGCATGTTCCCGATCAGCCAACGCCACCGCGCGGGACAACGCCTCGGCGTTTTCCGGATTCGGCGATTTTACCGTCGGGAAACGCGCATCGAACGCGAGCTGCTCGGGCACCGCCTGCACCTCGCACCCGACGCGCTGGAGCAGCGGCATCGAATGCACCGCGCCCGTGCCATGAATATTGGTGAAGACAACTTTGAGTTTGGCTTTGCGAAACACGCTGGGGTCCAGCAACGCCTTCGCCGCAACCGCGAGGTAAGCCTCGTCCGCCTGCGCCCCAAGCGTCTTTACCCCGGCGAGCTTGGGGATCAGGAATTCGCGCACCGCGCTGAGGGAAACCCCGTTCACCTCAGCCACAATTCCCTTGTCATGCGGCGGCACCACCTGCGCCCCGTCCTCAAAGTAGGCCTTGAAGCCGTTGTCATGGGGCGGATTGTGGCTCGCCGTGATCACCACGCCGGCGTGAGCCTTCAGGTCGCGCACCGCAAAACTCAACTGCGGCGTCGGACGCGGGCCGTCGAATACATACGCTTCGCCTCCAAGTTGGGTCCACGTCGAAGCCGCAAGATCGGAGAAGTGCCGCGAGAAATGGCGGACGTCGTAAGCGATCACGAGCTTCGGCTTGCCGCCGTTCGGCCGCAGCGCGAGCACCTTCGAGGTGTAACGGTAAAGCCCCATCACGGCGCGGATGAGCGTGAAGTCGTTCAGCATGTTGCTGCCGACCGCCGCGTGCTCGGGCGAACCATTGGCATCGATCGTGCCGGTCTCCGCCGCCGCCGGCACGACGGCGACCGTGCGCCCCCGCATCCCGCCGGTGCCGAACTCAAGGTAGCGGTAAAACCGGTCGTTTAACTCCCCCCACGCGGCCTTTGCGACGAGTTCGTCGATACTCTGCGTCGCCCAAGCGGGCAACCGGGCCGCAAGGAAGGCGGCGAGATTCTCGGCGGTGCCGGGCAGCAAGTGACCCGCCTGGGTGGCGGCGTTGATGCGTTCGAGCGTGGTCATGTGGAAAGGAGAGCATCGCCACGAAACCATTCCGGCGGCGAACTTTTTTCCGGCTATTTCCTGAACATCTCGTGCGAAGATTGCCCTCCGCTCAGGACGTAGGCGGTCAAATCGAGGATCTCCTCGCGACTGAGGCGGGAGAGCAGCATCGGCGGCATAAGGGACACCTTGGACGGCTCAATGCTCTTGACCTCCTTGCGGTCGACACTGACCCGTTGGTTTGGATCGCTCGGGTCTTCGTTGATTGAAACAAAATCGCCGTTGAGATTAACCACGACGCCGACCACGGTTTCGCCATTGTTTTTAGTGAGGACCGACGGCACGAACTGCTCGTTGATCTCTTTACTGGGATTGATGATCTGGTCGAGGAAGTCGTGTGGAGAATAGCGGGCCCCGGCGGTCGTCAGATCCGGGCCTGTCATGCCCCCCTCGTTACCAAATCGGTGACAGGCGAAACAGGCGGCCGCACCAAACATCCGCCGGCCGGTTTCGAAGTTGCGGCCCGTCAGGCCTCCCTTGGTCGCCGCCGACAACTCTTCTAACGTCCAGTTGGTAAACGGCCGACCGGCAAACCCGAAGCTAAGGTTATCGATCACGCTCATCTTCACCGGCTGCTTTGCGAGCACCCCGGCCAGGGCGGTACGCTCAGTCGGGTCGAGCGACTTCACCGCGTCATCGCGGATGAACTCGATGAACTTGCCAAAGCTTGCGCCGCCCCGGTAATTCGCCGCCTTCAGAAACCACTCGAAGTACGAGGTCCGGGTCGCCGTGGTCCAACCCGTGTCGAGCATGCGCAGCGATCGCGCGTACTCGATTTGTTCCTCTTGGGTGGGGGCCGCCGCGAGCAAGGCCATCGCCTTGCTCGCCACCGTGGGTGAGTGCAGCGCGACCAGCGTCTCGCACAGGAGCCAGTTGAGCTCCCGCGTCGACGCCGGGAAGTGCGGATCAAGCTTCGCCACGAGCCGCTGCTGCACGGCGGCTTCCGGCGGGCCGAAGCGGTTCAATCCAATCTCCAACGTGCGCACCCAAGCGAGACGTTGCTCGGAACTCAGATCGTGCCAATCAATCTGCTCAAGCGCCGCAACGATCCGTGCCCCGAGCGGCCGATCGAGCGGAGCGTCCGTGTTGGTCCGATGCAACGGGCAGATCCCCGCGGCACGCGCCAAACCGAGCAACGCCTCCACCCGACGGGCAGGATCCGTTTCCCGCAACGCCCGCTCGGACCACCCGGCGAACGGCTGATGTTCGAGCGCGGTGCGGGCCGCCCACCGGATGAAACGATCCGCGTGCCCAAGGTGCGGCCACGCCGCCTCGATCGCCTTGGGATCCTGCCGGCCGTGGAAGGCCTCCAACTCCTGGCGCAACGTGCGTGCGGGGGAGGCCACCGGTTTGGCGTCAACCGGAGCGGTCGATTGGGGGCCGACATAGGTCACGCGGTAGAGGCCAGACTGCACGCGGCGACCGCCGATCGCGAAATACATCGCGCCATCACCGGGGTGAATGAGCAGGTCGGTGAGCGGCAGCGGCGCACCGGACAGGAACTCCTCGCGCACCGCGCGGTAGCTCGATCCCGCCGGCTCGAGGTGGACGGCATGCAATTTTCCCCAGCTCCAATCCAAAATGAACAAGGCGTTCTGATACTTCGCGGGAAACTTTGCCCCGTAGCCGAAAGCCATGCCCGTGGGCGACCCCGGCCCGATTTCGATCACCGGCGGAAGATTGTCCGCATAGAAAGGCGGCCGTTTGCCGGCGCCATTGCGCCAGCCGAACTCCGCCCCGCTCACGACGTGGCAAACGCGCGTCGGGCGGTACCAGGACGTGTTAAAGTCATACTCCATATCGGCGTCGTACGTGAAGAGCTCACCCTCGCGGTTGATGGCGGCGTCGAAGACGTTGCGGAAGCCGGACGCAAATGCCTCGAAGGTCTTGCCGTCGGGGCTTACCCGGTAAATCACCCCGCCGGGCGCGAGCACGTCACGCATGAACCCGCGACCATCCGGCATCCGCGGCAAAAGGTGATCCTCACCCCAAATGCGCGGCACAGGCGAGGAAGCAGCGATGTCGGTGAGTTTCGCTCCGTTGCCGCACACGAGGTACAGGCCCTTGCCGTCAGGCGTGGGCAGCACCGCATGCACCCCATGGTCACCGCGCGACGTGATCGCGCGAAGCAGCTCCACCTTGTCGAGCTTGTCGTTGCCGTCGGTGTCGGAGAGCCGGTAGAGGCCGGACTGAATCTTGTTCTCGTAGTCGTTGACGCCGACATACAACGCGCCGAAGGCCCATAACATGCCGTTCACGGCCCGCATTTCCGGCGCGAGTTTCTCAATTGTGGCGGGGTTGAGCGGCTCCCCGGCCGGCGGGGACGGGAAACGATAGAGGCCGCCATACTGGTCGCTCGCAATAATCCGGCCCTTCGGATCAGTGCAAAGATTAACCCAAGAGCCCTGCACGCCGGGCACCGAATAGAGGAGCTCAACCTTGAACCCATCCGCAACTTTAATGCGGCTCACCGGCGTCGCCTTATTCTCGCCGATCGCCGGACCGACCGACTCCTGTCGCGGCGGTCCGGACTTCTCCGCCTTGGCCTTGCTCCGATTCGCCTTTGTGCCCGGGCCGGAGGAATCCGCCGCGAAAACGGGGGATAGTAGGCCCGTGGCCAGTAAAAGCTGAAGGAGCGCAACGCGACGGTAACGGCGAGGGGTAATCATGGGGGGGGGAAAGGAGAAACCAGCGAGACGCGACGGCGCCCACTGAGGTTTCCGCCGCTTTGAGATTGGCGGCGCGGTCACTCAACCAAGGTAGAGCCCGTCGCGCAAAGCCGGAGGGTCCCGTAGGGCGCGCCACGCGTCGGCAAAGGAGTCCTCGTCGTAACCGAAAAGCGGCGACACCTCGATCGCGGAGGCGGGCAAACCCGAGGCGTCCGTCGCTACGACAACGCCGCTGGCCCGCAACCACCGGGCGAACTGGCGCAACTGATCGTCACGACAGGTCTTCGGCGAATCTAGGCCGTCGGCATTCTTGACCGGGGAGAAATCGTCGGCGCGGCGCGCCTCGATAATCACCGGATGGGAGGCGAAGGGGAGCGCATCGAACACAAACAGCTCGAATTTAACGCCGTTCGGTCTTGCCGGCTTAACCGCCGCGCCCGCGGCGTCGACGGTGGGAATCTTTTTGTCCGCCCGGTGGAACGGCAGGGCGACACCCTCGCCGCCCGCGGCCATCCGCCGGATGAATTCGCGATCCAGCACGTGAATGGCGACGCTCCCCGCCAGGAAGCGCAGTCCGCCC
>CAIJFT010000210.1 GCA_903820035.1 uncultured Opitutia bacterium
GCAGATCAGACCAGAACGCTCACCATCAAAGTGCCACAGTGCCGCCACGACCAACGCCGCGCTCGGTGGCCGCGCCAGCCGACACTCCCCGTGGCCGGCATCGAGCCAACGCTCGATCACCCGTACGAACTCCCGCGGCTATTCCCGTGCAACACCCTCAGACCACGGCTGCGGGTGCCGGCGATGCCACCCGCTTCGCGCCGAAGCCCACGTGTCCAGGAGGCATTGGGGTAGCGCGTCCGCCAGCCTGAAGGTCACGAAATAGGTCGCTCCGGCTTGCTCCCAATGCGGCAGCCGGTTGGCCGAAAAGGCGACGGCGTGACGCGGCTCGAATTACCGAAGATCGCCTCAGCGCATCCGGCAAGACCTGCTCACTGGAGCGGCGCTCTCCAAGCGCCACCGCTACCCTCCCGCGGAAATTTTCATGCACGTTCACTTTGACTCTCCGGGTCGGCTGTTGAGCGTTCGCTTATCTTTCTCGCCCGTCCCATGATCGCTTCTTCGCTGCCACCGATTCGTAACGTCAATTATTCGTCCGCCGCCACCCCCGGTGAGCAGACCGCAGCCATTGAACTTGCGCTGTTGACCGGCGCCACCGCCGCGGGCCGCCCGGCCCCGACCACCGGCGTGAACATCGCCCTCGCCAACCGAAACTGGGTGCCCGCCTCGCGCCTGCCGGCCAAGGCCGCTTCGGCCACGGCATGGACGTGGCTGAGGCTCACCGACGACGGCAGCGGCGAGATCATCGCAACCCATGGTTCGTTCCTGTTCGCCGCGGTGCGGCTACTGGCCAACGGCCTCGGCGCCTTCACCCGCGAGAAGCTTGCCGCCGGCATTTTATTGCCCGCCTCGTTCGGCTGGCACCGGCCGCATTGGGATGCCTGTTACACGCAGTACTGGCGCTCGGCCCGCGGGTTCGACCCGGAACACTACGTCGCCTCCCTCGCCGAGGCCGGGTTCACGCACTGCGAGGTCAACGGCCTGCAGGCGCACATGCCGCACGAGGACCTCGTGGCGCACGAATACTACCCGCAGTTCTACACCTACGCGCCGGGCTTCAACCACTTCATCGCCACCGAACTGACCAAGGGGCTGTGGCCGGCGCTCTACCTCGACGCCAACCTCAACCACCTGAAGAAACTCGCCGAACTCGGCCGGCGCTACGGCTTGAAGCCGGGCGTGTGCATGTTTGAGCCGCGCACGTTTCCCGAACGCTTCTTCCAGAAATTCCCGACACTCCGCGGCGCGCGCGTCGACCACCCCTTCCGCTCCCGCCTTCCGCGCTACACGCTCGCGCAGGACCACCCCGTGACGCGCCGGCATTTCCGCGAGGCGCTGCAGCAACTCATCCGCCACGTGCCGGACCTCTCCTACATGTCGCTCTGGACGAACGACAGCGGCGCCGGCTTCGAGCACACCGCGTCGCTCTACGTCGGCCGCAACGGCGGTCCGTACATGATCCGGGAATGGCGCAGCCACGACAAGGTCGCCGAGGCCGCCGGCAAGAGCATCGCGCGCTTCCTGCACAACCTGCACGACGCCGCGGCCGAACTGAACCCGGACTTCGACGTCATCCTCCGGCTCGAGCCCTTCAAGGTGGAGCACGAGTACATCAAGGCCGGCATGGGCAAGGGCGTCGCCTACGAGGCCCCGTCCCTCCTCGTCCGCGGCTACTCGCTCCCGTATCCGCATCCCAAGTATCCGGAAAACTTCGGGGTGGCCGGCAGCATCTTCCAGAGCTGGATGGACGAAACGGAGCAGAAGGTCCTTGCCGAGGACCGCGCCCGCGGCATCGAGCCCGTGCTGCACTACTCGCCGTCCGGCGTGATGAACCACGAGCCGCTGATCGGCCTGCCGTTCCCGCGCCTCGTCCACGCGAAGCTCAAGGCCGCGGCCGGCGCCGGCATCCAGCGCATGTCCGCGCTCGGCGGTCTGGCCAACACCGCCAAGACTCCGTTCTGGCCCAACCCCGTCGCCCTGCAGGCGGCGCAATTCGTACCCGAGCGCAGCATCGACGACGTGCTAAGCGACTATGCGACCAACCTCGTCGGCGCCGGGTCGGCCCCGACGCTCGTCCAGGCGTGGCGTGATTTTGAAGACGCCATCATCTGGCAGCCCCTCGTGCCGCTCTTCTGCGTCTTCGGCTTCTGCTGGCAGCGCACGTGGGACCGGCCTTTCGTGCCCGACCTCGAGGCCGTGCCCGCCGCCGACCGTGATTACTACGAGCGTCATGGCTGCTTCCAGTTCAACAACCCCGGCCTGAACGACCTCGGCAAGGACGTGCTCTTTGATCTCATCACGCGCGAAACCGGCACCAAGATGGCGGCCGACATGGACCGCGAACTCCTCCCGCGCGTCCGCGCCGTGCTCGCGCTGATCGAAGAGCACCTCACCACTGCGACCGCCGGCACCATTCGCAGTGTCTTCATCGACCTCCGCGACCGGGTCCGCGCCTACCTCCACTGGAGCACGACGCTGCGCAACGTCTGCGCGTGGTGCGAAAACGTCTACGGTTACCTCGACAGCGCCTCCGACGCCGCGACCAAGGCCGCGTGCGAAAAGCAGCTGCAGGCCACCATCGACCTCGAGTTGGCCAACACCCGCGGACTTATCGCGCTCATGGAGTCTACGCAGACCGAGTTCATGGTCGTGTCGGCCATCGCCGAGAACACGTTCTTCTACGGCGAAAACCTGATCGAGCACCTGCGCACGAAGATCCGGCTGACGGAGATGTACCGCCATTGTCCGCCGCGCATCGACCGCAGCATCTACTGGCGCCCCGCTCCCGGCACGCACTGGCCCGAAGGTTGGGCGACGGAGTAACTCGACCACGGGGAAGCGAGCCCGCCGAATGACAAGTTGGCCAAACGCGCTACCTTCCCCCACCTCCCTCACTCCCCCACTCCCTCCGCACTCCCCCCTTTCACCCTCCCTCTCCCTCCTCCCTCTCCGCCGCCCATGTCCACCCTCACCGCTCTCCCGCAGATCTACTCCTACGGCCACGCGCTCGACAGGGATGACAGCAAGATCGGCCTGATGCGCGACTCGAGCGACGCGGCGGACGACGCGGCGGAGTTGCGTCGCCGGTTCGACACTGACGGCTACCTCTACATGAAGGGCTACCTCGACCGCGCCGAGGTGCTCAACGCCCGCGCGAGCCTGACCGAGCGCCTCGCCAAAGAAGGCGTAATCGACACGTCCCACGCTCCGCACGTCGAAGGCTTCGCGGCGCCGGGCGGTGGTTACGTTTTCAAACCCGAGGTCACGAACCACAACCCGGCGGTGCAGAACCTGCTCTATGCGGGGCGGCTCGTGGAATTCTACCGCAACTTTTTCGGCGAAGAGATCAGGCACTACGACTTCACTTGGCTCCGCGGGGTCGGTCCCGGCAAGGGCACGAACCCGCACTGCGACCTGCCCTACATGGGCCGCGGCACGCACCGACACATGACCTGCTGGCTGCCCTACGGCGACACGTCGTTCGAACTCGGCGGCCTGATGGTGCTCGAGGGTTCACACCGGCGCATGGATCTCCTCGAGAAGTACGTTTACCGCGACGTCGACACGTACTGTGAGAACAAAGCCGCCGACGCCGCCAACGCGAAGGCCGGCAAATGGTCGTTCAGCGGCACGCTCTCGCACAATCCGCCGATCGTGCGTAACAAATTCGGCGGCCGCTGGCTCGTCACTGAATATCAAGCTGGAGATTTCCTCACCTTTGGGATGTTCCTCGTCCACGCGTCGCTCGACAACCGCACGCCCGACCGCCTGCGCATCTCAAGCGACACCCGCTACCAACGGGCAAGTGAGCCGATCGACGAGCGCTGGGTCGGAGCGAACCCGCCGGGCCACAGCGTGGCCGGGAAGCGGGGACGGATCTGCTGATCCTGCGCCCCTCACGTTCCGCATCCGCCCCTGCCCTGGTTTTCATTCTCTTAATCGTGCTCGTTCTCCTCTGATACTCCTACCGCACTCCGGCCGGCGGCCAATCCGCGAGAACGAGAAAGATGAGGAGAACGCGCCCGATCGGAAAATTGAGTGCAGACTTTGTCTCCCCACGCTTCATGACCAACCCACCCCAAACCTATCGCGCCGTCCTCGCCGGGACCGGGAGCATCGCCGACGCCCATGTGCGCGCCGTCGAGGGGACACAGGGTCGGGTCAGACTCGTGGCCGCAGCCGATCTCGACGCCGCGCGCGTGCGGGACTTTGGCGCCAAGCATCACCTCGAGGCCACGTTCACCGATTACGCGGAGATGCTGCGCGTGGTGCGCCCCGATCTCGTCATCATCGCAACGCCGCCCGCGCAGCACGCCACCATGAGCATCGCCGCCATGGAAGCGGGCGCCTGGGTGTGGTGCGAAAAGCCGCTCTGCGGATCGCTCGCCGAAGTCGACGCCATCACCGCGGCCGAAGCGCGCACCGGGAAGTTCACGTCGTCCGTTTTCCAGATGCGCTTCGCCTCGTCGACCGCGCACCTCAAGGCATTGGCCGCATCCGGCCAACTTGGCCGGCCGCTCGTCGCCGTGTGCAACACGCTCTGGTTCCGCGACGCCGCCTACTACGCGGTGCCGTGGCGCGGCAAGTGGGCAAACGAACTGGGCGGACCGACCATGGGCCTTGGTATCCACGCCATGGATCATCTCCTCCACCTGCTGGGCGACTGGGTCGAGGTGCGCGGCATGGCGGCGACGCTCGACCGGGCAATCGAGGTCGAAGATGTTTCGCTCGCCATCGTCACGTTCGCGAGCGGCGCGGTTGCCAGCATCGTCAACAGCGCGCTCAGCCCGCGGCAGGAAACCTATGTGCGCCTCGATTTCCAAAAGGCCACGGTCGAGCTGACCCACCTTTACGCCTACACCCGTGAGAACTGGAAGTTCACCGCCGCACCGGGCACCGACGAGCAAAGCCTGCAACAGGCCTGGCAGAGCTTTCCGCCCGACGTCGGCTCGACGCACGCCGCGCAGTTGATCGAGTTAGTGACCAACATGGATACAGGCACCCGCCCCATCACGTCGGGCCCCGGCGCGCGGCGCACGATCGAGTTGTTGTCGGCGATCTACAAATCGGCGTTCACCGGTGAAGTTGTACGCGCGGGTTCAATCGCAACAGGCGATGCATTCTATGCCGCGGTGAATGGCGGAGGGCCCAAAGCGGGCGGTCAGCGGTAATCCGTGCTCGCTCGTCGGTGGTCAGCAATTGGGGTTTCCGAGGTAGGCCCGCCCGGTGGGCGGGCTACCCGACCGACGGCCGGGTCAACATTACAAACGCGAGACGCTTGGCTTGCCTCCGCTCTAACCTCAGCGATCAAGTCGCGACTGGCCGCCGCCTGCCGTCCCTCCGTTTGCGCCGCTGCCTGATCCAGAATATTGCAATCCGCCTCCCGCTCCGGAATCTGAAACCCGTTTTCACCCCATGAAAATTGTTCGCCTGCTCCCGCCCTGCCTGATCCTCGCCTCGGTCGTCTTCGCCCAGGAGACTTTCCCCGGCCTGCAACGCGTCCTCACCGACACGGAGTGGAAGCGCGCCGGCCTGGATAAGCTGACCCCCGACCAGATCGGCGTCATCGATGCTGCGCTCATCCGCTTTAACGCGGTTGAAGCGAAGAGTATCATCGCCGCAGCTACGGCATCCACTCCGCCCGAGCCGCCGGCGGGGGCCACCCCCGCCGAGGCGGCCGCCCTGCGGTCGCGTTTTTGGGACAAGTTCGGGGTTACCAAACTTGCCAACGAGGACTGGCGCCGGCAGGCGCCGATGCAGGCGCGGGTGACCGCGTGGCAAGGCGCCAACCGCTTCGCGCTCGACACCGGTCAAGTCTGGGAAGGCACGGAGAACATCACTTATGAAATCCTCGGACGCGAAATCGTGATCGCGGCCCGACCGATGGGCCGCTTTGCGCTCACCCTCAAGGACGGCTCCGCCGAGATCCGCGTGCGCCGGGTGAA
>CAIJFT010000211.1 GCA_903820035.1 uncultured Opitutia bacterium
GCGCTCGTCAGTCTGGGCGCGGCCCGTGTCGCCGCCCAGGCCGTGGCCCCCGCGCCCGAACCTGACAAGCCGCCGGTGCAGCTGAGCCCCTTCGAGGTCGTCGCCGATACGAAGGGCTACTTCTCCGGCAACACCATGGCCGGCACGCGGCTCAACGCGAAACTCGAGGACCTCGCGGCCTCGATCACCGTCGTGACCAAGGAGCAGATGGCTGACTTCGCCATGCTCGATCTCAACGACGTGTTTCTCTACACGGCCGGCACCGAGGGCAGCGGCGACTACACCGACTTCGCGGTGAACAACAGCGGGAGCGTCGCGGACAACATCCAGAACAATCCCCGCGGCGCGAACCGCATGCGCGGCATCGGCTCCGCCAATCTCGCGCTCGGCAACATGAACCTGTCGGGACTCACCCCGGTCGATCCACTCAACATCGACGGCATCGAAATCAGCCGCGGCCCCAACGCCAACGTCTTTGGCCTCGGCAGCCCGGGCGGCACCGTGAACATGTTGCCCGCCACCGCCAACGTCCGGCGTAACCGGTCGTCGGTCGGTCTCCGCGGCGACAGCGTCCGCGGCTTCCGCTATGACCTCGACCTCAACCGCGTGCTCCTGAAGGAACGGCTCGCTTTGCGCGTGAGCGCGGCGTTCCAGCACGATGGCTACCGGCTCCGGCCTGCCGGCACCGACACCGTGCGCTACAACGGCATGGTCCGCTACCAGCCGTTCAAGACCACGACGATCAACGCGGGCTTCTCGTTCTACCGCATGGCCGGCAACCGGCCGAACACCCTCATGCCGCGCGACAGCCTGACGTATTGGATCCAGAGCGGCCGGCCCGCGTGGGATCCCGTCACCAGCACGTACTCCGTCTACGGCGTCACCTACGGACTCAACGGCCCCGGACCCGCCGCGACGCGAACCGCGATCACGAGCGACAGCAACGTCCCGGACGTCTTCCAGCGGACCTTCTCGGGCAGCGACCGGAGCTACGTCTTTGTCGACGGCGGTTCGGTCGCCTATTGGACGACGCCGACGGGCAACTCCGCCGCGACGCCGCTCGCGAACAACTCGAGCAACCGCTACATGGCGCCGAGTCCGGCCGCGGGCGTCGCCTCCGGGCGCATCACCGCCCAGCCGCTCTTCACCACGACGCCGACGTTGAGCAACGACGCTTACTACGACTGGCATCATCTTAACCTCGGCGCGATGAACCGCCTCATGGACCGCACGCGTACGCCGAGCGTCAACGTCCAGCAGGTTCTCCTCAACACGCCGCGGCACTCGCTCGTCGCCCAGGGCGATTACCTGCGCGAGGACTACCTCCGCTACCAGCGGAACCTCTACGGCACGGGTCCGTCCGCGCAGCTCCTCGTGGACGTCAACGCCCGCCTGCTCGACGGCTCGCCCAACCCGTATTTCGGCCGGCCCTACATCGGCCTCGACAGCCCGCTCACCCAGTGGATCCCTTCGCGGGCCGAAACCTGGCGCGTGCAACTCGCCTACAAGCTCGACCTCTCGCAGGAGAAGAGCGCCCTCCGCTGGCTCGGCGTGCAGCAGCTCAGCGGGTACGACGAGTACAAATATAACATCACGCGGCGCTTCAGCTACCGCGACGTCCTCGGCTCCAACCACGCCTGGATGCCGGCGGGGCAGGTCAACCGCGCGCAGAACAGCAGTGTCACCGGCGGCCCGCAGTCGTCGTCCGCCCGTTTCCGCGGTTACTTCCGCTACTACCTCGGCGACGCCGCCGGCACGAACGTCGACTACGCGCCGACGACGTTTGCCTACGCGCCGGCGACCTATGTGTGGGGCAATGCCGCGACCGGCGTCTTCCAGCGCGAGCCGGCGCTGATGGACCAGCAGGCGACGACCGACAGCGCGGGCGGCGGCAGCAACGCGCAACAGATCGTGAAGACCGACGGCGCCGTGCTCCAGAGCACGCTGCTCGGCGGCCGGCTGGTGACGATGTTCGGCCTCCGCACCGACAAGGTGTACGACAAACGCGGCGCGGATCCGCGCTACCTCACCGCTGACGGCCGCGACTTCGACTACCAGTCGATGAACGCGTGGGCCGCGGGCGACTACGCCTTCAACTCCGGCAACACCACGACGGCCGGCGGCGTGCTGCGGCCGTTCCGCCAGACCGGATTCGTCAACCGCCTCGGCGCACAGCACGGCGCCGCGGCTCTCCTCGGCGATGTGCTCAACGGCCTCACGCTCACTTACAATGAGTCCGACAGCTTCAACCCGCAGGGACCGCAGCAGGACCTGTTTCGCAACCAGCTGCCCAACACGCGCGGCACCGGCCGCGACTACGGCTTCTGGCTCAACCTCGCCGAGGGCCGTTGGGTGCTGCGCGTGAACCGCTTCGAGACGAAGCGCATCAAGACGCGCAACGGCGACGCCGCGACGATCGCACAGCGCACGCTGCGGCTGGATGTGTTTCAAAACGACAACTGGCAGCTCGTGAACAACGCCCGCGCGTGGATCACGCAGTTCAATCCGACGTTCTCCCCCGCGCAGGTGCAGGCCGAGATCGCGCGGCAGACCGGTCTCTCCATCGAGGAGCAGAACGAGTTGCAGCTCCCCGATCCGGGCATCTCCGCCACGCAGGACGTCGAGTCGAAGGGGACCGAGATCGAGTTGAATTTCAACCCGTCGAAGTACTGGACGCTCGCGGCGTCGCTGACCGACACGCAGACGGCGAACACCAATGTTTCCACGTCGATCACCGAGTGGATCGCGCGGCGCATGCCGGTCTGGACGACGATCCGCGACCCGCGCAGCAACACGCTGTGGTGGGATACGCCCTACGGCGGCACGTCGCCGCACCAGCGCTTTCAGACCGACGTCGAGTCGCAGTTGAACGTGATTTTGCAGCAGCAGGGGAAATCCAACCCGCAGGTCCGCCGCTACCGTGCGAAGGCGTCGACGAACCTCCAACTTGCCGGACTCACGAGCCAACGCTGGTTGCGCAACGTGAACATCGGCGGCGCCCTGCGCTGGGAGTCGCGCGGCGGCATCGGCTACTACGGGGTGCAGCAGTATCCCGCGACCATCACCGCCCTCGATCCGGACCGCCCGATTTGGGACAAGGCGCACCTGTATGCGGACGCGTTCGTCGGTTACCGCACACGGCTCTTCGGCGAAAAGGTTGGCACGACGTTCCAACTCAACGTGCGCAACGTCGGCGAGAACGGCCGACTGCAACCCGTCGGTGCGTACCCGAACGGCGTGCCGCTGGCGTTCCGCATCATCGATCCGGCGCTCTACATTCTGCAGGTGAAGTTCGACCTGTAGGCAGCGCCCGGGCGCGGAGATTTGGACCGGAAGGGCGGGAAGATCGGGCGAAGGAGGGGGATTGAGATCTTTCCGCCCTCCCCGAACTTTCGGTTTAAAGTCTGGTGTCCGCGGCCGGGCGCAGCGTCGGACCGTCGACCCAGTGGGCGGCGACGGTCGTGGTCGTCGGCCAC
>CAIJFT010000212.1 GCA_903820035.1 uncultured Opitutia bacterium
CAAGTGCTTTAACCCGACCCGCGAGGCGTGGTGTCCTGTCCTGCATGCGACGCGCGGCAAGCGGCACTACACGGCGCTTTTTTCGAATTCGGAACTCGCCCACGACCTGTTTAAGTCGCGCGAATGGGTGGTGGTCTATTTTGACGGCCATGATGGCGAGAGTCGCGCGACCGTGGTCACCGCCGACTTCGGGCCGGCGCGTGGCCGCCGGATCATTCGCGGTCGCGAAAACGAGTGCGAAGCCCAGTACCTTGCGCCCCAGACGGCCGCTCCCGCTGAAGCCGGGGGCAGGAAGAAAAAATAGGCGAGCGGCGGTTAAGGGGGCTGATGTCTGACGCGCGTTGCCTAGTCGCGATGATCGTGCGGCCCCCCGTCCCGGCTAGGGGCGGTCACCGGTTCTGCGCTCGTAAAGCGCCAAGCCGTTTTGATCCGCTGGCGGGTTGATTTCTTTCTCCGGATGATTTTTCGTCGTCCAAGTGCGGTCCACCCGCGTCGCCCCGCCGGTGACGCTCCGCGCTTACCCACCACCCCACTGTCGTGTTTTTGGTTTCCCGTTTCTTCCGTTTGCTGCCGCGTGTCTGGCCGTCGCGTCTGACCGTGCTGGTCGGACTCACCTTGGCGGCTGGCGCCGGCGGGCTCGTTGCCGCGGAAGCGGCGGATCTGGAATTTTTTGAGAAGAAGATCCGCCCGCTGCTCGCCGAGCGCTGCTACGAGTGCCATTCGGCGGAGCACAAAACCAAGGCGGGGCTGCGGCTGGATGTTACCGAGGGCTGGATGAAGGGTGGCGATTCCGGCGCCGCCGTGGTGCCGGGGCAGGTCGACCAGAGCGCCTTGATCAAGGCGGTGCGCTACACCGGATTGGAATTTGAGCCCATGCCGCCGAAGTCCGCGCTTTCGCGCGAAGAGGTGGCCTTGCTGGAGGAGTGGGTGAAACGCGGTGCGCCGGGTCCGGTGGGTGACGCCGTGGCCGCCAAGCCGCGTTCCGGTGGCATGACCCTCGCCGAAGGCCGGAAGTTCTGGGCGTTTGTGCCGCCGACCGCCGCGCCGATTCCAGCAGGGCGCGGCGCTGGCTGGGCCCGGTCGCCGATCGACCATTTTCTCGCCGCGAAGTGGGAAGAAAAAGGGCTGCGGCCTGCGGCCGACGCCGATCGCGCAACGCTGTTTCGCCGACTCTCGTTTGACCTGACCGGTCTGCCGCCGGAGCCCGAAGCGCTGGCTTTGTTTGTCGCCGACCAACGCATGGACGCCCGGGAGCGGGCGATTGACGGGATGCTGGCCTCGCCGCACTTCGGCGAGCGCTGGGGGCGGCACTGGCTCGATGTGGCGCGGTTCGCCGAGTCGAGCGGCGGCGGCCGGACGCTCATGTTTAAGGACGCCTGGCGCTACCGCGACTACGTCATCGATGCTTTCAATCGGGATCTGCCGTTCGACCGCTTCATCCGCGAGCAGATCGCGGGTGACCTCCTGCCGTACGCCACCGCAGCCGAGCGGCGCCGGCAGGTGATAGCGACCGCGTTCCTCGCGCTCGGGCCGACGAATTACGAAGAGCAGAACAAGGGCGCGCTGCGCATGGACGTCGTCGACGAGCAAATCGATACCCTGGGCAAAGCGTTTCTCGGGCTGACCCTCGGCTGCGCGCGGTGCCACGACCACAAATTCGATCCGGTGCCAACCCGCGACTACTACGCGTTGGCGGGAATTCTCCGCAGTACGCACACGCTGCACAATTATACCGACAACGTCGCCAAGTGGGTGGACGCGGCGCTGCCGCTCGACTCCGCCGCGGAAAAGGAGATCGCCGCGCATGATGCCAAGGTCGCGGCGCTCGAACGTCGTATCGCCACACTGCGGGCGACCACCAAGGTGGCCACCGCGCTGACGAAGAGCACCTCCCTCAAGGAGCTGCCGGGCCTCGTGGTCGACGACCCGCAGGCCAAGGTCGTCGGCCGGTGGAAGTCCTCGCAGACCACGCCCGGCTATTTTGGGGAAGGTTATCTTTCGGACGACAACGAGCTGAAGGGGGAGAAGACCGTCACGTTTACCCCGGTGATCGGTCTGGCTGGACGCTACGAGGTGCGCCTCGCGTATCCGGCGCTGGCTAATCGCGCGACCAACGTGCCCGTCACCGTCTTCCATGCCGACGGTGAGCAGCTCATTATGGTCAACCAGCGTGAGACGCCGCCGATGGGCGGTCGTTTTCTCAGTCTCGGGGTGTTCCGTTTTGAGAAGGATGGCCAGGGTTACGTCTTGGTGTCGAACGAGGGCACGGATGGTTTTGTCGTCGTCGACGCGTTGCAGTTATTGCCGGTCGACGAACGCAAGGAGACCGCCGCGGCGCCGCCGGCGGGCGCCGACCAGCAAAACCGCAAGCAGCTCGTGGAGCTGCGCAAACTTGAGGCTGAGCTGAAGAAACTCAACGCCGGCGGACCGCAGCGTCTGCAGGCAATGAGCGTGCGCGAGGCGGTCGGGGAAATCGGCGACACCGAAGTGCGCATCCGCGGCGTGGCGCGCAACCTCGGGCCCAAGGTCCCGCGCGGTTTCCTGCAGGTGGCGGCGTACGGTCCCGCTCCGGAATTTTCTCCGACCGAGAGCGGTCGGCGCGAACTCGCCGATTGGATCGGGCATCCGGCGAACCCGCTGACCGCGCGCGTGCTGGTGAACCGCGTGTGGGCCTGGCTGATGGGCGCCGGCCTGGTGCGTTCCGTCGACAACCTCGGCACGACCGGCGACCGGCCGACGCACCCCGAATTGCTCGACCACCTCGCGCGCCAGTTTGTCGCCGACGGCTGGTCGGTGAAGCAGCTCGTCCGCGAGATCGTGCGCTCCCGGGCCTACGGCTTGGCCACGGCCGGTAGCGCCGAGGCCAGCCGGTTGGATCCGGATAATGTCCTGCTCAGTCACGCCCCGCGGCGCAGGTTGGATGCCGAGCAGATCCGCGACGCCATCCTGTGGGCGGGCGGTAAACTCGACCGGACGGTCGGCGGGCCGAATATCAGCGGGGGCGCGGCGGCGAATGCGAGTGAGTACGGTTATGTTTTCACGGATACGCGTCGCAGCGTGTACACCCCGGCGTTTCGCAACCGCCGCCTCGAGCTGTTCGAGGTCTTTGACTTCGCGGACGTCAACGCTTCGATCGGTCAGCGCTCAGTATCAACGGTGGCCCCGCAGGCGCTGTTTCTGATGAACCATCCCTTCGTGCTGGATCAGGCGCGCTTCGCCGCGGAACGGGTCCTGGCGGTTCCGCTGCCCGACGAGGCGACCCGCATCGAGCGCGCGTACCGCGTGGCGCTCGGGCGCGCGCCGACCCCGGCCGAGTTGGCTCTTGCGAAGGACTTTTTGCGGACGGCGGGGGGCGCCGATGCCCGGGCGGAGGTCCGGCTCGAGGCGTGGACCGAACTGCAGCAGTCGATTTTCTCCTGCGTCGATTTTCGTTATCTCAACTGACCGCCTGCCATGCACTCCGCTCCCTTCCTCTCCCGCCGTCAGGCGTTGCAGCAGCTCGCGTGTGGCTTTGGTTACCTTGCGTTCGCGGGCGTCGCGGCGCAGGCGGCGGCGCGGGCGAATGTGAACCCGCTGGCCCCGCGGCCGGGACATTTTCCGCCGCGGGCGAAGCGCGTGATCTTCCTCTTTATGGGCGGCGGCGTGAGCCACCTCGACAGCTTCGACTACAAGCCCGCGCTCTACACGCACGACGGCAAAATGATGGATTTCCTCGACCAGCGGGCCATCGCGAAGACGGGGGCGGGGGCCTCGGGCCGGGTGATGAAGCCGCTCTGGGAGTTTAAGCAGCACGGACAGTCCGGGCGCTGGGTGTCGGAGCTGTTCCCGCATCTCGCGAAACACACCGACGACTACTGCGTGGTGCGTTCGATGCACACCGAGGGCGTGGCGCACGGGCCGGCGACGCTGTTTCTCCACACGGGTACGACGAACTTCATCCGGCCGTCGATGGGCGCGTGGGTCACCTACGGGCTTGGCACGGGCAACGAGAACCTCCCGGCGTTCGTCTCGCTAAGTCCGACCCTGGCGAACGGCGGTCCGCGCAATTACGGGAACGCGTTTCTGCCTTCAATCTATCAGGGGACTGCGATCGGTCGCGCCGGTCAGAAGGCGGCGGAGGCGGGGATCCGCAACGTGCGCAATCCCCGGCGCAGCGCGGAGCAGCAGCAGCGTTACTTCGACCTCGTGCGCGGGATGAATGCGGAACAATTGCGCGCGAAGCCGGGCGATCAGGAACTGGAGGCCGTGGCTGATTCGTTCGAGCTGGCATGGCGGCTCCAGAATCACGCGCCGGATGCGATGGATATTTCGAAGGAGTCGAAGGCGACGCAGGCCTTGTACGGTATCGGGGAGGAGCCCACCGACGACTACGGTCGCCAGTGCCTGATGGCGCGGCGCCTGGCGGAATCCGGCGTGCGCTTCATTCAGGTCAACTACTCGGATAACTCGAACAACCCGGCGTGGGACCAGCACTCCAACATGCCGAAGCACAAGGACCATGCGGTGCGCGTGGACAAGCCGGTGGCGGGGCTGCTGACCGACCTCAAGGCGCGCGGACTGCTCGACGACACGATTGTGTGGTTCGGGAGCGAGTTTGGCCGCACGCCGTACGCGGAGAAGAACGGCACCGGCCGGGATCACAACCCGACGGGCTTCTCGGTGCTGCTCGCGGGCGGCGGTTTCAAACCGGGCTTCGCGTACGGCGAGACCGACGAGTTCGGTCATTTTGCGATCGAGAACAAGGTCCACATGCACGACCTGCACGCGACGATCCTGCACCAGCTCGGCCTCGACCACGAGCGGCTTACTTACCGCCACGACGGCCGCGATTACCGGCTGACCGACGTGCACGGGCACGTCGTCCGCGAGCTGTTTGTATGATGAGCTGATCGGGTAGGCCCGGCCGCGGGCCTACATCCGAAAATCCGCTCAGACCCGCGAATTCCCTTTCCCTCCTTCCCATGAAACTCCTCCTTGCGCTCCTCGCGCTTCCGCTCCTTGCCTTCGCCGCGGCGCCTTCGCCGTACGACCAGTCGGCCGTGCCGC
>CAIJFT010000213.1 GCA_903820035.1 uncultured Opitutia bacterium
CGGGCGCACGCCGTGGTGGGCGCAGTTGGTCAAGTGTTCCAACTCGGCCAGGGCATCGACGCGCGGGTGATCGCGAAGTGAGCGCCGTCCTCGGCGGGGTCCGATGTCCCCCATCGGGCCTTATCGGGGCGATTTTCCTGCCGTAACGACCCGGTGGGGGGATCGGGTTCCACACCGGATGCGCTTCCGCGCCACGAAGGCCGGGGAGCGGACGAGAACGATTAGGTTACGGCGAACGCGAACGATTCCGCGGGGCGGGTGGAGGCGTTGGGGGCCCGCCCCGCAAGGTACGTGAGGCGAGTCGTTCCTCAGGCCGTCGGGTACTCCCAACCCTTGCGGTACGGGCGGCGCAGTAACTGATTCGCCGCGTCGTCGCCGAGGATTCGCTCTTTTTCGCCGTCCCATGCGATGCTCTTGCCGACCTTCAGCGAGAGCATGCCGAGCAGCGCCATGTTGGTGGAGAGATGGACTTCGCCGATGTCGGACACGGGCTTGGTGCCCGTGCGGATAGCGTGGAGGAAGTCGGCGAAGAGTTCCTTGATGTTTTGCGAGTCGGGCGCGTTGAGCTTTGCCGGCTCGGTGATGACCGGGTCGCGGTCGCTGGTCGGATAGAAGGTCCAGCCCTTTTGCCACCCCATGTGAAAGGTGCCCTTGGTGCCGTAGAAATAGCAGCCGACGTTTTCGCCCTTATCGGTGTTGTTGCCGGCAAAGCGCCGGTGCTCCCACTGTACGTCGAACTTGTCGAAGCTGAACGTCGCGAGCTGGTGGTCGGGGGCGTCGGTCGTCTGCTCCTTGGCGTTGAGGATCGCCGGTCCGGCGATCGGACGGCCGCCGGTGGAGTAAATGCGTTTCGGATATTTCTCACCGGTGACCCACAATACCTGGTCGAACCAATGAATGCCCCAGTCGCCGAGCGTGCCGTTGGCGTAGTCGAGGTAGTTGCGGAAACCGCGCGGGTGAATGCCGCGGTTGCCGGCGCCGATCGAGGGGTTTCGCGGGTCGCCCCCGTTATACGGCCGGAGCGGGGCGGGTCCGCACCACGTGTCCCAATCGAGTTCCTTCGGTACCTCGACGGTCGGGAGTGGTTTCTCGGGGCCGCCGCCGTAATTGACGAAGCAGCGGACCATGCCGATCTCGCCGATCTTGCCGGAGCGGATGAAGTCGCGGCCGCTGACGTTGTGCGGTGAAATCCGGCGGTGGGTGCCGACCTGGACGACGCGGCCCGTGGCGCGGGCGGCGTTTACCATCGCGCGGCCTTCCATCACGGTGTGGCCGATCGGCTTCTCGACGTAGACGTGCGCGCCGGCCTTCACGGCGGCGATCATGGGCAGTGCGTGCCAGTGGTCGGGCGTGCCGATGATGGCGATGTCCGGCTTCATCTGGGCGAGGCATTCGCGGTAATCCTTGAAGAGCTTTGGCGCGTCGCTGATACCGGCGGCCCCGTTCTTCAGCGTCGGTTCAAACTGCCGCGAGTCGACGTCGCAGAGCGCGACCAATTCGCAGGCGCCGCTGGCGAGCGCTTCACGGAGGATATTGTTGCCCCACCAGCCGCAGCCGATGAGCACGGTGCGGAATTTCTTCGCCCCGGACTTGTCGGCGGCGCGGAGGGTGAACGGGGCGGATGCCAGCGCGGTGGCGGCGGCGGAACTTTGGAGGAAGGTACGACGATTCATGGGGTGAAGAGGGGGGGCGGTGGACGGCGGCGCGTTCGGTCGGGCGCAGAGGGTTGAGCGTTGAGGGAAATGATGAAGAGCGGGCGTGAACGAGGAGTCCTATTCCTGAAGTCTCTGCCGGGGATCGATCTCTCAGCCCTCAGCTCTCAACCCCCAACCGCTTGTTCACGGCTCAGGCCTTGAGCCCGAGGCCGATTTCCTTGCGCAGGTAGCGGATCGACTTTTCGAGTTCGGCCTTCTGGTAGTTTTGCGTGGCGAGTTTGCCTTCGGGGCCGGCGGGGGCCTTGAAGGGGGTGACGGCCTGGCCGCGTTTCGCGAGCGCCTCGAACTTGGCCAGTTTCTCCGGCCGCTTGTCGTAGTGCTGCCAGAAGTCCGCGCTCTTGTACGGGAACGATTTCACGCTGCCGGAAATGGTCTCGATCATGATCGGCACGGTCGGGCAGAGCTGGGCCCAGCGGGCGGCGTACTTCTTCCAGTCGATCAGGCCGTCGCCGGCCGCGGTCCACGAGACGCTGGCGCCCTCCGGGGTGGACCACACCATGTCGTCGCGCAGGCTCGAGCAGATCGTCGCCGGCCCGAGGGTCTCGAGGACATCCAAGGGATCCTCCAGGGTCCAGACGGCGTTGCCGGAGTCGATGTTCACGCCGACGAAGTCGCGGCCGGCGGCGTTGATCAAATCGAGGACTTCCCACGAGTGCATGTCGCCGGCGTGGTTTTCGATCGCGATCTTCACGCCCGCGGCGACGGCTTCCCGCTTGCAGGCCTTGAGGACGGCCACGGTGTCGGCCATGCGGGCCCGGATGCCGCCCTCGGTCTTGCGGTCGTCCATGTTGCCGAGCACGACGCGGAATACGGGCGAGCCGAGCGTCTTCGAAACGCGGATACCGAGGCGGAGGTGTTCCTCGGCTGAGCCCCAGTTCTGCTTAAACACCTTCGAGGTCGGACAAATGCTCCAGCTGCCGGCGTAGAGTTCGATCCCCGCGGCACCGGCCCGACGCCGGATTTCGCGGAGGTTTGCCTCCTCGAGGGAACCCAGGGCGTCGAGGTCGGAGATCAGCAGGCTGTCCAACTTAAGGGACGCGGCGTAGTCGATGAGCTCGGGTGCCTTCCAGCCCATCGCGCGCACGGCGAAGTTGTCCATGCCGAGCTTGATCTTCGGTGCGGTGGGCTGGGTCGCGGCGGCGAGCAGCGGGCGGGCGGTGACGACGGCGGTCGCGGTGGCGAGGCCGGTGACAAAGGAGCGGCGGTTCATGGGTGAAGCGCGGCCAGCCAAGGCGGTTTTTGCCGGCGAATCCACACTATTGCGGGCGGGCGATGGTGGCGGCGGCCTTCGGCCGCGACAGAGGTCGACCGGAACCCGGGTTGCACGATTCCCCTTCAACGCAGGTGGCCGCATAAAGGCACAGAAGGGCCCGTCCGGCCGGCGACAGATTCCCGCGCGCCGATGGGCGCCTCGAGAGGTTCAATCGCCCTCCGCTGTGTTGGGCCTTTTGTGGCGGTTGGCTTGGTGGCTGCGCGGCGTTCGCCGGGCTGCGCGGCGATTACGCCTGACGCGGCGGATGGGCGGCCGACTCGGCCAGCGGGGGCAGATTCACGCCCTTGCTCTCCAGTTCGCAGCGGACGGGTGCCAGGAGCGTTTCCGCGACGTCGCGGGCGGAGAGCGTCAGGTCGATGTCCTCCTCGCCGCTGACGAAACCGATCAGGTCGGTGAGCTCGATCGCATCGTCGTCGGTGAAGTGTTCCTCGATGACCGATTGGTGGGAGTCGAGGGCGGTGAGCGTCGGGAGGTAGCGCTCGTCGTCCGGCGACGTGGATTGCAGCCGCACGCGCCCGGTGATGCCGGCTTGCGCGAGGCGGTTGGCGAACGCCCGGAGCGTTTCGTGGGCGTAGGCGAGGTTGGCGAGACGGGCCTTTTGCAGGTACGCTGCGCGGTGGGCCAACAGATGGGAGATGTTCATGATGTTCTCTTGCGGTCACATGCCTCGGTTAAGGTTGGACTACTCGGGGACGCTGAACCCAAACGCCGGGCCCGGAGCGCCGACGCCGCCGACAATCGACGGGGAAGCGCACGCGAACCACGGACTCTGACGGCTGAAAATCCGGCTCTGACTGACTCAGGCTCTGAACTCTGCCGCTGACTGCTGTCGCTCGGTCGGACTCAAATCACGGTCTGAAACGCTCGTGCATCTGGACACTGACGGGACTGCTCTGTCTATCGGCAACGTGGGCCGAAACATCGCCAAAGCAAGGCAAGTTTCTGCGGAAAATTTCGCGCGCGGCCCAGCTGAAAGCAGTAACGGCAAGGGCGGTGTGGCCCGCTTTCCTCATCGGGCTGTTTTCAAAGGGACGTCGTTACCTGAGGTGCCCGATGGGGGCACCGGGCCCGACCTGATCACGACGGCGGCTTGTTCTGCTTCTCCCGCAGCGTCTCAACCATGGCGTCGAGGTCGCGGCACATCCGGTCGATCTCGGCCTGGCCCTTGGGTCGCGGCAATACAGTCAAAATATCCCCCGCCTGAATCCGGCGGGCGGCGTGGCCGATGCCCCGGAGGCGGCGGGTCAAGCGGTAGGTGGCGAACCAGGCGGTGAGGCCGACGATGCCGGCGAAGCCGAGCCCCCAGCCGGTGAGGCGGCGTTGGAGTTCGCGTGCCGGCGCCAGGGCCTGGTCGAGGGGCTGTCGCACGGTGATCAGCCAGCCGAAGCCGCGATACTCGCGGTAGCCGCGACTGCGCGCGAAGCCGGTGAGATAAATCGTGCCGGTGCTGGTGTTTTCCACCTGCGCGCCGCGGAAGCGGCGCGGGTCGGTGATCGTCGGGGCATCGGGCGGGAGGCTCCACCCGGTACCGCCGGAATCGAGCAGTACTTCGCCCTTGGCGCCGTAGACGGTGAGCCCGATGCGTTCCTTGCGCATCGCTTCCGGGACGATGGAGAGCTGGACTTCGCGGGCCCAGTCCCATTGCACGTGGGCGCCGAGCACGCCGAGGAGCTGGCCGCTCACGGCTTGGACCGGGACGGAGAGGTCGAGGTATTTTGCCGCACGTTCCTCATCGGCGGGCGTCAGCAGTCGCGTCAAATCGGGGACATCGTGCAGCGTGGCCGTGTAGGGTTTATCGCGGCCGAGCACATACCATGAACGGTTCCCGACCGCCGTTCCTTCCAGGTGGCCGCGGGTGGCGGCGCGGACGCGGCCGTTGGTGTCCGCAAAGCCGATCCAGGCGAAATCCCGGGCGGCGTCCTGGAGCGCCTCCAACAGCTGCCGGCGCTCGGTGGCGGTGACCTCGCTGGAGCGGAAGGGCCCCAGGCCGGCGGCGAGTTGGAGCTCGTGGTAGCGTTGGTAAATCGCGCGATCGAGCTTGTCGCTCATTTGAAACGCGAGGGTCTCGAACTCACCGCTAAGCCGGCGTTCCACCGCACGCTGGAGGAAGCCGCCGCTGACGTTTGCCAGCATGACGGCGAAGGCCGCGGCGGCGCCGCCGAAGATCAGCGCGGCCCGGGCCGGCAGGCTGAAGCGCGGGTCAAAAATAGACCACCACTCGTCGGGGGCGGGTTCGGTCCGGCTAGGCGCGTTTCTTTCCATGTGGGGCAGGACGGGGCGGGTGGGCGAAGGTGACGCGGCGCGGCGCGTCCGCCGCGGGTTGAACGTTGCGCGATGAATGATCGAAAGTCGCCGGACCCTCACGGAAGACCGCTCGACCTTCACCTTTCATTTTTCAACGGCCATGGGCCTCGAGCGGCTCACGGCATCAAGGTCGTGCGCTGGCACAGTTGCAGGGGCACGCCCCAGGGATCGCGGAGCATGATCAGCAGCGAGCCGTCGGGTTGCGGGTCCTCTAGGAAGAGCGTGGCACCCGCGCGTTCGAGGCGGGCCCGCTCCGCCCGGGCGTCGGTGGCGACGAGCGCGACGTGAAACACGAGCGGGTGGGCGCGTGCGTAGTCGGGAAAAGGCGCCGCAGGATTCGAATAGAGTTCGAGGATCGTTCGGCCGGTGTCGTCGGCGAGGAAGTGGGTGAACGGCGCATCCGGTTTGGCCCGCACGATGGTGAAGCCCGCGTGCTGCACGTACCAGGCGGCATGGGCGGGGGCGTCGGGGACGTTGAGGGCGAAGTGTTCGAATTTCATGCAAAGGTCCGCAGAGGGGTAATCGCTAATCTCCGCGAATGGCCGTTGATCCAAGCCAAACCACGCGACGCGGCGAATCTTTCCGCGTTCCCTTGGGGGGCGGGGCGCGCCGCCCGGCGTAGCCGCGTTGGAGCGCAGCGACAACGTGGGCCTCCCGTGAGGCCGCGCATGCGCCTGCGGCCCAAGCGACGGACGCGGCGCGGGATACACCGAGGCGCGGGCCGAGCGCGAAACGAGAGGAATCCCTGCGCTCTCAGCGCAGGGCCACGGAAAAAAAGGGGGGGCGGCCGCCGGCTACTTCTCTAGCAGCTCGAGCTCGGCGATCGTCGGGCCGTCGGTGGACTCCAGAATGTTGAGGCGGAACTCGCGGCCCGTTACAGGCGCAAAGCTCTGGGTGAAGCTCCGGCCGATTTTTTCACCGGTGAGAATCGTGCGCCACACGGCGCCGTCGCGGACTTGCAGTTCGAAGCGGCGCACGCGCTCGGCCACGGCTTCGTTGATCCGCACGCGGCCGACGGTCACGGGCTTTTCGAAGTCGCGGGCGATCCACGCCTGCCGGAGTCCCGCGTCGGTGGCCCAGCGCGTTGCGGGGTTGCCGTCGAACGCCTCCTGCGGGCCGTGGTCATTTAGGTTCGAGTGAAACACGTTCGAGGCGGTGGCCTTGACCGGTGAGGTAAACGCGATGGCCGGGAGGTCCATGGCCGAACCGTCCAGCTCGAGCTGCACGATGGTGTCGATCGTCTGGCGCTCGGTCGGTGCGACGGAGACGGTGAGTTTGCCGTTTTCTTGGCGGACGAGCGCACGGCCGCCGCCGAGGAGTGTCGCCGAGGTCACAGCGCGGGGCAGGGCGGGGAGTTCCACGGTGGCCTGATCCCAGTTGAACACATGGAGGTAGACGGTGTTGCCGCGGCGCGTGCTCGCGAAGGCCTTCGTGGGGTGCCACGGACCGCCGCGTGTGCCGTAGATGCTGGCGCCGTTGCGTTGCAGCCATGCGCCCATCTCCTCCAGCCGGGTGACCTGGCGCGGTTCGATGCGACCGTCGGGCATCGGACCGACGTTGAACAGGAGGTTGCCGTCGCCGCCGACGCAACGGACGAGCGTCTGCAGGCACTCGTCGAGCGACTTCATCGTGTCGTTCGGCTTCCAGGCCCACTGCCGGCAGATCGTGATACAACTCTCCCACGGGCGGGAGTCCTGATAGTTGCCGACCCGTTGTTCGGGCGTGTCGAAGTCCTCGGGCAGGCCGTTGCGGTTGTTGATGAGCAGGTGCGGCTGGAGTGCGCGCGCCATGCGGTTCACCGCGACCGCGCCGTAGTCCTCGGCCTTTTTGCCGAGTCCGTCGAACCAGAGGATGTCGATGCGACCGTAGTTCGTGAGAAGTTCGCGGACTTGGGTCTGCAGGTAGGCGAGGTAGCGCGCGTGTCGTTCGGGCACGAAGGCGTCGGGGTGATGCCAGTCGGGCTGGGAGTAATACAGCCCAAACTTCAGGCCGGCGGCGTGGGCGGCGGCGGCGAGCTCCTGCACGATGTCGCGGCGGAACGGACTCTGCGGGCTGGTGATTTTGTAGTCGCTCGCCTGGGTTTCGAACAGGCTGAAGCCGTCGTGATGGCGGCTCGTGAAGACGATGTACTTCATGCCCGCGGCCTGGGCGATTTTCACCCAATCGACGGCGTTGAATTCCGTCGGGTTGAACTGTCGGTACAGGTTGTCGTAGACATCCACCGGCACCTCGGTGCCGGGGCCGCGGTAGCCCCGGCGTTCCGCGCCGCGCGACCAGCCGATTTCAGTGCCCTTGAGACTGACGGGACCCCAGTGGACGAAGAGCCCGAAGCGCGCCTCGCGCCACCAGGCGATCCGCGAATCGGCGTCCTCGGCGGCACCGAGAAGCGGACCCAGCAGCAGGCCGGCCGCGAGGAGCGGCCGGCGGAAACAAAACGGGGTGGCCATAGGGGGCGCACGCGGGCCGTAGTGCTGCGAGACCTACCACCGGCTGGAGAACGGCCGGTCGGGTTACAGCGCGGTGCAGGTGCGGCGGAAGGCTTGGACCGGGCTGCGGGCGTCGCAAGGGGATAGGGCTTCGGGCTGCGGACCATTAGCGCGGCGCCGGGGCAATAATCCTCCAGCTTTTGATCAAAAGGTGCGGAGTCAGACGGAAGGATTCGTGGTACCGTCGGGTGTTCGTTTGATGCGATTCCGGCCTTATTCCGGATGTGCCGATATCATCCCATGCCCCCGAGGATCAAAATGACCAACCCTGCTCCTGCGGTGGAGCGCCGCGCCACCATGGAGGCCCGCGCGTTTATGTTGTCCGGTGGCTGTCCCGCCGAGCGTCGGAACCCACCCGATTGCCCGCTCTTCGGCTTGCGATCCATGTCGGCGCGGGCCCGCCGAGCTTGGATCCACAAGCTTTCCGACGCGGAGTTGGAGTATCTCCACGTGTATCACACGACGTGCGCCGCCGAGAAGGCGACGAGCGCGCCAAAGGTCGGTGCCCGTAAACGGGTGGGAAGCGCGCGTTGAACGACGCGCCGGGCCGAGGGACGGGCCAGACCAAAAACACCGCCGGGGCGAGGCTCACCTGCGCCCCGGCGGTGATCGCGGGTAAACTAGAAGTTGACCGTGGCCGAGGCGCGGTAGGTTCGGCCGGTCTGCCACACGGCGCCGTAGAATTTGTCGTCGTCGGCGACGTTGGAGAGGTTCAGCTGAAAGCTCGTCGTGTAGCGGCCGATTTTTCGCCGATAGCCCAGGTTCAAGTCGTAGATGAAATGGGACGGCACGAGCCGGCGATCGATGGTGATGGCGCCCGTGTTGGTCGCGACGGAGATGAGTTCGGCTTCGCGCTGGCCGAGGTACTTCGCGCCGAACATCACCCACGTGTTCTTCAAGAAGGAATCGTTGAACTCGTAGCGCGCGAAGGCCGAGCCGGTGTATTTCGAAATGTCGCTCGAAGGCTTGCCGAGGTAACGACTGGAGCTGCCGCCGGCGGCGACGAAGTTCTGCTGGGCGAGAAGCCGCACCGGATCGGGATTGGCGGGGGCGGCGAAGGGTTCGATTTCCTTGATTTGGACGTCGTTCATCGAGACCCCGGCGTTGAAGCGCAGGTTGCGCAGCGGGATATAGTCGATCTTGAGGTCAAAGCCCTTCGAGTCGGTCGAGGTTTTGACGAAGGCGCTGAAGCCCGAGCCGTTGTTGGTGCCGGTGGGTGAGACGAGCAGGTTTTGGATCGCGGCGCCGAAGCTCACCGGGCGGTCCTTGTCGCTCATGGTAAAGGCGGCGAGGTTCACGAGCAGCTTGCTCTTGAAGAGGTCGACGCGGACGCCGGCTTCGCCGTTGTTGACCGTCGCGCCGTCGAGCGCCTTGCCGTTGCCGTCGTAGGCCGAGTAGGCCGGGCCGACGTCGATCGAACTCATGGTGTTCGCGTAGAGGCGCACCCAGTCGACGGGCAGCCAGATGGCGGTGATGCTGGGGGCGCGGTTGCTGACCGGCTTCGGCCGGCGGACGCCGTTGAGCGTCGAGCCACTGCCCGCCGGGGCGGGGCCGTTCCAGAGGTAGTTGCCGTTCGAGTCGTACACGATGCCACCGCGGTCGTTGCGCGTGTCAAAGACGCCGATGATGGTCTGGAAGCGGTCCTTGAAGAAACTGCTCTGCAGGTTGGCGTACAGGTTCCGATCCCAGAAGTACGAAGTCAGGTACGACGAGCGGGCGCCGATCGCGGTCTCGGGTCCCTGCGGATACTGGTTGATGGCGGCGTAGTCCCAGCGTTTGACCGAGGTGACGTCGCGCGGATCGCGGAAGCGGGTCAGGATGACGTCGTTGGACAGGGCTTCCCAGCGCTGGGTGGCGGGATCGTTCGGCGTGCCGGTGTTGCCGTAATAGAAGTTCTGATTCGCGGCGTTGTTGCCCGAGGTCAGCGGGCCGTAGCTGATGCCGGTGATCATGCGGTGCTTCACCGGGCCGGTGTCGAAGGCGAAGTAGAGTTCGGACTTCCAGGTCGGGCGGACCGTCCGGGACGAGTTCGTGAGGTTGTTCGGCCGGATATCGAGGATCTGCGGCTGGGCGGTGCCGGCCGCCGGACGCAGCAGGGCGAGGAAGCGCGGGTCGGTGCGGACGCGCAGCGGGATCGAGGCGTCGTTGGCGTTGCGCAGGGAGATATTGTAGCTGCGGTCGCGGACGTTGATGTCTTCGGCGCTGTAGCCGCCCCACCACTGGAGGTTATCCGAGAAGCGATGGTCGAGCCGGTAGGTCTTCACGTAGGTGCGCTCCTTGCGGAAGGTGTCCGGGCCCTCGAAGCGAAAGTCGCGCTGATTGGGCATCGTGAGCACACGGGTGGTGCCCGGCCGACCGTCGATCAGCGTGCCGTAGGGCGTGCCGTCGGGAGCGATGCCGGTGTCGGTGAGGAAGAAATTGCGGATGTTGTCGCGGGTGTTGTACCGGCCCTCCCACGAGGCGAGCAGCGTCGTCTTGGGCCCGAGTTTAAAGGTGAACGCGGGATTCAGGACGAAGGTGTCCATCTGGTAGAACATCGCGTTGCTCTTGGTCGTCTGGTACGAAATCGGGAGCGCGAGGCCGAACTTCTTGTCGGCGTCGAGCGGGCCGGACCAGACCACTTCGGCGCGGCGGAAGCCGTAGGAGCCGAACATGGTGCCGATGCGGGCGACCGGTCGGGCGCCGGCGAGCACGCTGCTGACGTTGACCACGCCGCCGGTGCCGCCCTGACCGTAGAGCGCGCCGCCCGGGCCCTTGATGATGTCGGCGCGACTGATGGTGATCGGGTCGATCGGCACGAACCGCCGGAAGCCGTCCTTGTTGGTGGCGGCCGCGATGCCGCGGATCAAGAGGGTGTTGTTCTCGGGATTGTCCTTGGTGCCGCCAGTGCCGCCGGCCGTCGTGTCGAGTTGGATGCCGCTGACGTACTCGAGGGCGTCACGCAGATCTAGGGCGCCGATGTCGCGCATGAACGCCGGGGTGAGGACCTCGATGTTCATCGGCAGATCCTTGATCGGCGTGTTGTAGCGGGTGCCGGTCGTGGTGTTCGCGGCGCGGTACTCGTCGTCGTTCTGGGCGGTGACCTCGAACACGCTCATGTTGACGATTTCCTTGCCGCCGGCGGGCGACGTGGCGGCGGTGCGTGTCGCCGGGGCAATTTGGCCGTGGGCGTACGGGGCCAGAAGCGCGGCGGCGAGAAGGTACGGGAGGGTTTTCATGGAACGGACGGGGTGGTGTTGGGCTGCGGGGGCGGGCCGACGCTGGCGGCGGCGCTGGTGGGGACAGGCTGAAACGAGATTTGCGGATCAACGGGGTCGTGCAACCGCGGATTTGGTTTACGTCAAGCAGACCGCCGCGACGGTGCAGGTTCGAGGGTAGCGCAGACGTCCCGTCTGCTTCCGGATGCAGGCGGCAAGCCTGCGCGACCCGGTGCTCACGCGCAGGGCTACAAGCTGGCAGCGGCGCCGCGCCGCTGCCAGCGGTAGGCGGCGAGCGAATTGCGCCAGAAATACTTCTCGGCGACGAACCGCGGCTGCGTGGCGAAGTATTCCGCCATCACCCGGTGGATCGTGGCGTAGGGTGCAAGGCGGTTGCTCACCGGCCAGTTGCTGCCATACAGCACGCGGTCGGGGCCAAAGAGATCCATCAGCGCATCCAGGGCCGGGCGGTGGAACGCGGCATCGGTGACGGGTTGACCGTCGCGCACGCGGACGACGTCGGATATCTTAATGTAAACGTTGCGCCGCGCGGCCAGGGGCGCGAGGGCGGTGCGCAGGTCCGCCACCTTGCCGTCCCAGGGCGTGAAAGGCAGATGATCCATCACGAGCCTGAGGTCGGGAAACGTGCGGGCGATTTGGAGCGTCGGAGCGAGCACGGCGCCGCCGCCGACGACGTCGAGGCTCAGTCCGGCGTCCGCCACCCGCTTGAGGTCGGCGAGGGTTGCGGGGTCATCGAGCCCGGCGGGAAACGAACTGCCGCGGAGGCGGAGGCCGCGGAAGAGCGGGTTCGCGGCGAAACGCTTCAGGTCCGCGGCGAACGCCGGCTGGCCGGGTTTAAGGTTGCCCACGACACCGACGATCGCCGTCTCGTCGCGGGCGAGATCGAGCACCCACTGGTTGTCCTCGACCCAGTCGCTGGCCTCGACGATGACGGCGCCGACGACGTGCGCGGCTGCGGCGAGCGGTTTGAAGTCCGCGGGCAGATGGGGCCGGTAGAGTTGCGTTTCCTTTGGCGCCGGCCACGGCACGCCGGCCGGCCGCGTCGGGTCGTACAGGTGGATGTGCGTGTCGATCGCCGGCACCGCGCTGGCGTCGGCGGCGGAGAGGCGGCCGGTCAGCAGGGCGGCAGTGGTGGCGACGGCGGACGAGCGGAGGAAATCACGGCGTTTCATGGGGTGTCGGAGTGTTCGGCGGTGTTGAAGTCGATGACCAGCCGGCGCCCGGCGTGTTTGATCTCGTAACGGCCGGAGCCATACGGCGCGCGGCAGTACGGGTTGTCGAAACGCAGGTAGTCGGCAAGCGGTTCGACGCGTCCCGCGATGCGCAAAGGGCCCTCCCAGCCGAAGGAAACGTCGCCGACGCCGGGCGCCGCGTAGGTGACGGCTGAACCGTTCGCGGTGACCGTGACCCGGGCGCCGGCGATGCGTTGGGCCCACGCGGCAAACGTCCCGTCAACGGCGGTGCGACCGAGTTGGCAGATCCAGATGTTACGCCGACCTTCGGCGACGAGGCCTTCGCCGCCGAGCACCTCCTTTGCGGACCAGGTGACCGGCTGTTGCGACCAAAGCGCGAGGTAGGCTTGGCCGGTGCGGGCGAGAGTCCAGCCGTTCACCTGACGCACCTCATCGAACAAGCTGCGGCGAAACACGGCTTGGGTGCGTGGCACCAGGGTGTCCTCGTTCGGGCTGGGCGAAGGTGAGGCGTTGCCGCCGGCGTCGGCCGGCACGATGGTCTTTGGCCCCGGCGGCTGCTCCGCGGGAATGTCGTAGAAGGCGACCAGCACGTTCTTGAACTGGCCGTTGCGCGGGAAGCGGCCCTGCCAGTACTTGCTCGTCGGTCCAGGGTTGAAGGTGAACACCGGCGTATCCGGCCCGACCGTCGCCTGCCAGATGTGTTGTTGGTAACCGGGTGCGCCCTTGCGGTAGTCCTGCGCGGTCGAGAGCTGATAGTCGGGCGTGCGGTAGGTGACCTTGTCGACGCGCTGAAGGCTGGTGCGGTCGAGGTCGGGCACCGGTTCGCCGCGGCGGGCCAGTTCCTGATAGGTGCCGAGCACGGCGTCCCCGTACGGTTTGATCACCACGCCATAGCGGTGGAGGGTCTCGTTCCAGCGGTCCGTGACGCGATAGCTCGCGGCGATGTGCTCGACGGTTCGGAATTTTCCACCCTCGTTGAGCAACCAGAAGTGGTCGGGATCTTCGAAGCGTAGCCCGAGTTCCGCCGCCTGTTCGACGAGGACGCTCTGCCGCTCGCGGTTCACGAGTTCGTCGGGCAGATGCTGGGCGATCAACGCGACGGTGCGGGCCACCCGGTAGCGCGTTCCGGCCGCGAGCGAGACGGCGGCGTCACCGGCGCCCGGCGCGCCCAGTCCCCACGCGAGATATTGCAATGAGCCGGTGCCTTCGCCGCGCCCGCCGGCCACGAGCGTGCCGGTGTAGGTGCGCCCGTGCGAGGTTCCGTAGGTGCCGCGGAAGGAGTCGACCGCCATGTCGAAGAACATCACGTCGAGCAGCATCGCGGCGCGCCGGGCGATCTCGGGCTCGTCCGCCAATTCGGCGAGCGCCAGCAGTGCGCTCATCGTGACGGGATAATAGCTGTTCGAGTCCCATTCGCTGAAACCGACCCTCGCCTTGATCCCGATCCAACGTTGGATGCGCTCGCGGGCGGCGTCGCGGTGTTGGCGACCGGAGCGATGGTGGTTGGGAAAAAGTTCGTCGGGGAAAAACTGCCCCGCGAGGTACTCGGCGGTGTGGTAGCCGATCTGATGATTCTCGCTCCACATCGAGAGGAGGTCGCGGCCGGGCTCGTCGACCCAGTATTTGAACCCGATCAGGACGGTTCGGATTTCGCGCTGCAGTTCGGCGGTGAGCAGCGGCCCGCCCTGGCCGAGCAGGCGCAGGAGCAGGACCGCGTCGAAGTCCGCGGTGTCGTCGCGGCGCCGGATTTTGTCCAGGGAACGTTGGAGCGCCGCCTGATCGAGCGGTCCGCGCCCGAGGGCGAGTCGGGCCAATTGGGCGTCGAGGCCGCGGCGGTTCGGGGCGACGGCGAGTTCCAGCGTCTCGCGCCGCCGCGATTCGAAGTCGCCTCGCGGCTCGCCGGCATAGTCGCGTTTGGCCGGCTGGCCCGACGCTACTGCGACGAGGAGGAGAAAAGTCAGTGGTCGCGCGCGCATCGGGGTGGGGCGCGGCGGCGGGTTCAGTTTGCCGTGACGGGGCGGAGCGCGGCTTTATCGGCGGGCAACGCCGCGGCCGCCGGGGCGGGCAGTGTGACCCGGCCGGTCGCGGCCCATTCGGTGCCGCGGACGAACGTCACCTGGAAACCGAGCCCGCTCACCGCGTCGATGGCGTGACCGAGCGCGGTGTGGAAGACGCGGCCTTGGCCGTACGGGATGACCATGAGCATCGGCTCGTGCTCGTTGGTCTTGTCGGAGAGCGCGGAGGCGAGCACGGTGACATTCTCGGCCGGCCCGCGGAGGCCGTGGTAGAGTTCGTCCTTCGCGTGCATCCACTGGGCCGGCAGACCCGCGGTGATCGGGTGTTCGGCGCGGGCCTCGACGAGGAATTCATGCTGGGCGCCGTGACCGCCGCCAGGGCCGGGGGTGGGATCCTTGACCCAGCTGGCCGCGCGGAGGCGGAGGTAGGGGCCGGACTTCTCGTTGCGCCCGCCCCAGCCGCCGAGGCCGATCATGGCGTTGTACTCGGCCCACTCAGGAAACGCGTTGTTGGCGGCGTGATAGGAGACAAAGCCGCCGCCGTTCTTCACGTAGGTTTCGAACGCGGCGCGGACGTCGTCGGGCCAGCGCTCACCGTTGTAGTTGGACACCACGACCGCGTAGTTCGCGAACTTCGGGCGCCAGGCGGCCCAGCGGGCCGCGATCGTCTTCTGGTACTCCGCCTGTTCCGTGGCGACGCGTTGGACCTTTATTTCGTGGTCCGCCTTTTGGGCGGCGGTCGCATTGGCGGGCAACCGCGGCGCCGCGGGTTTGGCGGCCGGGGCGGTGGCGACGTCGACCGTGAACCGGCCGGTCTGCTCCAAAATTGTTTTGAGCAACGGCGTCGTCGTGGCCCAGGCGTGGTTGTTCTGACCGTCGACGATCAGGACCTTGAGTTTGGTCGCGTCGGCGCCGCAGGCGGCGGTCACGAGCAGGACGCCGATGATCAAGCAACGGCCGAGCGAGCGGATGGAGGGAGTAAATTTCATGGGGAAGGGGGCTAGGCGGGAGGATACGCGGAGTGACGACGAGTCAACGTTGCGGTGCCCGTGAGGGTGCGGGCGCATAAATTTCCATCTCGTCCACCGCCCAATGATTATTGCCATCGTTGGCCGTGGTGGTGATCCGGATGAATTTGGCGGGGGTGGCCGCGAAGTTGATTTCACAGACCGGACCTTCGCCTTTGCCGGTCGCCACCGCCTGGCCCCATTCGGTGCCGTCGCGCGAGACGTGGACCGTGTAGCCGCGGGGATAGAACCGCGTGGTCTTGACCGATTCGAGGCGAAGGCCGCAGACCGTGGTCGACTCGGGAAGCTCCACGCTGAGCCACATCCCTGGCTTCTGATTGGCGCCGGTATCGTATACGCTTTTCGGATTCGCATCCGCGGCGGCGGGGGCCGCGGCCGGATTGTGGCTCGCGCGTACGACCCAAAGCGACTTGGCCGGCAGGGGCTGCGGCACGGCCGCGCGCAGGTCGTCGAGGGACCACGGGGTGGTGCGCGCGGCGGTCGCCTGGCGGATGCGGGCGACTTCGGCGACGGTCACCGGGGCGGCGCGGTTGCCAAAGCTGGTGCGTACAAAACTCGCCACGTCGGAGACCCATTTGTCGTCGTTGGCGCCGAGCGGCACCATTTGGGCGTCGTAGGTGCGGCCGGCGATCGGGCCGGTCACGCCGTGCAAGAGCGCGCGGATCATCGCTTCGGGGTGGGCTTGCACGGTGGCCGAATCGGCGAGGGGCGGAGCCAGGGTCGCGTCGCGACCCTCGATGGGCGTGCCTTTGCCGTCGATGCCGTGACAGTTGAAACAGAGTTCCATGAAGATGCCCTGACCACGCTCGAGCGACTCGCGGTAGGCGCCGCCGTAGTGTTGCCCCAGACCGCTGGCCGGCGGGTTGAGCAGTTGTAAGCCGATCGCCTTGACGCCGACGGAGCCGCTCGTCTGCGAAGTTTTCTTGATCAGCGTTGTCGCGTCGGGGAACTTCAAAAGATTGGCCGTGAGCATCACTTGAATCGCCAGGGCCGGTTCGGTCGAGGCCGCGAGGCCCAGTATATCCTGCCGCAGGGAAAGGTCCCCGTTCTTGATCAGCGTTTCGGCGGCGCGGAGGGCGGCGACCCGGAGGGGGACGTCCTTATCGCGCAGGACGGCGCGCACGAGTTTCGGGGTGAGTGCGCCGAGCCCTTCCAGCGTCCAGAGGGCGTGAAACCGGGCGAGCGGCTCCGGGTCGGTGCGGGCCATTTTTTCCAGCGGCGCGACGACCGAGCGGTCCTGGCGCAGGATGAGCAACCGCTGGGCGGTGTCGCGGGTCCAGCCGTTGGGGGAGCGTAGTTGCGCGAGGAGCGCCGCGGGCTTGGCTTCCAGCAGGGCGGGAGCGGGGGCGGGTTGGGTGGTTTCGTGGACCAGCCGCCAGATGCGGCCCCGCCCGAAATTTTGGTCGAGGCCGTAGGCCTGGACGACGGTGCGCAGGTAGGAACCGGGGCGCACCCAGTTGCCCTCCTGAATGATGCCGCGGTACATATCGGTGATGTAGAGCGTGCCGTCCGGGGCGTTCGCGAGGTTGACCGGCCGGAAATTGGGGTCGGTGGAGCGGATGAATTCCGAGTGCTCGTACGCGTTGCGCAGTCGCGTCACGCCGTCGCGTTCCTCGATTTTGGCGCGGCGGATCAGCCGGCCCACGGGTTCGGCGAACAACAGGTCGCCGCGCAGGTCGGACGGCAGACGGTCGCCGCGGTAGATCTCGCCGCCGCAGGCCGCGGTGATGTGGTTCAGGGTTTTCTCCTCCGGTCGAAAGCGGTTGGGCCCGCCCTGCACGTCAGGAATGGGTACGAGCGGCCAGACCTCCTTGAAGCCGGGCGCGAGTTCGTCGCGCACCTTGAATGCGCCGTACACGATCGGCTGTTGGAAGTTGAGCGGACCGAGCTCCCCGCCGGCGTTCACGTACCAGGGTTTGCCGTAGTCATCCTGCGAAACGCCCCACTGGCCGCCATTGGGGCCCGTGGGTTCCTCCTTCACGCCGTCCGGCGTCCAGCGGATGCGCTTCGCGTTGTACGTCGTATAAATCCAGTTGTCCGCGCACCACACGAGTCCGCTCGGCTGGTGCTCGAGGTTCCCCTTGCGCGCCTCCGCGTGGAAGAAAAGGGTTTTCCGGTCGGCCACGCCGTCGCCGTCGGTGTCGCGGTACTCGAAGATGTCGCCCGAGTCCGTTTCCATCACGAGCAGACTGCCGTCGAGCGGCAGGATCATCCGCGGCAGCACCAGCCCGTCGATGAACACCGAGTGGCGGTCGAAGACGCCGTTCGGTTGTGAGGACCAGTGGAGTGAGATGCGGCTGATCGGGTCCTTTTCGTTCCGGCCGTCGATGTCCTGCATGTAGGTGCGCATCTCGGCGACGTACATCCGGCCGTTGCCGTCGAACACGGTGACAACGGGTTCGCGGATGACCGGTTCGCTGACGACGAGTTCAAGCCGGTAACCGGCGGGCAGCTGAAACAACGCGGCGCTCTCCGCGGGCGTCCGGTACGGGGTTTTTTGCGCCGGCGCGGACGGCTCGGCGGCCCGGGCCGGCCAGAGCGCGATCCCGAGGGAGGCGAAAATACAGAGGGCGAGGGCGGGAAGGGGGCGCACTGGCAGACGCATAATCAGCCGATCTTGGTGGAGCCACCGGGCACGGGGCAAAGGGGATTTTGGTTTTCGTCAACCGCAGGTGGTCTGCCTTCCGCGGACCCGTTGGCCCGGGCTTCAGCCCGGTGCCCGGTCAGAGCTTGTTTGCCGTGACTTTCGTCCACGGGGTGAAGGCGCCCGACGCGTGGTGCTGCACCTTGCGCTGCCAGATTTTGTTTCCGCAGAAGGCGAAGAGGGTGTCCTGGCCCGCGCCGCCGAGGGCCACACCGATGACGCGGGCGCGGTCGGGCACCGGCAGAATCACCTGGGTGGGACCGTCGTCGGCGCTGATTTGCACGCCGCTGCGGGTGGCGATGAACTGGCGGCCCTCGCGGGAATAGCACACGGACTCGGGGCCCGCCTCATCGTCCCAGTCGGCGACGTACAGATGGAAAAACCGTTCCTTGTGGGCGAGCGAGCCGTCGGCGTTCATCCCGTAGGAATAGACCCACTTCGAATGGCCCTCGGCGACGGAGAGCAGCCACTGGTCGGGGCGAAAGGCCATGCCGGTGGCGAACTTGATGCCGTTATCCACGCGCGTCTTCTTTCCGTCTTTGATGAACCACACGGCGCCCGGATCGTTCGGCTTGTCGCCGTTGGTCGTCACGTAGAGTCCGCCGTCCGGCCGCGCCAGGATCGAGTGGCCGGAGATCCCCTCCAGCACGACGGTGCCCTGGCCCGCGGGATCGTAGCGCATGAGCTTGCCGGATTTTTCCGAGGTGGTGAACAGCGAGCCGTCGGCCCCGATGGTGACGCAGTGGGCCGCGCCCGCCTCGGCGACGAAGACGCTCACTTTTCCGTCCAGGCCGATCCGGTGGATCCGGTTGGCCGTGGTGTCGGCGAAGAACACCTCTCCGCGTGCGTTGCCCGCCGGGCCGCGCGTACTCTTGAAACCTTCGGCGACGAGTTGCCAGCCTTCGCCGGGGAGGAGGATTTCCTGGGCGCGGGGCGCGCTCGGACCGGCTTTGACGCGCTCGGGCCAGCCCTGCCACAGGTAGGCCATCGCCTCCCGCCAGTGTTCCGCGTAGCCGGCGACGTGGCGGCCTTCGATGGTGCGGAACTGATAATCGTAGCCGGAGAATTTCAGCGCCTTGTCCATTTCCTGATCGAGGAGGAACCAATCACCCGCGGCGTTTTCCATGTCGTGGGTCGCGGTCGTGAGAAACGCCCGGATCGGCTTGGCCTCGAACTTGCGGACCATGGTGGGGAATTCGTGTCCGCCGCGAAACGCCACCCAGCTTCCGCTTGCCGCATAGACGCGGCTGAACGCCTCGGGTCGGTGCCACGCGGCGGTGAAGGCCGCGATGGCGCCGCTGCTGCCGCCGGCCATGCAGCGGTCGTTGCCCTCGGTCGAGAGGTTGAGGCCGAGTTCCTTTGCGATGTGCGGCAGCAACTCGTCGGTGAGGAAGCGGACGTGGTGGTCGCTGACGCCGTCGTATTCGAAATCGCGGTTGCGCCGGCCGAGCGTACCTTGCATCGGCGCGGGCACTTCGCCGGGCCGCACGAAGACCCCGATGGTCACGGGCATTTCCTTCGTCGCGATCATGGTTTCCAGCATCGTTTGCTCGCGGGGATTGAAGCCGTCCGTCTTCACATAGACGCACGCCGGCTTCCGGCCGTCGTATTGGGCCGGGATGAAGACCGTTACGAGGCGCACGGTGCCGGGGAAGATTTTGCTCTGCGTGAAGGTAAACTCCTTCGTCCGGCCGGGTAAAATCTCCTCGGGCCGGATGACGGGCGGGACGTATTTCGGCGGCGGGGGCGTTTTGACTTCCGCGGTCCCGCTGCCCGCGAGCGGCTGAATCAACCACTGCAGATGCGGATCGTTCGGGTTGAGTTTCCAGAGGTCGACTTTCGCCCCGGGATTTTGCTTCCCCCCGAGCAGATCGAGTCCGAGGCCGGGCGCGGGTTGCGGGGCGAGCGCGTAGGCGCCGTTCGGCTGCTTGGCCAGGGACCAAAGCTGGGCCGGCGCGCCGGTGTCTTTTTCCAGGACGATGAGGGTGCCCTGCCGCGTGCCGCCTTGGGCCGCGGTGAGTGCGAGCGATGCGTCGTGGGCGGGTTTGAGGGCGACGAAGCCGCCCGCCCGCGCGACCACGAACCATTTCTGGTGCGCGTGTCCGGCGGGTTGATTGATTGAGACGACGGTGCCGTCCGTCGTGCCGCCGGCCACGGCCTCAAGCACCATCGTCGGCGCGCTCACGGGCGCGATCGCGTAGGCGCCCCAGTCCTGGGCGCGCGCCGGCGTGCCCAAGGCGGCGAGCGCTAGGGCGGTGAGAATTCGGGTGAGGCGGCGGTTTTGCATGATCGGGAAGAGGGGTAGGGGGGCGGCAGGTGATGGTTCAGCGCTGGGCTGACGCGGTCGTGACGAACCAAGGACGGGTGCCGGCGTCGGTTTTGAGAAACTGCAGCAGCAAATCCGCGACCTTTTGCCGGGCCGGGGTGTCGGGGTGCGTGCGGTCGCTGGCGACAAAGTCGTCGAGTTTCCACGCGAGGCGGTCGCTTTTCCGCGGCGTGGTCCCGTTGGCCCAAAGGTAGGGACCCCAGACCACGATCGGTGATCGTACCGGGCCGTGCGCCGGGTCGTAATTGAGCCGCGGCTCGCCGTTGATCTGATCCCGGATCACCCAGCGCAGGGCGAACGCTTCCTCGTAGGCGTAGGGCTCCGGGTTCAAGGGCGTCGTGGCGTAGCCGCCGAAGATCCGGCTGGAGAGGAAGGCGACGCGCAGATTGGGATAATGCTGCCGCGCGATGTTGAGAATATTCACGAGGCTCGCCTGCAAAATCCGGGCATGGTCGGGGAATTCGCCCAACGCGCCCGGTCTGGCTTCGGCCTGTTTGATCCAAAGCGCCTGCACTTGCCGGGCGGTGACGTCGCTGGCCTTGAGTTTCGCCTCGGCGCCGGTCCAGGTGTCGCCGAAGCCCTTGCGGGTATTCAGGCCGGCCTTGGCCAGTTCGCCGAGCAGGCGTTGCGACTCGCCGTCCGGCAGGAATTCGAGCCCGTCCAGCGACCACGCGAGGCCGGTGCGCGCGCCCTTGGCCCCATCGACGATGACCACGTGCGGCGATTTCTCCCCGTCGGCATCGGCGATCCGTTTGAAATGGGAATACTCCATGGTCGTGTTCGACATCCCGATGGAGAGCAGGACGATTTTCCCGTCTGGGGCGGGCCGGCCCGCGGCGTCGAGGGGATGGATTTTTTTCGACTCGGCGAGATATGCGGCCGCGTGTTCGGAGGGAGGCGTATTCCGGCCGTCGCCGTAAAGTCCGCCCGACTCTCCCTGGTAGGTTCCGGTCAATTCATCGAGCGGGATGAGTGCCGCGACCAGCTTGGGATCGGAGACCGGAGTGGTGCCGCCGGCCTTGGCCGCCTCCGCTTTGCCCGCTGTCTTTCCCTGGGCGGCCTTTTGCGCCGCGATGGCGCGGGCGACGTACGCCTGCTCTTCGGCGGTGATGGGCTCACCCCGCTGGCGTTTTTCGAACAGCGCCCGGGCGCGCTGAAAATCAACGGGCTCATCCGCCGCCGCGGCCCGGAGCGGACTGCCGGCGAGCGCGGGCAGCAGCAGGCAAAGGAGGAGCGCCGACCGGGAGAAACGCGGTTTCATGGGCAACGTCGGGGAGTGGGTCCGAGGTGGGGGCACGGGGCAATCTTCGCGGGCTGGCCGAGTGGGACGCTTACATCGAATCCAGTTGGACCCTTAGCCGAGCGATTCAGCCGCGGCGATTTTGGTGCGGAGGAACGAAATACAGCCGGCCACCTGAGCTTCGGCCAGACCGTGCAGCAGGAGCGGTCCCGGGAACCGGGAGGCGCGCAACAGGGATAGGTAGCGGTCGTAATCGAGCCGGCCGTGGCCGGCGGGCTCTTGCCCCGCTTCACCGTCGCGGGAGATGTCCTTGGCGTGGGCGAGGACGAGATCGCGGCCGAGCAGCGCAAAGGCTTCGTCCATGATCTCCGCCATCCGGGGAAGTTCGCCGGCGTGAAATAAATTGGCCGCATCCATCGTGATCTGCAGGTGCGGCGAACCGATCTCGTCGAGCAGGCGGCGGGCGCACGCCGCGGAGCCGACGAGGTTGGTGACCTCGGGCTCGAGCGCGAGCGTCACGCCGGCGTCGGCGGCGATCCGCACCGCGTCACGCACGCAGGCGGACATGTCGCGCCATGCCTCCGCCGTGGCATTGTCCGGGTGGTGCCGCCACATATTCTCCGGATCGCGGGTGCCGATGCAGATCGCGATGACCGGAGCTTTCAGGATCGCGCCGGTACCGGCGATTACGCGCAGGCGACGGAGCCCGGCGCGGCGGTGCTCCGGGTCGGGGTGGCTCATGTTGAACGTGCCTTGAACCGAGGCGATCGTGAGGCTGCGGGCGGTGGTCGCTTCGCGAATGCGCTGGGCCAACTCGGGCGGAACCGAGTCGGGCATCGGCGGCAACCCTGCGCTCTCCAAATTGAACTGCACGCAGCGCAGCCCCGTGGCCGCCACCGCGTCGAGCACGAGGTCCAGCGAGGGCCGCGCAAAGATCTTGGTGAAAATTCCAATCTGCATGGGCGGGGCCGGCGCGGTTGCGCTAGGCCTTTTTCTTTTTCTTGGCTGCCGGGGTCTCGGGCAGGGGCTTGCGTAGCATGACGGGCACGGCGTTGGCCTGCGGGGCGCCGGGCGTGGTGCGGCCGTCGGCGACGAATTTTTCCAGGAGCTTGGTCAGGCGGGCGACGACCTCGGGGTTTTCCGCGGCGACGTTTTTTTGCTCGGCGATGTCGCCGTCCGCGATCCGGAAAAGCTGCGTGGCGGGCAGGCCTTTTTTCGCCGCCTCGGGTTCGCGCGGATCGCTCCAGCCGCCGCTTCCGGCGCAGAGCGCGAGTTTCCACGGGCCCTGGCGGATGGCGAACGCGCCCGAGATGGTGTGATGCACGACGGCGTCGCGCGCGGAGGTGCCGCGGCCGGTGAGGTTGCCGAGGAAGCTGAAACTGTCCTCGGCGGTGTTGTCCGGAATCTTGGCGCCGACGACTTCAGCACAGGTGGCGAAAACGTCGGTGAGGCAGACGAGTTGGTCCGTGACCGCGGGTTTGATCCGGGCCGGCCAGCGGACGAAAAACGGCACGCGGTGGCCGCCGTCAAAGACGTCGGCCTTGTAGCCCCGGAGGGGGCCGCTCACATCGTGACCCTTGTCGTGGAGCTCATCGATCCGCGCCTGCGGCGAGCAGCCGTTGTCGCTGGTGAATACGAGCAACGTGTTGTCGGCGACGCCGGCGCGCTCGAGGGCGGCGAGGACTTCGCCGACGGCCCAATCGGTTTCCAGCACGAAGTCCGCGTAGAGGTTGAGTCCGCTCTTTCCGATCCACGGTTTGTTGGGAGCGATCGGGGTGTGCGGGGCGTTGAGCGGGAGGTAGAGGAAAAACGGTTGGCCGGACTTCGCGCGGTCCGCGATGTAGTCGCCGGCTTTGCGCGCGAGCGTGGGGAGCACGTTGGCGACTTCGAAGTCCGGCGCGGCGGGCCCGGGGCGTGCCTCGCCGGCATGGCCGGGGAACATCGGGAATGATTTCTCCACGGTCGGGTTTACCGTGACGCGGTTGTTCTCGATGAACGTGTACGGCACCATGTCGAGGGATGCGGCGATGCCGAAATAGAGATCGAAGCCGACGCTGTTCGGGCCGTTGGCGATGGGCGCGGTGAAGTCGACGTTGCGCACCTGGGTCGGCCCCTCCACGCCGAGCTCGGACACGTTTTTCCCGGGGAGCTTGGCCCAGTCCATGCCGAGGTGCCACTTGCCGATGGCGGCGGTGTGGTAGCCCTGGGCCTTCAGCAGCGACGCAAGCGTCGTCCGTCCCTGCTCAATCAGCCGCGGGGAAAGTCCGCCGAGCACGCCCGATTGCAGCCGGCTGCGCCAGTTGTAGCGGCCGGTCAGCAAGCCATAACGCGTGGGCGTGCAGACCGAGGACGGCGTGTGGGCGTCGGTGAAGCGCACGCCTTCGCGCGCGATGCGGTCCATGTGCGGTGTGATGATTTTGCCGCGCGGGTTGTTGGCGCTGACGTCGCCGTAGCCGAGGTCATCGCAGAGGATGACGACCACATTGGGCCGTTCGGCGGCGCCAAGTACGGCCGCAACGGCAATCAGCAGGCAGGTGCGGAGGACGGTGAGCTTCATCGGGTAGGGGTTGGGGTTGAGGGACGGTATCGTCCGGTCGGGTCGGGTAAAGCCCGCTGCGGCCAGGACGCGGCGGGCGGTGTGATCAGCGATCGAACATCAGCATGAGATAAGCGCCGAAAAGCATGAGGTGCACGCAGCCGAGCAGCAGGTGCGTGCGGGCCACGGAGAACGTCAATACGCTGGTGGCGAGCGTGAGCAGGAGCATGACCACGTCGGTGGCGCCGAGCCCGAGTTCGAGCGAGCGTCCGGTAACGAGCGAAACCGTGATGACGAGCGGAATGGTTAGCCCGATGGACGCCAAGACCGAGCCGAGCAGTACGTTGATCGAGCGTTGCAGGCGATTCGCTTGCGCCGCTCGGACCGCGGCGATCGATTCCGGGGTCAGCACGAGCAGCGCCATGACAAAGCCCCCGAGCGCGGTGGGCGCGCCCAGACGGCTGACGAGTGCGTCGAGCGGAGTGGCCATCTGCTTGGCGAGGAGGACGAGCGGCAGGCCGTAAAGCGCGAGCAGCGTGGCGTGGTAGGCGGTGGGGCTGGAATCCTGATGCGCGGGCTCCGCCGCCACGGCCGCGGCGGTCGCGGCGGCCTCCTCGGGCGCCATGAAGAAACCACGATGGCGCTGGTTTTGCACGATCAGGAAGATCCCGTAGATGGCGACCGACATCACCGACAGGAAGATCATCTGAAAGGACGAAAGTGTCGGCCCGACCGTGGCGCGGGTGTAGTTGGGCAGCACGAGGCCAAGCACGGTCAACGGCAGGATGAGCACCAAAAAGGCGTTGGCGCTTTGGAGGTTGAAGGACTGTTTCCGGTGGCGCAGGCCGCCCACGAGCAGGGCGAGCCCCATGAAGCCGTTGAGGACGAGCATGACGACGGCGAACATGGTATCGCGCGCGAGGGTGGGCTTTTCTTCGCCGGTCGACATCACGAAGCCGACCATCGA
>CAIJFT010000214.1 GCA_903820035.1 uncultured Opitutia bacterium
GCGATTTCCGTCTCGAACCAAGTGGTGGCCAACTCCGCCCTCGCAGCACCGTCGGCGGCCCTGGCCGCATGCGCCATGGCCTCGGCGAGATGCAAACCCTTTTGACCACGGCGGAAAGGCACCGTGCCCGCGAGGGCCTCCTCATCGACATGGGAGAGCGCGTTGAGCAATTTCCTGAAGTCCCCACCCACGATGACATTTTGCGACATCCCCTGCGCAAAAACCGCAAATTCCCCCAGCGTCGATAGCCCCTCGAGTTTGCAGAACTCCAAAGTCCCCTCGTCCAAGAAAGAGAGGGCAATCGGGAAGGTCTCCGGAATGGCAAGCCGGGCAAGATTCTTCAGGATGGGATTGTCCCGCTCAGACGCAGCCTGCGCCTGTTCGATCATGTCGCCAAACGGGGTGTCAAAGGCCAGCGTCTCGCGGAGAATCTCGATGAGTTGATCGATCTTATCCGGCCCCTGCCCCTTAAGCTGCAGCAACTCGATCACTTCCTCGAAACTAAGGTCGATGTACTTTGCCGGGGTGTCCTCCTTGCTTTTGATGGGCCACGCCGGACCGTCCAAATTTTGGGCCAAGATGTTCAGAGACGTGTCGACCATGATGGAAGTCGAAAATGCACTACGGGCGGCGTCCCAGTCTTTCGCGGTGGATTTCATGTGTAGATTAGAAGAGGAGCGGACCGGGATACCGCTCAGGTCGCGACTCAGGCTGGCATGTGCTGAACCAGTTCGGCGGCAAGGCGCCGGTAGTCGGTGATGACGTTGTCGCCGGACGGACCCGCATCGGTCGCCTCCGCACTGACCAGAGCGACCGGCAAACCAAGCGCGACCGCCCGCCGCACGACCATCGCGTCGCGAATCTGGGCGTTGAAAATCTTCGCGTTCGGCGCGGCGCGCTTGACCGTCTTAAACTGATTCAGTCGAAGCTGCATGCGCATTTTCGGAACCTCGATATCGACGCCGGTCTTGATCGAGTTGAAAATAATTCCGTGCACCTGGGCCGGTGCGCCCATCGCGGAACGCCGGAAACTCGCCGAGAGCTGATGGAACTTCTGCAGCTTTTCCACGAGCAGGGTAAACCCCACCAAGCTCAATGCATCGGGATTGGCCGGCACGTAGATCTCGTTCGAGGAGAAGACAGCGCACTGCGAGGCCCGGAGGATGTTCGGGGGACAATCAAACAGGATGAAATCGTAGTTTGCCTCCACCTCCGCCAGTTGCTCGCAGAATACTTGGAAGGGCGGACGCTTGGGATCGCCGGTGTACTCGCTCTCCAAGTCGACCAAGTTGAAGGCCGTCGGCACGAGATCGAGCCCAGGTAGCAGGCGCTCGCCCGACTTGCCCTCCACCACATCGCGGATGATCAGATCCTGAAGCTTGGCGGTGCCGGGTTCGAAAATCGAGAAGACCGCACCCTCCCCGGCCGCGTTGATCTTATTCCAGCGGTCCAGCTTGAGCAGCCAAATGCTGGCGTTCGACTGGGTGTCGAAATCGCAGAGCAAAACGCGTTTGCCGAGTTTGGCCAACGCCGCGGCGGTGTTAACGATGAGCGACGTCTTACCGACGCCGCCCTTGTAGTTGATGAAGCTGATTTTTCGAGCCATGCGTGATGCCCATTGACAAGCGGGACAGGTGACGGGTGAAGATGCGCACCGGTTTTCGCCGGTGCCAGTCAAAAACAGGTCCCGCAACTTTTACCAAAGTTTTTGCTCCCGTGATAAAAGCCCAACTACGCGACCTGATCATCCAGCAACTCCAACAAGAGTTGGCCCGGCAAACCAACGCGGCGGAAATGTCCCGCGACGAAGCGATCAGCGAGGAAAGCCGCGCGGAAAACAAGTGGGATACACACAGTCAGGAGGCCGCCTACCTCGCGGAAGGGCAAGCGAAGCTCGCAGCGGAAATTCACGCCAGCATCGCGCACTACCGCGCGATGGCGCTGCCGGAGTTCGGTCCCGGGACTCCGATTGCGTTGGGTGCCCTCATTGAATTGGAGTCGACCAAAGCCGGCCGGCGGTCCCGCTATTTCCTCGGCCCTCATGCCGGAGGCCTTGAACTCCCCGATGGCCCCGGCTCGATTCTGGTTGTGACACCGTCGTCCCCCTTGGGCCGCCTGCTCTTGGGCCGGAAAACCGGCGATGAAGTCGCCCCCCTGGGAAAGTCCTCCGGCACCCAACGTATCGTAGGCGTAGTGTAGTCGGCCCGCCCCCCCCATGTGCGCCGCCGGCCACTACTCTCCCCTTCGCCGGGCCGCGCGCGCCGTTTGGGGAGCAAGCCTGACGATTGGGTTTTTGGCGGCCAAGGAACCGATTCTCGAGCTGCCTGGTTGGGCCGGTCTCAATCCCGCGCTGATCTCAAGCGGCAGGCTTTGGCGGCTACCCGCAGCCCCCACCCGCGCCGCGGCCGGGGTCAGCAATCCGGCCAAGGGAAAGCCACCCGCAATCCTCGATGCCCGCGTGGGTGTGAACGTGCGCTTGGGCGAGGACCCGGGGCCACTGCCCGTCGAACAGCGCGGGCAGGCCGAACCACACCTGATCCGCAGTGGGCTCCGACCCGATCTGCTGCTAGCGACATTTCAGGAAGGCCGCTATTCCGCCGGCGGCGGTGCCATCGGTTGCGGGTATTCGATTTCCCGCGACGGCGGATCCACCTGGTCCCGCGGCCTGATTCCGCATTTGACGACGACGAGCGGCGGCCCGTACCTGCGCGCCACTGATCCGGTCGCCGCCGCCGGACCACAAGGCGATCTCTACCTGAACACGCTTGGATCCATCGACGATGGTTTTGGGTTGGCGGCGGTCGTGGTGAGCCGATCCGCCGACGAGGGAGCCACCTGGTCAGATCCCGTCGTGGTCTATCGATCGCCGAGCGGACAAGTGGCTCCCGACAAAAACTGGCTGGCGACCAACGAATTTCCCGGCTCACCGACACTGGGCCGGCTGATCTGCACGTGGACTAGTTTCACCCGC
>CAIJFT010000215.1 GCA_903820035.1 uncultured Opitutia bacterium
GGCACCAAACTGGTCACGGTGCATAATCCCATACGCTGACTCAGCGACCAAGGGACCTTTCAAATCACCCGATGCCAGTCGCACGTCGGTCTCTCCTCCAACCAGTCACTTGTTCGTTTGGTCCCTAGTCCCTTGATCACGACCGCCTTGTCCCTTCCCGCAAAATGATCCCCGGTGAAATCATCCCCGCGACCGATGCGCCCGCCCTCGACGCGAACCTGAACCTTGCGACAACCACGCTCGACGTCACCAATACCGGCGACCGTCCGATCCAGGTCGGCTCACATTACCACTTCTTCGAAACGAACGATGCCCTGCGTTTCGATCGGGCCGTCGCCCGAGGCTTCCGGCTCAACATTCCCGCGGGCACCGCGGTCCGCTTCGAGGCCGGCGACACCAAGCGCGTCGAGCTCGTCGCCCTCGCCGGCCAGCGCGAAGTCTACGGACTCCAGGGCAAAATCAACGGTCGCCTCGACGTGAAATCCGCCGGCAAGCCCGCCGCGCGCACCCCTTCGCGCGCGGCCAACCGCAAACCGAACTCAAAATGAGCCTCAAACTTTCCCGCCGCCAATACGCCGAAATGTTCGGCCCCACCGTCGGCGACCGGGTTCGGCTCGCCGACACCGAATTGTTCGTGCAGGTCGAGCGCGACCTGATCGCTGAAGGTGGCGGCTACGGCAACGAGATCAAATTCGGCGGCGGCAAGGTCATCCGCGACGGCATGGGGCAGTCCCCGACGGCGCTCGATGCGGAGTGCCTCGACCTCGTCATCACCAACGCGCTGATCCTCGATCCGCTGCTTGGCGTCATCAAAGCCGACCTCGGCATCAAGCACGGCGTGATCGTCGGCATCGGCCACGCCGGCAATCCCGGCATCCAGAGCGGGCTCGGCTCGGTCTACGCCGACCCGAAGACGAAAAAGAAAAACCCGATGATCGTCGGCGCCGCGACCGAAGTGCTCGCGGGCGAGGGCTGCATCATCACGGCCGGCGGCATCGACACGCACATCCATTTCATCTGCCCGCAACAGATCGACGAAGCCATCAGCGCCGGCATCACGACGATGCTCGGCGGCGGCACCGGTCCCGCGACCGGCACGTTTGCGACCACCTGCACGCCCGGGCGTTGGAACATGCACCGCATGCTTGAGGCCGCGGAAGCGTATCCGATGAACCTCGGATTTATGGGCAAGGGCAACTGCGGCACCGCCGCCCCGCTGCGCGAACAAGTTCTTGCCGGTGCCATCGGACTCAAGCTGCACGAGGACTGGGGTACGACCCCCGCGGCCATCGACGTCTGTCTAGGCGTGGCCGACGAACTCGACGTGCAGGTCGCGATCCACACGGACACGCTGAACGAGTCCGGCTATGTCGACGATACGATCCGGGCCTTCAAGGGCCGGACGATCCATACGTTTCACTCTGAAGGTGCCGGCGGCGGACACGCCCCCGACATCATCCGCGTCTGCGGCGAAGCCAACGTACTGCCCTCGTCGACCAACCCGACGCGCCCGTTTACTGTCAACACCATCGACGAGCATCTGGACATGCTGATGGTCTGCCATCACCTCGATTCGAAGATCCCCGAGGACGTTGCGTTCGCCGAGTCGCGCATCCGGCCCGAGACGATCGCCGCCGAAGACTGCCTGCACGATCTCGGCGCCATCTCGATGATGTCCTCCGACTCGCAGGCCATGGGCCGGATCGGCGAAGTCATTATCCGGACCTGGCAGACGGCGCACAAAATGAAGTGTCAGTTCGGGGCGCTCAGCGGCGCAGAGCACCCGGCCGCGGATAATTTCCGCGCGCTGCGTTACCTCGCAAAATACACGATCAATCCCGCCATCGCCCACGGCATTGCCCACATCGTCGGCTCGCTGCAGGTCGGCAAGCTGGCTGACCTCGTCGTGTTCAAACCCGCCCTCTTCGGCGTCAAACCTGAGCTCGTACTCAAGGGTGGCTTCATCGCGTGGGCCAACATGGGTGATCCGAACGCTTCGATCCCTACCCCGCAGCCGACGTTTTACCGTCCCCAGTTCGGCGCAGCCGGCAAGGCGCTGGCGTCGACCAACGTCACGTTCGTCAGCGAAGCCTCACTGAAAAAGGGGAAACTCGCCGATCTCGGGCTCGCCCGCCGACTCGAGCCGGTGAGGCGGTGCCGAAAGATCGGCAAACGCGACATGGTGCTGAACGACGCGATGCCGAGAATCGAAGTGGATCCGGAAACGTACACGGTGAAGGCCGATGGCCGCATCCTCACTTGCGAGCCGGCGAAGGTCCTGCCGATGGCCCAACGCTACTTCCTGTTTTGACGACCTGATTTTTCCGAAATAGCGGGCCTGGGCGCCCGCGCCCCAAGGAGAACCCCCTCATGCTCCATCTCGTCACGCAAACCCTCGCCACCACCGACCTCTCGCGCGCTGAAATTGCGCTGCGCGCCGATCGCTTCACGCTGGCGAAGCGGCTCTGGCGCGGCGCGGCGGACGACGGCACTGAGTTCGGCTTCGATTTGCCGGCGCCCCTGAAACCCGGCGACACGGTTTTTCAGTCTGAGACAGCGCGCTATGTGGTGCGCCAGCATGAAGAGGCGGTGGTCGAAATCGGATTGGACATTGCGCCCTCGGCCGCCGCCGGCATCGGCTGGGCCGTCGGTAACCTTCACCTCGAACTCGCCGCCGAGCCGACGCGCCTGATCGCCGCGGATGAACCCGCCGTACGCCACCTGCTGGAACGCTTGAAGGTGCCCTACCGCGCGACCCGCGCGATCTTCCGCCCTGGCCGCTTCGCCCGCGGCGGGTTACCCGCCCAAGAGTTGGGCCCGAGTCACCAGCACTGACCATGGCGGCGCGGAAAATATCCATAGTAGAGAGTGCGGGTTCGTCGGCGCCCCGCCGCGACGAACCCGCCAATCCCGCCCTCTGGGTCTGCGGCCTATTGCAGGCAGGCGACTCGTTTTTCCCGACCGGAAGCTACGCCCACTCGTACGGACTTGAGGGCCTCGTCCAGGAGGGCGTGGTCCGCGACCGCGCGACTCTCCGCGATTTTATCTTTCTCTCGGCGTTGCCCGCTCTGGGCCACGCGGAGTTGCCGCTCGCCGCGCACGCGTGGCGAGCGTTCGGCGCTCCAGATTGGACCGAGATTGGCGAGCTCTGCGTTTTATCATCGGCTTTAAGATCCACGCGCGAGGCCCGCATGGCTTCGGAGAACATCGGCCGGCAACGCGCGGAGCTCGCGGCCAATTTGCGTGATTCGGCCCTCGCCCGGGAGTTCCTGCGCCGCTCCACCGAACACCACTGGCCCGGCGCGACGGCCGTGTCCGCCGCGCTCGAGGGCCGCGTCCTCGGCGCGCCGCTGCCCGCGATACTCGCCGGTGTTTCCTACGCAAGCCTGGCATCGTTGCTGTCCGCCGCGATGAAGCTGCTCCGGCTCGGCCAGAACGGCGCCCAGTCACTGCTCACGGAGGCGCTCGCCACCGCGCCGAAGTTCATCGCGGCCGCGGAGCAGATCCCGCGCAACGAAATCGGCTGGTTCAACCCCTGGCTCGACATCGCGGCCGCCCGGCACGAAACGGCCGATTCCCGGATGTTCATTTCATAAGTTTAGCGGGCAGTGAGCCTGAAGCGTGCTCCCGCTTGATCGCGATGAAACACCCCGACTACTCGATACCCGCATCTCATTACTCGCTACACCCATGATGAAACGCCCTCCCCGCATCGGCATCGGCGGCCCGGTTGGTTCCGGCAAGACCATGCTGTGTCTCAAACTTTGTCAGCGGCTCCGCCACCGCCTCTCGATGGCGGTCGTGACCAATGACATTTATTGCTCAGAGGACGCACAGTTTCTGATCCAACACAGCGCGTTACCGGCGGAGCGTATCGCCGGGGTCGAGACGGGCGGTTGCCCGCACACGGCGATCAGGGACGACACGACGATGAACGAGCAGGCATGCCGCGCGCTGGAGGCGAATTTTCCCGACCTCCAGTTGGTCCTGGTCGAGAGCGGCGGCGATAATTTGACCGCCACGTTTTCCCCTGAGCTGGTAGATGCGTTCATCTACGTCATCGACGTTGCGGAAGGGGACAAGATCCCGCGCAAGGGCGGGCCCGCGATCCGGTTCAGCGATCTGCTCATCATCAACAAAATCGATCTGGCCCCGCTGGTCGGTGCGGACCTCGGCGTCATGGACCGTGACGCCAAGATCCAGCGGGGGGTGCGGCCGTTCCTGTTTTGTGATCTCAAGCGCGAGCACAACCTCGACGCGGTCATCGCCTGGATCGAACACCACGTGCTGTTCGGCGGCGCCGCGCGGACATGACCGGGAGTTTGAGTTTATCGGCCGGTGCGGATGGCCGTGGTGCCAACTTCTCCGGCCATCTCACGTTGCGCGCAGCGCCACGCCCGGACGGTCGGACGATCCTAGCCGCGCAGTCATTCCGAGCGCCGTACCATCTTTCCAAACCGTACTGGGATGCCACGTCGCGCGTGCTGCTCGTGCAGGTGGTCAATCCAACGGCCGGCATTCTTGAGGGAGACCGGCTTGAATCCGCCATCACGATCGACGCCGCGGCCGCCCTGCTGGTGACGACGCCGAGCGCCAGCCGTGTTTTCAAAATGAAGGGCGGTGCCGCCGAGTGTCGGCAGCATTTCTCGGTCGCACGCGACGGCTGGTTGGAGGTCATGCCGGAACCGCTCGTGCCGCACCGCGGGTCCTCTTACCGGCAGGTCACGACGGTCGACGTCGCCGCCGGCGGGTCCCTTTACTTTGTGGACCAGCTCACGGCCGGTCGCATCGGCCACGGGGAAGCGTGGGGTTGGGAAAAGCTCTGCCTTGAATTGGACGTGTGTGTTGGGGGCGAACGCGTGTTGCGTGAGCGCCTCGATCAAAGCGGCGCGGGACTTAAAGCTTTGGCGGCGTGGGCCGGATCGGGCCCGGCCGCCTGTTTTGCCAATGCGATACTGATCAGCCCAGATGCCGCCACGGAGCCAAAGCCGGCCTGGCGGTTCGAAGTCGCCGCGCTCCATCGTGAGGGCCTTTGGGTCGGCGTCAGTGCGTTGCGCGCCGGCGGTTGGAGCCTTAAAATCGTCTCTCCCGACGCCGTGCGCCTGAGGCAGGCGCTGCGTGACGTTCGGACGATCCTGGCACGATCGTTTCCCCGCCTGAGCTGCGATCCCCGCAAGCTGTGACGGAGTAAAGCGATCTCCTCATCGGCTTAAAACGATAGGATTTCCCGTCCAATCCGATCCGAGGGGGACATGCGGCCCCACTTTTTATTGGCGACGTTCAGTCCCGTGACACCGGCAGGCGCTGGGTGCGGCTCCGACGGCGCACCGCCTGCCAGATGACGCCAGCGGCGAGAATGGCGACGGCAACCCAGAGCACCGTGGCGACGGGGTGGGAGGAGAGGTGGTTTAAGTCCCAAATCAGCTCGTGCCCGTCATCATGGCCGGGGTGAGCGAGCGCCACGGAGCCCGACGCCAACCAGCCGAAGGGTGCGAGGCGGAGGCGGGACATAGGAGTTTTCATGCCGCTAGCGTTAGCAAGTCACGTTCCAGTCCCGGAATTTGAGCGCAAAAAAACGCCGCCCGGATTGGGCGGCGTTGGAAAGTGAGCTCGGAAAGCTTAGCGCTTCGAGAACTGGAAGCGCTTGCGGGCGCCCGGTTGACCGGCCTTCTTACGTTCCTTCTCGCGCGGGTCGCGCTTAATGTGACCCGCCTTCTTGAGGGCGGGACGCAACTCGGCGTTCATCTTCTGCAGCGCGCGGGCGATACCGTGCGCCACCGCACCGGCCTGACCAGCGACACCGCCACCCGCCACGTTGGCGGTGACGTCGATCTTCTCGCGAAGTTCGACCGTCAGGAGCGGCGCGTAGGCCTGCTTGGCGAAGTTCTCGTGGGAGAAATAGTCCTCAAAATCACGACCGTTGACGGACAGTTTGCCGGTACCCTCGGTCACGCGCACGCGGGCGGTGGAGGTCTTGCGGCGGCCGGTGCCGAGGAAAACGTTGGCAGGTGTAGCAGCGCTCATGGTCTAGCAGTGGATCAGGCGGAAATTTTCTGGGGATTGGCGGCTTCGTGCGTGTGCTTCGCGCCGGCGAAAACGCGGAGCTTGGTCAGCATTTTGGCCGCGATGGTGTTCTTCGGCAGCATGCCTTTGACGGCACGCTCGATGATGAACTCGGGGTGACGCTCGCGCATCTGGGAGAGTTTGCGATAGCTCTCGCCGCCGACGAAGCCAGAGAAGAACATGTACTCGTTCTGCTCTTCCTTCTTACCGGTGAGGACGACCTTCTCCGCATTGATAACGACCACGAAATCGCCGGTGTCGACGCTAGGGGTGTAAGTGGCTTTATGGCGGCCACGGATAATGTTGGCGGCCTTAACGGCAAGGCGACCAAGTGGAACCCCGGTAGCATCGATAAGATACCACTTGGGTTGCACCGTCTCCTTCTTGGCGAGGAACGTTTTCATGCGAAAAGAGGCAAGAGCTAAGGTCTAAAGAAGTCCTGTCAACGACCTTTTCGCCCAGAATCACGTTCGGGCCCTCATAACCGGCCGGCCAAGCCTCTCCGCGGGCACAAGCGCACTTGTTTCCCCGGCTCAATCTGCGAACGTGCCGCACCATGAGCAAAGCCAACTCAGGTTTCTCGTTTCCACTGCTAGCCGCAGGGGCGCTCGGACTTACCGGCGTCGCTCTGGGGGCCACGGGGGCCCACGTGCTCAAGGCCACGCTGATGGAACGCGGAACGATGCAGGCTTGGGAAACCGCGGCGCACTATCATATTTTTCATGCGCTCGCCCTGCTCGGTTTGGCGGCCTGGGCCCGGGCCTCGGCCTCCGATTCCAACGGGCTCATCGTCTGGATCGCACGCTGCTGGACCATCGGGGTGGTGTTTTTCTCCGCGTCAATCTACTGGCTGGCCCTCGGCGGACCGCGCTGGCTCGGGCCCGTGACGCCGGTCGGCGGCATCGCCCTGATGGCGGGCTGGCTGCTGGTCATGTTCGTCGCCTTCGCCAAACGAGGCTGAGCCACGTATGCCGGCCGAATTGACACTCCCGTCCGACCTTCGCGCCATGCTGGAAGCGGTGCGGCGCATCGGCCGGCCTAGGCTCGTAGGCGGCGGCGTACGCGACTGGCTGCTCGGCATCACCCCGAAGGACTTTGATATCGAGGCGGGGGGCGTCGATTTTGAGTCCCTCCACCGGGTCCTCGCTCCGTTCGGCTCGACCGATGTCGTCGGCCGCAGCTTCGGCGTCCTCAAGGTCCGCAGCCGCACGAGTGGGGCGGAGTACGATTTTTCCCTCCCGCGCCGCGAGTCCAAGACTGGTGCCGGCCACCGGGGCTTCGCGGTTGAGCCTGATCCCACCCTGAGTGATGCCGCCGCGGCCGCCCGCCGGGACTTCACGGTCAATGCCATCGCATTGGATCCCTTCACGGGCGCACTGATCGACCCCTACGACGGGCAAAGGGATCTACGGGCCAAGGTTCTGCGCCACACGAGCACGGCCTTCGTCGAAGATCCGCTGCGCGTCCTGCGGGCCTTTCAGCTCGCAGCGCGTTTTGACTTCACACTCGCCCCTGAAACCGCGGCGCTGAGCCGGAGTATTGCGGCGACGTATCCCGAGCTGGCGGTCGAGCGGGTCTGGGGCGAATGGGAAAAGTGGGCGACCAAGGCCATCCGACCGTCCCGCGGGCTCTCCGTCTTGGCCGAGACCGGTTGGCTGGCCCACTTTCCAGAAGTGTCCGCCCTCGCCGGGACGCCGCAGGAACCGGAATGGCATCCGGAGGGCGATGTGTTCGCGCACACCCAGCACTGCCTTGATGCCTTGGTCGCGCTCGAAGACTGGCAAGGGAGCGGATCCAGGCGGCGGCGCTGGCTGATGTTTGCCACCCTGGCCCACGATTTCGGCAAACCGAACACAACGAGCTACGTCGAAAAGCGCGGCCGGATGCGGTGGACGAGCCCCGGCCACGAGCCCGCCGGGGGCCCCATTGCCGCCATGTTTCTCCGCCGTATCGGCGCGCCACTCGAAGACGACGCCCCGGTTGCGGCCATGGTGGTCCATCATTTGGCGCATCACCACGGTCAGGCCGAGTTCACCGCGACCGCAGTCCGCCGCCTCGCCCGCAAACTCGCCCCGGCCACGATCGAAGACCTTGCCGCGGTGATGCATGCCGACGCCAACGGCCGCCCCCCCCTCCCCTCAGGGGAAATCCACGCCCGCATCGACGATCTGGTCACCCAAGCCCGGGCGCTGGCGATCGCCGACGCGGCACCGAAGCCACTCGTGCTCGGCCGGCACCTGATCGAACTCGGGCTGAAGCCCGGTCCGCGCTTCACCCCGATCATCGATGCCGCATTCGAGGCTCAACTCGACGGCGCGTTTATGGATGAGTCCGGCGGTCGCATCTGGTTGGGTCAGTTCCTGACTTCGCAGCAATCCGGCGAAACCGGAGCATGAATACTTTTCTAGCAGGTCACAAACGACCCGACCCGCGTGGCACGCCCGCTGCTTAAGCTACCCAGCCTGCTTCGGCAGGACTTTGGGGTAGCGTGAAACCGACCGAAAGGTCGGAATCAGAAAAAAACTGGGGCCGGCGTTAAGGGGTTATCGCCGGCCCCTTTTGGTTTTTGGCAACAACCTCACTTGGTCACCCCAAAGCGTTGGGATGCCTCCACGGTAGGCCCGCCCAGTGGGCAGGCACCCGACCAGGGGCCGGGTCTACATTTCGGACACCGTCGCGAGCGCCCCGCCTCAGGACTTTTCCTGTAACACCGCGATGACCTTTTTTTCGTAGTCAGCAGTATCTTCGGCGCCCATTTTTCGGTCACGGATCTGGCCGTTGCGATCGATCAAGAACGTGGTCGGGATCGCTTCCACGCCGCCGAACGCGCCCACGACCGTATCATCACCCATCACCAACGGGTAATTAACGGCATACTTGCCTGCGAAGGCCTTCACGACCTCGGGTCCCGCCTGATCCAGCGAGACGCCGACAATCACAAAACCATCCTTGCCGTATTTCTTCTGCAGTTCGGTGTAGCCGGGAATTTCCGCGCGGCAGGGCGGGCACCAGGTGGCCCAAAAATCCACCACCACCACCTTACCGGCAAATTGCGTTGAGCGCACCACGGTCCCATTGACGTCCTTCAGTTCCCAAGCCGGGGCCTTGCCGAGCGTCGGCAACGCGGCCGGCGCACCGCCGTTGGCGGCAGGAGAGGCGGCAACCGCCTTCGCTTTGGCCGGGGCTTCTTCCTTGGCGGGACTGCAGGCAGCGAGGCCCAACCCGAGGGTGGCAAAAACGAGCGACGAACCAAGGCGGAGGTGAATCATGGGGAAGGAGGTTTACGCGACGCTACACAACAGGCCCCGCGCCGCAAACAGCCTGGAGTCGAAGCTCAGTTATCCCGGCTCTCAGGGAGATCCAAACCGAGCGTCTCGATGAACTTCTTCATCGCGGGCGTCAGGACCCGACCCTTGCGATGGAGGATGGCGAGCGGGCGGGTGAACTCACGGCCCTTGAAGTGCAGCACCGCGAGCGTGCCCTGCTTCTGCTCCTGCACCACCGTGGCCTGGGGAACGATGGCAATGCCGTGGTCGATTTCGACCGCCCGCTTTACGGTCTCGATGTTGTCGAACTCCATCACGGGCTCGATCTCGAGCTTGTGCTCGCGGAAAATAATATCGACCGCCTTGCGCGTCGGGATGTCGGGATCGAACCCGATGAACTTCTGACCGGCGAGATCCTTGACCTCAATCTCCGCCCGCTTCGACAACGGGTGATTCGGGTGCGTGATCAGCACCAGATGGTCGTTGCGGAACGGCAGCACCTCGATTTGCCGCTGCTTCACCGGGAAGGCCACGAGACCGAAGTCCACGGAGTTGTGTAAAATATCCTCATACACGAGATTCGAACGGCGGTACTCGACGCGCACGTTGACGGAGGGAAAATCATGCAGGAATTTCTTGATGAACGGCGGTAACTCGTGGAGCCCGATCGAGTAAATCGTCGAGATCCGGATCGTGCCGCTGATGACCTTCTTCATCTCCTGCAATTCGGAGAGCAGCTTCTCGTAGTTGTGCAGGACCTCCTTCGCGGCCTCGTAAACCCGCTGACCTTCGCGCGTCAGCTGAAACTGTTTCTGGCTTCGGTCGATCAGCAGCGTCTTGAAGTGCCGCTCCATCGCCCGCGCCTGCTGGCTCACCGCCGACTGAGTGATGCCGTTGAGCTTGGCGGACTTTGAAAAGCTCTTGGTTTCGACGAGGTCCGCGAAGATTTTGAAATTCTCGATCTGCATGATTAGCTGGCGTTGTTCCGCACAGAATAGAAGCTTCACGCCGCACGTAAACCACTAAGTAGATAAACTAAACCTAGACACCCCTGAAATGTTTCTCACGTACGAGGAATTTACCTCCAGGGCCGACGCCATTCGCGCCCGCATCGCCTCCGCCTGTGCCGCCGCCGGTCGGGATGCGGCGACCGTCGAACTTCTCGCGGTAACGAAAACCCACCCGCCCGAAGCCGCCGAGTACGCAGCCCGCTACGGACTCGCGGGAGTCGGGGAAAATCGCGTGCAGGAGGGAATCGAAAAACGCCCGCAGGTCGCGTCGCCGTTACGGTGGGAATTAATCGGCCACCTGCAGTCCAACAAGGCCCGGCTGGCCGCGCAGCACTTCGATCGCGTCCAAACCGTCGACAGCGAAAAGCTCCTGAATCACCTCGACCGTGCCGCCGGCGAACTCGGCAAGATTCTGCCGGTCCTGCTGCAGATCAACGCGGGGAACGACCCGGCGAAATTCGGCGCGGAGCCCGGCGACGCCCCCCGCCTGCTCGAAGCCGCGCTCGCCAAAAAGAACCTGCGGGTCGACGGCCTGATGACGATCGCGCCGCTCGGGGCGACTCCGGCCGAAACCGCGGCCCACGCCGCGCGCACGTTCACCAATCTCCGCAATCTGCGGGACGAACTCACCGCGCGCTTTCCCGCGCCGCTGCCCGAACTCTCGATGGGCATGACCGGCGATCTTGAAGCGGCCGTCGCCGCCGGCAGCACGCTGGTGCGGATCGGCACCGCCCTGTTCGGCAGCCGCTGATTCGGTCGCGGAAAAATCCTGCGCGGCACGGTTTCCCAGTTGCACGAGCGGGCGTTTGAACTAGCTTCCCGGCGTGGAAATCGAACCTCTGGGACCGGCGGAGCGCGACGCGATTCTGACCCTGCTCGACGACCCGAGTCCGACCGTGCATCGCGCGCTCCTCGCCCGCTTCACGCGGATCGGTCCGGGCTCGGCCCCTTTTCTCCAGAGCGTCGCGCAGGGCCCCAACCGCGTCCTCGCGCGCCACGCGGCGCGATTTCTGGAAGAGCTGAATTTCACCGACACCGTCGCGGAGTTTCTGGGCTTCATCCGCTCGCTGAATTACGAGCTCGAGAGCGGCTCGCTGCTGCTGGCCCGCACGGTTTCGCCGCGACTCGCGGTCGGCGACTGCTGCACCCAACTCGACGAGATTGCGGCGCGTTGCCGCGAGTTGATCGTCGAGCCGTCCTCCGCCCGCGAAAAATGCCGGATCATCAACCGCGTGCTGTTCCACGAATGGGGATTCCACGGCAACCTCGAGCACTACACGGACCCGCGCAACAGCTTCCTCGATCAGGTCCTTGAGCGTCGCACCGGCCTGCCGATCTCCCTCAGCATTGTTTATCTGCTCGTCGGTGAGCGGCTCGGGATCGATCTCGAAGCCGTCGGACTTCCCGGCCACTTCATCGTAGGGTGTTTCGCGGACGGCCTGCCTTTCTTCATCGATCCGTTCGACCGCGGCGTTTTCCGCGATGCCGAAGATGTGCTCGACATGCTCCGCGCGAACCAGATCTCGCCCAAGCTCAGCGACCTCGCCCCCACCCCCGTGCGCGAAGTCCTCTGCCGCTGCTGTCGCAATCTCGTTAACCACTACACCGCCGCGGGGGAACCCGCGCGCGCCAAAATCTTCGCCGGCTTCGTCGAGGAATTTGAGTCGGTCCACGAACGGCACGCGAATCCCTGAGGCGCGCGTTTTTTTCGTGGAGCAGGCTTGCCGCGCGCCGGCACCCCTGCTCCCTGCACGCCGATGAACAGCGGCAAGTGTCCCTTCCACCCGGCAACCGGAGCTCACCCTCCCGTTCGGCCGATGACCATCCCCGGCGACGAGACGGCTGACTTCCTGCAGGACGCCGCCGCCGCCGGCGTTTTTCCCGGCGGGCCGGATACCCGTTTGGAGACCTATCGTCGCGCAATCGCCGCCGGTAAGGCCGCGCCGTTCACCTCCGGGGAACTGGCGCACGCCGCCCGACTCGCCTGGCGCAATAGCGCCCGATGCATCGGCCGCCTACACTGGCGCAGCCTGCGGGTGCGCGACCGGCGCGACGTCGCCGACCCCAAGGCGATTTTTCAGGAACTGTGCCTGCACCTGACAGAGTCGACCAACGGCGGAGCCATCCGGCCAACCATGACGGTGTTCGCCCCCGCGACTCCGACTCAGGCCAGCCCGCGCATTCTCAATCACCAACTCGCGGCGTACGCCGGCTACCGCAGCGGCGGCACCCTCCTCGGCGACCCCAAAAACGCCGCGTTCACTGAAACGGCGATCCGCCTCGGCTGGCGGCCGCCCGCGACCCAGACGGCGTTCGACCTCCTACCTTGGATCATCCAGGGCGCGGGGGAAGCGCCGCAGCTCTTCACGCCGGATACCGGACTGATCCAGGAGGTCCCGATTTCACATCCGACCCTGGGGTGGTTCGCCGAACTCGGGCTGCGGTGGTACGCGGTGCCGGTGATTTGCGACATGGTGCTGCATGCCGCGGAGACCGAATTCCCGGCTGCGCCTTTCGGCGGCTGGTACATGGGTACGGAAATTGGCGCCCGCAACCTGGCCGATGCCGACCGGTACAACCAACTGCCGGTCATCGCGCGTCGGATGGGACTGGATACAAAGACCCCGGCCGCGCTGTGGAAGGATCGCGCCCTCGTCGAACTAAACACCGCCGTGCTGCATTCGTATCAGGCCGCGGGCGTGCGCATCGTCGACCACCACACTGCCAGCGCGGAATTCATGCGGTTCAACGAGCAGGAGCTGCGCGCCGGAAGGGAAACCTCCGCCGCCTGGGACTGGATCGTACCCCCGATGTCCGGCGCCGCCACCCCGGTCTTCCACCTCCCGATGCGGGATCTGCAGCTGCGGCCGAACCTCCTGCCCCGCCCGGAGCCGGCGTAAGCCTTTCGGCTTTCACCCCCGTAACCGGCCGCCACACTTTCGACTCTATGGCCTCGGCCGATCCCATCCTCACCCTTTCCGATCTGGAAGCTTGGTCACGTCCCGGCACCGCGCTGGCCGTACTCGGACATCCGATCAAGCACTCGGTCAGTCCCGCGATGCACAACGCCGCGCTAGCGGAGCTGGCGCAAACCGACCCGCGGTTCGCCGACTGGAACTACGTGCGCTTCGACATCCATCCCGACGACCTGCCCCGCGCCCTCGAGCTGCTGCACGCGCGCCGTTTCCACGGCGTAAACCTGACGGTGCCGCACAAGATCATCGCCTTCGACCGGGTCGCCGCCATCGATCCCGCCGCCCGACCCGTCGGCGCGGTGAACACGATCCGCTGGACGCCCGCCGGCTGGCAGGGGTTCAACACCGACGGCTACGGCCTCGCCGCTGCCGTGCGGGAGACCCTCGGCCGCACGCTCGCGGGTACACCCATCATTCTCCTCGGCGCCGGTGGCGCGGCCCGCGGTGCCGCCGTCGAGTGCCTGCAACAGGGCTGCGCCTCACTCGCCATCGCGAACCGCACGCAGGAAAATCTGGATACGCTGCTCGCCCTGCTGGCTCCGCTGGCGGGCGGCATCCCCGTCCGCGGATTCGCGCCGTCCGCCCCGCCGGCGGACCTGCCCGCGGGGGCACTCGTCATCAACGCCACCAGCGCCGGCCTGCGTGACACCGACCCGTTGCCCGTCGCGCTCGAGTCGCTACCCCGGCCGGCCGCAGTGTTCGACATGATCTACAACCCGCCCGCCACGGCCCTCCTGCAATCGGCCTCCCACCTCGGCCTGCCGAATGCCAACGGCCTCGCCATGCTGGTGCATCAGGGCGCCCGGGCTTTGGAAATCTGGACCGGCATCGCCGCCGTACGCCTCGCCCCCGCCATGGGGAACGCGGCCCGCGCCGCCATGGGTCGCTGACGGAAACTCGCCGCGTCGCGCGGACTTTCAGTCTGCGCTCCTTTTCAACCGTCGCCGCCCGCGCACTTTCTTAGTGTGCTTTGCCCGCGGCGTGTTCAAATCCGCGCGATGGTTTTCGACTACGCCCAAATTGCGGCCGATTTTCCCTATTTTTTCCCCCTCACGGTCTTCGTGTTCGGCCTGTGCGTCGGGAGCTTTCTTAACGTCGTCATTTACCGGGTACCCGCAGAAAAATCGGTCGTCACCCCCGGCTCGCACTGCGGGTGCGGCCAGCCGATCCGCTGGTTCGATAACATTCCGGTGCTCTCCTGGCTCCTATTGCGCGGCCGCGGCCGTTGCTGCGGACGGCCGTTCTCGGTCCGCTACCCGTTCGTGGAGTTGCTGACTGGCGTCCTCTTTCTCGTCTGCTGGCTGCACCATCCTCCGGCGGTCGCCGTGTGCGGCTGGATCTTCGTGGGCTGCCTGGTGGCGGCGACGTTCATCGACCTCGACCACTTCATCATTCCGGACGTCTTCACCATCGGGCTGGGCGTGATCGGGGTGCTCCTCTCCGGATTCGTACCGGCCCTCCACGGTCAGCACGGCGATTTCTTCCTGACGGACAGCCTACGCAGCGTGACCGCCTCGCTGCAGGGACTGTTTGTCGGGTCCGGCCTTGTCTTGTGGATCGCACTCGTCGCCGAAGCGGTGCTCCGCAAGGAAGCCATGGGCTTTGGCGACGTAAAGTTTGTCGGCGCGATCGGCGCCTTCTGCGGCTGGCAGGGTGCGGTGTTCGCGATGTTCGGCGGCGCCCTCGTCGGCACCCTCTGGTTCGCTCTTGCACTGATCTGGGAAAAAACCACGGGGCGCCGGGCCACCGTCGCCCCGCCGTCCGAAACGCCCGAGGGCGATTCCGCCCCGCTCGCCTTCGGCGCGCACGTGCCGTTCGGCCCGATGCTGGCGATCGCCGGCGCTCTCTATTTTCTCGGCCTGCGCGGACCGGTGCTGAGCTGGTTCGGCGAGTTCACCCAGCTGTTTTGAACGCAGCCCGCGGCGTAAGCCCCGGGACATTGGCGGGGAAAACGCTCCTCCCTCTCTGCGCTCACGCGCCGGGTCTACCCGTCACGAAATAGGGCTCTGGACGCTTCAGAGATACCGCGCCATCACGCGGCGCAGCACCGGTCGGACTTTGCGCGCCAAACCCGGATTCGCATAACCCATCCACGAGACCGGCGTGGTCGTATCGAGCGGGAACCGCAACGGTCCACCGCCCGGCGCCTCGATCACGCAACCCGCCTCGGCGGCGATGAGCGCGGTGCAAATGTCATAGGGATGGCAACAGAGGGCCGCACTCGAAAACCCAAGCTTGGCATACGCCGCCGGCCGGAGGTCGCCGAGCATCCGGTCGTGGCCGACGATGAGCTCGTAGAGCTGTCCGCCGGTGCAGATGTATTGATCGTCGAACACCCGCTGCCCGCCGTCCTTGCCCAACAAACCGAGCTCGAGCCACAAGGCCTCCTCCAGCGTACCGAGCAGGCCCTTGCCCTCGGGAAAGAAACGCGCGAGCGAGGCAAAGCCGTGTTCGAAGCCGCTGGCCCGCGACGGCCGCGGCACCCAACGCCGCCGGGTGCCACGCACCAGATCCCGCGTCTCCGCCACCACCCCCGCCCCGCGGATCGCGCTGAGCTGGTCGGCGCGATCTTGTTTCGAAACCGGGATCTCCGTCATCGCCGCCACCACGAGGTCGCGCAGCTCGGTCCGCGCGCCCCGCTGCGGCGCGAGCCCGGCAAGAATGAACGCCGGGCGCTTGTCGTACATGATGCCGCGCGTACCGTCGATCGGGTCGAGAATGCACTTCCACTCCGTGCGCGCGACCGGCGTGCCGCGCGGAAACGTCACGGCGCCGCCCTCCAGCCCCTCCATCACGATCTCCACCGGACATACGCGCGGCCAGCGCGACTCAAACCAGGCCAGCACGGCGTGCTCACTGAGCCGGTCGACGTGGTAAATCGTGTCCGCGGCCGTGACCGCCGCCACGCGGGCAAACTTGCCAGCCTGCTTCCGCCGGGCCGCCACCACCGTATCGCGGATGTGATCCTGCAAGGCGCAAAGCAGGCGACGCAGGGGGTTGAGTTGGCGGGGATTCACGGGAGGGTTCGGGTTTGGCTGGGGGTGGTAAAATGACCGGGAGCCGCCACCCGACTCCCCATGGGTTGGATTCAGCTAATTCGTGAAAATGGCAATGGCGCGTGGCTCCCCGGCCGGGCGGGCCCGGGGAAATGCTAGAGCACCTGCGCCCCGTCCGCCGTCAACGTGTGCAGGATATCCGGCCGCGCGCCGAACGTCTGCTCGTACGCCGCGGCCACGCCGGCGGCAAGTGCGGGGGAAAACGCCGCGGAGGTCATCGCCATCACCGCCCCGCCGAAGCCGCCGCCCGTCAGCCGCGCGCCGAAAACGTGCGGCGTTGCCACCAGCGTATCGACCAGGAAGTCGAGTTCGGGCGTGCTGTTCTCGAAAAGCATCTGCGAACTGCGGTGCGACGCCGTGAGCAAACGGCCCACCGAGGTGAGGTCGCCGGCCCGCAAAGCCCGGACCGTCGCATCGACGCGGCCGATCTCCTCGATGATATGGCGGGCTCGTTTTTCCGCGACGGGCGCCAAGCGTCCCGCCGCCGCGGCCAGGGCACCCAACGGGGCCTCCACGAGCAGGCCCACCCCAAGGACCCGGGCGGCCTCCATGCACTCGCGGTGGCGCGCCGCGTAGAGTCCGTCCACCAGCGCGTGCTTCGTGTGGGTGTTGAAAATCCAAAAGTGCACCCCCTCCGGCAACGGCACGACCTCGAACCGTGGTCCGCGGCAGTCGATGAAGACGAGGTGGTTCCTCCGGCCAAAGCCGGAAACCCCCTGGTCGAGGATGCCGCACGGCACACCGACAAAATGGTTCTCCGCGTGCCGGCAGGCCTTGACGAGCACATCGCGCGCCGGCTCCGCGCCGGCGGCCCGCGTCAACGCGAGCGCCGAGGCGAGCTCGATCGCCGCGCTACTGCTCAAACCCGCGCCCAACGGCAAATCCGAGCCCGCGAAGTAGTCGAAACCCGGCGGCACCCCGAGCCCGAACGCGCGCAGCGCGTCGATCACCCCGAGCGGATAATTCACCCACGACGTCGCGCCGGAATGCTTCGTCAGATCGCCGCCCCGCAGCCGCACCACGCCGTCCTTCTGCGCACTGGCCAGCTGCCAGACCCCATCGGTCCGCGGCGCCAACGCGACCCAAACGCCGCGGTCAATCGCCGCGCCGAGCACGGGACCGCCGTTGTAGTCGGTGTGATTGCCGATGAACTCAATGCGCCCCGGAGCCCGCACGATGATGGCGGGCTCACGGCCGAAGGTGGCCCGAAATTTTTCCTGCAACACCGCTTTCATGGAAACATGCAGCCGCAAAAAAGCCCGTCCGGGCGGGCGGGTCGAACCCGAAACCAAAAAATGACGCCAGACCCGATGTCAACCGAGCGAGCGCAGCTCGGCGCCCGGCTTGAAGCGGATGGTCTTGATTGCGCGGATCTTCATCGGGCGCTTGGTGTGCGGATTGAAGCCGTTGTGCGCCGGACGCACCGCCATTGCAAAGGTGCCGAAACCGACCAGCGACACTTCTTTATCCCGCCGCAGCCCGCGCTTCAGCGCGGCCAACACCGCCTCGGTGGCCCGCTCGGCCGCGGCCTTGGTGGTACCGTTTTTCAGGATACGCTGCACTTCGAGAATGAGGGCGGCTTTGTTCATCGGGGTAAATGAAGGCGATCAGCGAAGAAACCCCGGACC
>CAIJFT010000216.1 GCA_903820035.1 uncultured Opitutia bacterium
CAAAGAAGCACCCGTGCGGCACGCGCAACCACAGCCAGAGGTCGCCGGCCGCGCGTTCGAACACCGTGCCCTCGAGTCCGCCGCCGTGCGTCGTGGCCCGCAGCCCGGTAACGGGGTCGCGGTAGTTGCCCGCTTCGCCCATGTCGATCGTGTCGCTCGCGCGCCACGTGCGGCCGTCGTCATCCGAGAGGTATTGGATCGTCACGTGCCGACCCGGGTTCGCCTTGGCCTGCTGGCACACGAGCACGAGGCGGCCGCTGCGCAACTGGATCATCTGGCGCACGGCGCCGCACCAGCCGTCCTGCAACAACACGGGCGCAGCCCACGTTTTGCCGTCGTCGGCGCTGCGCGCGATATACACCGGCAACCGGCAGCCTTCCTGCGGGCCGCCCTTGGCGTCGTCCCACGTGAAGGCGATTTCCTTGCGGTTGAGGAATGCATACACGAGCGCGCCGGCCTTCGTGCGCAACAGCGCGCGCTCCCCGCTGGCCTGAAAACGCTGTCCGTCGTAAATGACCTTCGGCTCCCAGGTGCGGCCCTCGTCGTGCGACACCAGCGCCCCGGCCGGGTCGACGCCCCAGATCGCTCCGTCGGCCCCGCGCACAAACGGCCCCTGATGCGGGAAGGGCAACGCGGACACCTTTTCCTGCAGTACAAGGTCGGCCCGCGCGGGCAGCGCGCAGAGCAGGATGGCCAACAGGCGGAACAACAAGGGAAACACGGGGGAACGGGCGGGTGACACTAATCTGATACCAAGAGGCGCCCCGTCTGACGCAAACGCAACCAACTGGTCATAACAAATGCCAGCATCTCGCGCATTGTGCCAACGACGCGATTGCCCTTTGTCTGGCACCCTACTCATGCGTCCCTCGCTCCTCCGGTCCCGTATCCGCCAAGGCAAAGCCGCGCGCATCGCGTGCCTCTACTATCCGACCGCCATGTTGCCGGCCCACGCCGCCAAGGCCGGGTTCGACGCCATCTGGCTCGACGCCGAGCACAGCACCTGGGACCGCCGCGAACTGCAGCGCATGATCGCGCTGCACCACCTCGCGAACATCGACTGCATCGTCCGCACCGGCAGCCGCAACCCGACCGATCTCTACCACCTGCTCGAGGACGGCGCGACCGGCCTGATGTGCCCGCTCGTCAACACCGCCGCCGATGCGACCGCGCTCGCCCAGGCCGTGAAGTTCTTCCCCGTCGGCCAGCGCGGGCTCGACGGCGCCGGCATCGACAACAACTACTACCTCGACGGCACCCTGACCTACCCCGCGACCGCCAACGCCGAGACGTTCCTCATGGTGCAGATCGAGACGCCCGAAGCGCTGGCCAACATCGACGCGATCGCGGCCGTGCCCGGCGTCGACGGCCTCTTCATCGGCCCCGGCGACCTCTCCCAGCGCTTCGGCTGCCCGCTCGACTGGACCAACCCGAAGATGATCGAGGCGCAGGCCAAGGTGGCCGCCGCCGCCGCCCGCCACGGCAAGGCCTGGGGCCGGCCGTCCGGCACCGCCGAGGACATCGCCCTCCTCGCCAAACAGGGCGCGCAACTCATCGCCCACGGCAGCGACTTCGGCGCCGTGATGAAGATGCTCCCGGCCTTCGCGCAAACGCTGAAGACCGGCCTCGGCGAGGCGTGAGCAGACATTTGAAAGCGGAGTGCTGAGGGTTGAGCGACCAACCCGAAACGAGACCCGTGCTGACAAGGCCCGATGCGAACAGCGGGTCACACCACCGCGGGTTCCCGCACGTTCGGACATTGCACTAAGTCCGGACGCGCGGCGATGCTGCGGGCACCCCGCCTATGCTCCGCTCCCTCGTTGCCCTGCTCGGCTGCGTCCCGGTCCTCGCCTTCGCCGGCAGTGCACCCGCGGCCGGCTCATTCTCCTCCACGCTCCAGCCGTTTCTCGACCAAAAGGTCCTGGTCGGCGCCGTCACGCTGGTGGCGGATAAGGACCGCGTGCTCGACGTCACCACCACCGGGCTCGCCGACCTCGCGGCGCAGCGGCCGATGCGCGCGGACGACCTTTTCTGGATCGCCTCGATGAGCAAGCCGATCACCGCGGCCGCCTTTCTGATGCTGGTCGACGAAGGCAAGGTGGGCCTCGACGACCCGATCACGAAGTACCTGCCCGAGTTCAAGGAGCAGATGGTCATCGCCGAAAAGGACGCGAGCCATGTCCTCCTGAAAAAGCCGGCCCAACCCGTCCTCGTCCGCCACCTGCTGAGCCACACCGCCGGCTTCGACTTCAGCTCCGCGATCGAGAAGCCGACGCTCGACTTCACCCCGCTGCGCGTCGCGGTGCTGAGCTACGCCGCCCAGCCGCTCCTCTGGGAGCCGGGAATCAAGTACAAATACGCCAACGCTGGCATCAACACCGCCGCCCGCATCCTCGAGGTCGTCACCGGCCAAAGCTACGAGGCCTTCCTGCAAACCCGCCTGCTCGATCCGCTGGGCATGACCGATACCACGTTCTGGCCCGCGGCGGCCCAGACCGCCCGCATCGCCACGTCGTATAAGGCAACCAAGGACAAATCGACCGTCGAGGCGACGCCCGTGACCCAGCTGTTCTATCCCCTCACCGACCGCGTCCGCCGCCATCCGATGCCCGCCGGCGGCCTGTTTTCCACCGCCGCCGACTGCGCCACGTTCGGCCAGCTGCTGCTCAACGGCGGCACCCACCAAGGCCGGCGGCTGCTGAGCGAGGCCGCGGTGCGGCAGATGACGTCCCGGCAAACGCCGGCGAACGTCAAGGAGAGCTACGGTTTCGGCGTGCAGCTGGACGCCACCGGCTACGGCCACGGCGGCGCCTACAGCACCCAACTCCACGTCGACCCGACCCACGGGCTCGTGACCATCTTCATGGTGCAGAACGCCGGCTGGCGCAGCGACGACGGCAAGAAAATCGAACCCGCCTTCCGCGCCGCCGCCGTCGCCCGCTTCGCCCCGTAGCACTTCCCCCCGTAGCCGCGTTGGAACGCAGCGACCACCCGGCTACCCGATCCTCCCCGATGAAAAACCCCCTCCGCCTCTTCCTCGCCACCCTGCTGATCCTCGCCCGCGCGGTCGCGGCCGAGCCGGTCGTCACGCGCAACCTCGCCTACGGCACCGCGCACGAACGCCAGGTGCTCGACGTCCATACTCCGGCCGGCGCCAAGAACCTGCCGGTCGTTTTCTGGATCCACGGCGGCGGCTGGCAGACGGGCGACAAGGCCGGCGTCCAGCAAAAGCCCGCGGCATTCACCGCCCGCGGTTATGTTTTCGTCTCCACCAACTACCGGCTCATGCCGCAGTCCGACATGGGCTCGATCATCCGCGACGTCGCCCAGTCGCTCGCCTGGGTCCACAAAAACATCGCCGCCCACGGGGGCGACCCGACGCGCGTCTTCGTCATGGGCCACTCCTCCGGCGCCCAGCTCGCCGCGCTGGTCTGCACCGACGACCGCTACCTCAAGGCGCACGGTGTGCCGTTTTCGATCCTCAAGGGCTGCGTGCCCGTCGACGGCGACACCTATGACGTACCAGCCATCGTCACCAACGGCGAAGTGCGCCGCCGCCTGCACGGCCAGCCGGAACCGAAGTTCGGCCACCGCGCCAAGTTCGGCACCGCCGAACAGCACCGCGAGTTCTCCGCCGTTACCCACGTCGCCCGCGGCCAGGACATCCCCCCGTTTCTCCTGCTCCACATCACCGAAAACCCCGACACGGCAGCCCAGGCCTTCCGGCTTGGCACGGTGCTCCGCGACGCCGGTATCGCCGCAAAACTCGTCGCCGCCCGCGACACCACGCACAACGGCATCAACGCCAACCTCGGCGGCGCGGGCGATCCGACCACGCAGGAAATATGGGCGTTCATGGATGCCGCGCTCAAAGGGCCCGGTAAATCCGGTCCCGACCGCCGCTAAACCGGACATCCCGGCACCTGACCTCGCCCGTAAAAACGCCGCTCAGGTCGTTTTTTTATCGGGGTCCGTCGCCTTGATGTAGCGATCCAGTTGCGTCCCGGGCGGCCGCCAGTCCGGCCCGAGGCGGACGTCCTTCTGGCCGGACACCGAACCCGGCGCGGCGTGACCACCCCGGTCGTCGGCCCGGCGCATCTCCCACCAGCACTGGCCGCGGTGGTTGTGCTCATGGTCGATCACGAAGCCCGCCTCGCGCATCATCGGTCCGGTCCAACCCATGCAGTGGTCGCAATAATCCCGATACTGCTCGAGGCCGTTGCGCAGCAAAAAGCCCTTCGACGGGCACTGGTGCATGTCGATGCGGAAGACGCCCGGCTGGTGCGTGATGGCGAAGCCGAGCTCTGGCGACTCCTCGTTCAGCGTGTGGCCCCAGTACTTCACCATGCCCGCGAAGCCCTCGCGCTCGATCAGCTCGCGCGCGTGACGCTGGCTGTCGTGGTTAATCGCCTCGTTCCAGTAGTCGCGCACCAGGGCGTGTCCGCCCTCGCGCTCCAACCAGCCGAAGGACCATTCGTAGTGGGCACAGAAATCGTAGCAGCCGATCATGGGAAATGGGTTTGGCGGTGGCTCAGCTCCGTGCGTCCGCGATCGCCTTCAGGTCCTGCGGGGCCAGGCCGGCCGCCGCCGGGGCGAAGGTGTGGCAACACGACCCGTTGCCCCCCGCAAGGCGCATGGTCAGACCCGCCGCCGCCGCCCGCGACTGCCCCAGGTGGTAACAGTGCTGGCAATACTCGCGGACGATGTCGCGGCCGCCCGCGCGGAGATGCTTGATCGCCGGACATTCCACCACGGCCACCTCAACGCGGTCCGCGTGCTCGGTGACCGTAACCTTTGCCCCGGGCTCCGCCGCGAAAAACGCCCGCCAGTACCGCGCGACCGCGGGCAATCCCCCCTGCCGCCAGCGCGCATTGGCCGGCGCGTAGTAATCGCGGCCCAAATCCTCCAGATAACGCCGCCACCCGTCGGTCCCGAGTCGCCCGAGGATGAAGCGGAACGTCGCGTTCGTCGCGTAGTAGAAATCGGCCGAACCCTGCGGCTTCGTGTCGGTGTACGGCAGATCGGAGGTCGGGGAGGAACTCATGCGGCGGACGGTCATCGGGGAGGCCGGGAAGAATGTCACCTGCGAAACCGCACGGTTCGCGGGGCATGCGCCCGCCGCCGCAACCGGCCCGCACCCGTGATCAGCATTGGTCTCCGCCGCCAAATCCGTTCCTCTGCTGGTAACATCCCATGTCCCGTCACCGCGGAGTCCTCGATTTGCCCAAGCGTCTGTCCCTGTCCTCGCAGGCGGCCGACGCCCTCCGCAAGGCCATCGCGGGCAACGCGTGGCCGGAGTTCCTGCCCAGCGAGCGCCGCCTCTGCCAGCTCCTGCAGGTGAGCCGACCGACCGTCCGGACTGCGCTGGGTTTGCTGGCCCAGGAGGGCCTCATCGAGATCCACCACGGCCGGCGGCACCAGCTCCTGACGCGGCCCGCCGCCCCCGCCGCGACCCAAAGCCGGCTCGTCGTGCTCGTTTCGCACGAGCCGCTCGCGCACCTGACGCTCACCGCCTATCAGGGCGTGACGGAAATGCGGGCCCAGCTCGCCGAACACGGCTTCACCACGGAGGACTTCGTTTGCCAGGGTCGCAGCGCCAACACCCAGCGCAGCAAACTCGAGGCCTTCGTCCGCCGGAACCGCATCTTCTGCTGCGTGCTGGTTTCCGTCACCCGGAACGTGCAGGAGTGGTTCGCCCGCCACTCGATTCCCGCGCTCGTCCTCGGCTCGTGCCATCCCGAGGTGCGGCTGCCGTCGCTCGACGTCGACTACCGCGCCGTCTGCCGCCACGCCGCGGGCGTCTTCCGGCGCGCCGGTCATCGCCGCCTCGCGTTTCTCGTGCCTGACTCCGGTGTCGCCGGCGACTTGGTCAGCGAGGCCGGCTGGCTCGAAGGCGCCGCGGCCCGGCCGGGTTCCCCCAATGTCGAGGCTGTCATCGTGCGCCACGACGGCTCCCCGGCTCACCTCGCGGCGCGGCTCGATGCGCTGTTAGCCTCCCCCCGCCCGCCGACGGCCCTGCTCGTGGCGAAACCCGTGCACACGCTCTCCGTCGTCGTCCAGCTGCTCAAGCGTGGCATCACGGTACCGGATCCGGTGTCGCTCATCGCCCGCGACCACGACCAGCTGTTTGAAGACGAGCTCGCACACTACGCCTTCACGGGAGACTCGTTCGCGCACCGGCTCTCGCGGCTCATGCTGCAGATGGTCGGGCAGGGCCACCTGCCGCCGGAACCCAGCCTGATGTTTCCCCGCTACGTGCCCGGCGGCACGGTCCAGGCGCGCAAGGGCGGAGCGGGCCCGCCATCGTTGAAAGGGGAAGAGTGAAAGCCCCCCCGGGCGAAGCCCGGGCCTTTCCCCTTTCCACCTGGAGCCTTCAACGGCATGACTCCGCCTGAGATGCCCCCTCTTCCTCCGGACTTCGGCCGCATTGGCCTGGGCTGCGTCACGTTCGGCCGCGAGATCGACGAGGCCGCCGCCTTCGCCCTGATGGACCACGCTTACTCCCGCGGCGTGCGCGGCTTCGACACCGCCGCGGCGTATGGCGGTGGCGCCTCCGAGCGCCTCGTCGGCCGCTGGCTCGCGGCCCGGCGGCCCGCGGGCGGCTCGCTGATTGTCGCCACCAAGCTGTTGCCGCCCTACACGCCGGAAGCCTTGCGCGCCGGGGTCGAGGCGTCCCGGCAACGCCTCGGGGTCGACACACTCGACGTGTTGTATCTGCATCGGTGGGACGCCACCGTCGAGGCCGACGCGGTGTTGGTCGCCCTCGACCGGCTCGTCAACGAAGGTCGCGTGCGTCACCTCGGCTTCAGCAATGTCACCGCGGCCCCGCTTGAACGCCTGTTGGAGCGGCAGGCCGCGTTGGGCCTCGCCCCGTTCCGCGCGGTGCAAAACAACCACAACCTCGCGGTGTGCGACCTCGACGAATCGTTGCGCACAATCGCCCGGCGCCTCGGCCTCGCCCTCGTCGGCTACAGTCCGCTCGCCGCCGGTTTTCTCACCGGCAAACACCGGCACGGCGCCGCGCCCGACACGCGCTTCACGATCGTGCCGGGACACCAGGACGTTTACTTCCACCCGACGGCCTTCCGCCGGCTCGACCACTTGCTGGCGGTCGCGGCCCGCACCGGCCACCCGGCCATCCACCTCGCGCTGGCCTGGGCGTTGCACCAGCCCGACATCGGCACCGTGCTCGTCGGTGGCCGCACGCCGGCGCATCTGGATCAGGCCTTCGATGCACTGGCGTTCAACGACGCGGCGGTTTTGGCCGAGCTGGCCATGCTGGGGGGAAACTCCGGCAGTTGACCCCCCCGGGTGGCCCTGCGTTCACGCGCCGGGCGACCCGACCCGGTCACCTCAACGTAGCGCGCGGTCGAGGAGGTTTTTCATGATGCGCTGCACGCGGTCGTCGGGGCCGTGCGGCCGGCTCCAGTGCGACCAGGGCAACACGTGGCCGGGGGGGGTCGCCATCGCCTGCGCCCACCAAATGGTGGCGGCGTTGAAAACGAAATTACCCTTCGGCCCCGGGTAGAGCGTCGCGGCCCATTGCTGCGGCGCTACCCCGCCAACCCACGCCTTGCCCGAGGCGACGACGTCGAGCCCCGGGATCTCCGTCGCCGGCTGGCCATGGTATTCCCAGCCGATCAGGCCCGGAATGCTTTCGCCCGCCTTCATGCCGGTGCCGGCGAACAGCCAATGGTCCGGCTTCTGGCAGGTCCAGTCGCCGCCGCCGTTTACCGGCTCGACGTTGCGCGCCCCCATCAGCAACCCCTCGTCGGGACCGTGGTGCGGGAACGGCCCGTTTTTCTTTTCGCGGTTGACCGCGTACTCCTGCTCGGCGCCGTACGGTCCGCCCCGGAAGATGATCCGGTTCGGCCGGCCGTCGCTGCTCTCCCGATACGGCGTGACCCAGCAAACGGAATTGCCCGAGAGGAACAACACGTTCACCCCCGCGTCGCGCAGCCGCTCCACGCTGCGGAACTGCGCGAGGTTCCAGTACTCGTCGTGACCGACGCTGAGGAAGGTTTTGCACTTCAACCCGCGGTCGGGCGTGAGGAGGTCGCTGTTCGAACAGTAGCTGACGTCGTAGCCATGCTGCTCAAGCCAGTAGGCCAGCGGAAACTCGTAGCAGAGCCACTCGCCGGAGCCGACGGTCAGCGGGTCGTTGACCACGCCGCTCCACTGCGCCTCGCGGCCGTAGGGCCGGTCGAAACTCACGTCGGCCCACGGCCCCTGGTTCCCCTTGGGGTGGGTGTAGATCGAGTAGTTGTTCGGCCAGCGGTTGTAGGCCTGCCAGGTGTTGTCGCTGCACTGAAACAGGATGTCGGCCGGCCGCTCGTCGCGCACGATGAACACCACGTAGCTCTGCCAGTAGGGCTCGTCGGCCGTCTCCGGAATCGTCGTCATCCGGCCGAGATACACGCCGCTCACCCAGTCGGCGGGAATCTGCAGCGTGGTCGTCGGCGTCCAACGGCACTCGTGGAGATTTTTTTCGCCGGGCTTGGGCGTGGGCTGCGTCGTCGCCGCGAGCGGACCAAACTCCGCCATTTTGCGCGCGCCGCGCCCGCCGTAGTAACCGGTGCGGAACACCTCGAGGCGGAACGCCCGCGCCGGCTGCGCCGACACCATGATATCGATCGACTCGCCGGCGCGCACACTCTGCCGCGAGCAATAGCCCTCGATCCACGGTGAACGGAAACCGTCCTTGTCGACGCGCACGCGGGTGAGTTGCCAGTCGCGGCTGCCCTCGCGGGCGTTTTCAGCCGCAATCACGTTCGCCCGTGTGCCGGGCGCCGCCGCGTGGGCGCCACCGGTCGTCGCCCCGACGAGCGCCGCTGCCGCCCCCGCTTGGAGAAATTCACGACGCGTCAGGGCGGAAACCGGATCGGGTTGGGGCATGCGCACGACGCTGGTGCAGCGTCAGGCGCGGATCAATGCCGGGCATTCGAACCGGTGGGCCCCGATGTCCTCATCGGGGCGGTGCGTGGGAATATCCGATTGAAAAAGCCCGATGGAGACATCGGGCCCCACCCCTTGGCGGGATTATTTCTTCAGCCGGATCTTCCGGATGACGGGCGGCGTCACGGGCTTGCTCATGCCGCCGTCGCCGCCGCGCTGCGTGGGCAATTCGGCGAGGATGTCGACCACTTCCAGGCCGGACGTCACGCGCCCGAAAATCGTGTAGTTGGGCGGCATCGGGTAGTCCTTGTGCAGAATGAAAAACTGGCTGCCGTTGGTGTTCGGCCCGGAGTTCGCCATGGCCACCACGCCGCGTTTGTAGCCGAGTCCGCGCTGATAGAGCGCACTGTCGCGCGTGATCTCGTCGTTGAACTTGCCGCCCCACGCGCTCTCTCCGCCGCGACCGTCGCCCTGCGGATCGCCGCCCTGAATCATGAAGCCCTTCACAATGCGGTGGAACGTCAGGCCGTCGTAGTAGCCGCGCTCGGCCAGCAACCGGAAGTTCTCCACGGTCTTGGGCGCGGCGGCCGGCAACAGTTCGAGCTCGATCACACCCTTGTCGGTCTCGAGCACGGCGAACACGGGCGGCGGCGGCTGATTCCCCGCCGAAACCGCCGGCTTGTCCCCGGCGGCATCAGGTCGGCCGCAACCGGAAAAGAGCCCGAGGGCCACGACCCAGATACCGACCAGCCCAGACGAACGCGGCACATCGGCAGGAAGGAGGCTTGAAAGCGGCAACATCCCTTCACTTCTCCGCGGCGCCCCCGGCGAGTCAAGGGTCGGTCGGCCCGCGCCGGACCCGCGGGTCCGCAGGCAAAGCTCGTGTCAGCGGCCATTGCCAACCAAGTTCCCCGATTGGTGCGACCCGGGGTTACATTCCGAGTCCCGCCGACGTCATTCGCCTGGTTCAACCGTACACCCCTGTACGGCGCTCACTCCTCTGCGCCGTGATCTTTTCCCCATGATTCCTATCCTTATCTGCCTGCGCTCTCGGCCCCACGCTCGCCTGCTCGCCGCGCTCGGACTGTGCTCCGCCGGCCTCTTCGGCCAGATCGCCCCGACCCCGCGCCCCGCCACGGTCGGACCCGCCAATGCCACCGGCGAAACCCTCGTCCTCTCACCGTTCGAAGTGCGTTCCGAGGATCGCGGCTACTACGCGTCGAATACGATGTCGGGCACGCGGCTCAACTCGAAGATCGAGGACCTCGCTTCGTCCATCACCGTGATCACGAAGGAGCAGATGAGCGACTTCGCCATGCTCGATCTCAACGACGTATTTCTCTACGAGGCCGGCACGGAAGGCACGGGCACATTCACCGACTATTCCTTCGATCGCAACGGCGCGCCGGTCGACAACACCCAACTCGACCCCGCTAACGCCAACCGCATCCGCGGCGTCGGCCCGGCCAACTTGTCGTTCGGCAACTATGAGACCAGCGGCCGCGTGCCGATGGACCCGCTGAGCATCGACTCCGTCGAGATCAGCCGCGGCCCCAATGCCAACGTCTTCGGCCTCGGCGGCGCCGCCGGCACCGTGAACCTCCAGCCCGCCACCGCCAATCTCCGCCGCAACCGCTCGCAGCTCACCGCGCGCACCGACAGCTTCGCCGGCTACCGGACCACGCTGGACCTGAACCGCGTCCTGCAGCCGGGCGTCCTCGCGGTCCGCGGCAGCTTCGTCTACCAGCACGACGGCTTCAGCCGCAAACCCGCGGGCACCGATACGCGCCGGTTCAACGGCATGGTCAAGTACCAGCCGTTCAAGTACACGACGATCAACGCCTCCTATTCCTTCTACCGCCTCGAAGGCAACCGGCCCAACACCACCACGCCGCGGGACGCCATCAGCGGCTGGAAGAACGCCGGCTCGCCGACCTGGAATCCGCTGACCTCCCGCGTCACAGTCAACGGCGTCACGAGCGCCAACACGTTCGCCATCGCCTCGCTCCCGACCGGCCTCGCCAACGCCGCCGGCACCGGCCGCACCAACTCCACCGTGTTCGTCGACGGCAACGGCGCCATCGGCTTCTGGGGCCCGACGCAGGCCACGGCCACGACGAGCCCCTCCGACCGCAACCAGGCCGTCTTCCTCGTCAACACCGCCCCCGAGGACGTCCGCACCGGTCAGCCGCTGTTCTCCAACAACCCGAACGTCAGCAGCCGCGACATCTACGACTGGTCTTCCATCAACCTCGCCGCCGTCAACCGCCTCAAGGACAGCGCGCGCACCACGCGCCTCGAGCTGGATCAGATCTTTTTGCATACCCCGCAGCAAACGCTGGCCCTCCAGGCCGGCTTCTTCCGCGAGGATACGCAGCGTTTCCGGCGCGATCTCATCGGCACCGCCGACAGCCAGGGCTCGGCGGGCAACCTCTTCATCGACGCCAACGAACGCCTGCCCGACGGCTCGGTGAATCCGTTCCTCGGCCGCCCCTACATCGGCGTCTGGCGCCCGTCGTCCTACGACCAGCCGCTGCTGCGCAGCACGTACCGCGTCCAACTCGCCTACCAACTCGACCTCCGCCGCGAGAAATCCCCGTGGCACTGGCTCGGCCTGCAGCAGGCCTCCGCCTACGGCGAATACAAGGACGCGGTCCAGCGCCGCATCTCCTACCGCGATGCGATCATCTCCGACCACGCGTGGCTCGCGCCGGGCGTCGCGCGCGCCGACCCGTCGACCGTCGTCACGATCAACTATTTCCGGTACTACGTCGGCGACGCCAACGGCCAGAACGTCGACTACGGCTCCGCGCCGTTCAGCCCCGGCCAGTACCCGTACCGTTGGGGCAACGCCCTGACCAACGCCATCCGCACCGAGAACGCGAGTCTTGGCCAGGCCGTCGCCACCGACGCCACCGCCGCCGGCGGCAACACCCACCGCATCCTCAAGACGCGCGGCGCCGTGCTGCAGAGCTTTCTGTTCAACGACCGGCTCGTTACGACCGTCGGTCTGCGCCACGACCAAAGCTACAACACCGTCGGCGTAAACCCCGTCCTCCAGCCCGACGGCATCCACGTCGTACCCGCCTCGCTTTACCAGTGGGCCGCCCGCGACTGGGCGTTCAACGAGGGCAACACCAAGACCGCCGGCGCCGTGCTCAAGGCCCTCCCTTGGCTCCATCTCCACGCCAACGCCTCCGACAGCTTCCAGCCGAATTCCTATGCCGTGGACCTGCGCCTCAAACCGCTGCCCGATCCGTCGGGCAAGGGTCACGACTACGGCTTCACGCTGAAACTGCTCGACGGTAAACTCGTCACCCGCATCAACCGCTACGAGACCAAGCAGCTCAACGCCCGCAACGGCCAGAGCGCGACCATCGCGACGCGCGTGCGCGGCCTCGACTTCGACACCCCGAACCGCGCGCAGACGCCGTTCAATCTCGTGCCGCTTGCCACCACCTGGGTGACCAACGCCGCCAAGGCCCGCGGCCAGACGCTGACCGCCGACCAGATCGACACCCAGGTCGCAGCCATCACCGGCCTCGACCGGAAATTCCTGCCCACGCTGACGGACGACCTTGGTGAGACCGAGGACATCGTCGCCAAGGGCACGGAGGTGGAGTTGAATTACAACCCGACGAACGCCTGGACCATCAAGCTGAACGTCACCGAACAGAAATCGATCAACTCGAACATCTCGCCGGGCATGGTCTCCTGGATCGCGGAACGCATGCCGGTCTGGACGAAGATCGTTGATCCCGAATTGAACCGGCCCTGGTTCACCGAGCGCTACGGCAACCTTAATTCCGCCTCGCAGCTCCTCGCCGCCAACGTCACCGCCCCGCTGAACACCGCGCTCGCGTCGCAGGGCAAGAGCCGCCCGCAGGTCCGGAAATACCGCGTGAACCTCAGCTCCAGCTACCGCCTCGCCGGTCTGACCGACCACGCGATCTTGAAGAAATTCACCATGGGCGGCGCACTGCGCTGGGAGGACCGGGGAGCGATCGGCTATTACGGCCTGCAACAGCTGCCCGCGATCATCACCGACCTCGATCCGAACCGGCCGATTTGGGACCAGGCCCACCTCTACGCCGACGCGTTCGTATCGTACCGCACCCGATGGTTCTCAGATAAGGTTGCGACCACCTTGCAACTGAACGTGCGCAATCTCCAGGAGGCTGGCCACCTCCAGCCGATCAGCGCTTACCCGAACGGGCGGGCGAGCGGGTTCCGGATCGTCGATCCGCGGCAATTCATCGTCAGCGCGACCTTCGACCTGTGACCGCGCCCCGCGTCGCCCCCGACCTCGACCACCCGCCCACCCGCCCCACCTGTTCATGAAGTACCTGCTCTGCCTCGCCCTGCTCGGTCTCACCCTGCGGGCGGAAACCGCTCCGTTGGAACGCGCCTTCCCCGGCGCCGAGGGCTGGGCGGCCTTCTCCGCCGGCGGCCGTGGCGGCAAGATCCTTCGCGTCACCACGCTGGAGGCCCAGGGGCCGGGCTCATTCCGCGCCGCGCTTGAGACCAAGGGCCCGCGCACCATCGTGTTCGAGGTCGGCGGCATCATCGACCTCGCCGGCGAGGTGCTCACGATCAAGGAGTCGTTCCTCACCATCGCGGGCCAGACCGCACCGGCCCCGGGCATCACGTTTATCCGCGGCGGATTTTTGATCGGCGCCAACGACATCGTTATCCGCCATATCCGGATCCGCACCGGCGAGGCCGGTCACGCCAAGAAGAGCGGTTGGGAACCCGACGGCATGTCGACGCTGCAGCATGCGCAAAACATCATCGTCGACCATTGTTCGCTGGCCTGGGCCATCGACGAGAACCTGAGCGTATCGAGCAAGCCGTTCGAGGGCGCCACCCCCGACGAGTGGCGAAAAAACGCCTCCCACCGCGTGACCTTCAGCCACAACATCATCGCCGAGGGCCTCGACAAGGCCACGCACAGCAAGGTCGCGCACTCCAAGGGCAGCCTGATCATGGATAACTGCACCGAGATCCTGGTGCTGGGAAATCTCTACGCCAACAACGTGGAACGGAATCCGCAGATCAAAGGCGGCTCGTACACGGCGAACGTGAACAACTTCATCTACAACCCCGTCGTCACCGCCATCCACTATCACCTCAACGACCGCATGTGGCAGGGCCGTCCACCCGAGGTCGGCAAGGCCGAAGTCGTCGGCAACGTCATGCGCCACGGCCCGAACTCAATGCCGGAGTTGGCGCTCTTCCGCTTCGTGGGCAACGGCGACCTCGAACTGCACACCGCGGACAACCTGGCCTTCAACCGCGCCGGCCAACCCATCGCGACCGTCTACGAGGACAACCGCTACGGCGGAAAAATCCGGCCGAAAACCGAGCCGGTGTACTGGCCGCCCGGGCTGCGCGCCCGGCCCGCCACCGAGGTGCAGGAGGCCGTCTTGAAAAACGCCGGCGCCCGCGCGTGGGACCGCGACCGCGTCGACCAGCGCATCGTGCAGGACGTCCGCGCCGGCACCGGCCGTATCATCGATGGCGAACAGGAGGTCGGCGGATATCCGACGGCCACCCCCACCCGGCAGCCGTTTAATCCGGCGGAGTGGAACCTGCGCACGATGGAGCGAAAGGACGCTCCGAACCCATGAGCGCGGCGCGCTCCAAACTCCGATCCGCTCCGAAGCCCCGCTCCCTCATGCCTGCTCCACGTCTCACGCTGCTGCTCGGCCTCACCGCTGCCCTCCACGGCGCCGCCCCGTTCGCGCCTGCCCCGAAGGCCGACTTGCCGGAGGGCTACGAACTCATCGTCGCCGCCGCGCCCCCCCTGCTGAAGCATCCCACCATGGGCTGCCTCGACGACCGCGGCCGGCTCTTCATCGGCGACTCCGCCGGCGTGAACTGGCGCCCGCCGCAATTGGAGAAGGAACTGCCGCACCGGGTGCTCATGCTCGAGGACACCGACGGCGACCAGGTTTTCGACAAGGTCACCGTGTTCGCCGACAAGATGACGTTTCCGCAGGGCGCCGCGTGGTACGCCGGCTCCCTGTACGTCGCTTCGCCTCCCGGCATTTGGAAACTCACCGACACCGACGGCGACGGCGTTGCCGACCAACGCGAGATGATCGTCGGCGGCTTCGAGTACGACGGCAATGCGGCCGACGTACACGGGCCGTTCCTGCATCCGACCAACGGCCGGCTCTACTGGTGCCACGGCCGCAAGGGGCACAAGGTCGTGCAAAAGGACGGCACCCTCGTCCACGAGGGCAAAGCCTCCGGTATCTGGTCCTGCAAGCCCGACGGCGGAGACGTGCAGTGGCACGCGCTCGGGTGCATGGATAATCCCGTCGAAGTCGATTTCACCGCGGACGGCGATCTCGTCGGCGTGGTTAACCTCTATTACAACCAACCCCGCGGCGACACGTTCATGCACTGGCAATACGGCGGCGCCTACGAGCGGCCGGATTTGCTCGCCGTGATTTCGGCGCTCCCGCGCACCCTCGACCGCATGCCCGTGGTCTACAACTACGGCCACGTCGCGGTGTCGGGCTTCACCCTTTACCGCTCCGGGCAATTCAACCCGGCGTGGCGCGGCGATGCGTTTGTCACCTACTTCAACACCCAGAAGGTCGTCCGCACCAAGCTCACGCCCAGCGGGGCCACGTTCACGGCGACGAACCACGAATTCCTCAAGATCCACGATCCCAACGCGCACCTCACCGACGTCCTCGAGGACGCCGACGGCTCGTTGCTCGTCCTCGATACCGGCGGCTGGTTCCGCATCGGCTGCCCCGCGAGCCTCGTCGAGCGGCCCGACCTGCGCGGTGCGATCTACCGCGTCCGCAAAAAAGACGCGCCCCGGCCGGCCGATCCGTATGGTCGGACCATCGCGTGGGACCGGCAAACCCCCGCCCAGCTCGCGCAACTCGCCACGGACGACCGCTGGATGGTGCGAAAAAAAGCCACCGCCCTCCAAGTGGTGCCACGCCGCGACCCCGCCGCCACCGCGGAGATCCTCCGCGCCTCGGCCAATCCGCACGCCACCCGCCGCGCCCTTGAGGCCATCGCCGCGGACAAGCGCATCACCCCGCCCGAACGCGCCGCCCTCCTGGCCCTGTTCAGCGCCCCGCTCGATCCCGCCTTGGAACACGCCGCGCTGTTCGCCGCGCTGACCACGCGTTGCTTCGACCTGGAAACACTGCGCACGTCCGCCAACCCGGCGGCCATCCGCCGGCTGCTGCGCGTGCTGGAGCAAACGTTGGCCGACGTCACGGCGCAGGACGCCCTGCTTGAAATTGCCCGCCGCCACGTCGAGGCGAAGGACGCGACGCTCGCCGCCGCCGCCGCCGCCACCGTGGCGCGCCATCCGCGCGCCCTCGCGTTGGCCGGCGAGGAGTTCAACGCCCGCCTGTCCGCCCCTCAAGTCGCCCCGAGCACCCTCGCGATGCTCACCGAAGTCGTCGGCGCCAACTTCACCCAACCCGCCGCGCGCGCCCTCCTCGGCCGGATGCTCGCCCACCCCGAGTCGGTCGTCCGCCTCACCGCCTGGCGCCTCCTCGCCCGCCAACCCGCCGGCCAGGCGGACCCCGCCTGGCTCGCCGCGCTCGGCCGCAGCCTGACCGTCGCTACCGGCGCCGAGTTGCCCCTGCTGCTGGAAGCCATCGCCCGGCTGCAGAGCCGGGACTTCGATCCGGCCCTGCTCGCACTCGTGGCCAACGCCAAGCAACCCGCCCCAATCCGGTTGAAAGCCCTCGCCGCCGCACTGCAACCGGGCAAGCCGCCCGGCGCGGAGGCGTTTGCCCTGCTGCTGGATATCTCGCGCAGCGAAGCGTCACCCGCCGCCCGCGTGGACGCCGCCCGCCTGCTCTCGGTTTCCAATCTGACGGACGACCAGTTCCGCGCCCTCGCGCCGGTGCTGGCGACAACCGGTCCGGTCGAACTGGCCGAGTTGCTCAAGCTCGCGCGGCGCAAATCCGATCCTGCCCTCGGCCGGATCTGGGCGGAAAGCCTCGCCCGCTCGCCGGTGTTCGGCGCGATCGAGGAGAGCGCGGTCCGCAGCGCCTTCAGCGGCTACCCGGCCGAGTTGTATGAGCAGGTGTTGATGCCCGCCACGCGGGCCGCGGCCGAGGCGAACGACGCCAAGAAACGTCGGCTCGAAACCCTCACCCTCGCCGCCGCCGGAGGCCGGGCCGCCGCCGGCCGGCAGGTCTACGCCACGAGCGCATGCGTCGCCTGCCACAAGGCCGGGGACCTCGGCCGCGCCCTCGGGCCCGACCTGAGCCACATCGGCCAAATCCGCAGCCCGCGGGATCTGCTGGAGTCGATCCTGTTGCCGAATGCCACCATCGCCCGCGACTACGAGACGCACGTCATCGAAACCACCGGCGGCGAACGCCTGCTCGGCATGATCCGCGGCGACTCGGCCACGGAGCTCGTCCTGGTCGATCCGGCCGGCGAGGAGAAACACATCCCCCACGCCCAAATCGTCGCCACCAGCCAGTCGCCCGCGAGCCTGATGCCGGCCGGCCTTGAACAGACCTTCTCAGAACAACAACTCCTCGACCTCGTCGCCTGGCTCGGGTCGCTCCGCTAATCCCGAAGCTGCCCTGCCACGCGAACCGGGGCTCGGCCGACGCCGGCCGGCCTAATCAACTGACGGGACGCTTTCGCCCGCCGTTTCGACGGACTCCACCCCTCCCATGACCAAGCTACCCGCTTTCTCCCGCCGCTCCCTGCTCAAGACCGGACTTGCCGCGGCCCTCGCCCCCCTCGCGGCGCGCGCCGCCACCGCGGGCGGACGCCCCAGCTCCGTCATCGTCGACGAAAACCGGCGACCGGGCACAACCGATTGGCAGCTCACCTTCGTCCGCACCCAGAATTACCGCTCGGAGATGATCGAGGGCTACTGCTCGCACACGAGCGTGCGGGCGGGGGAAAAGCTCGGGGTCTTCCTGAGCGCGAACCCCGGCACCGACGTCACGATCGACGTGTATCGGATCGGTTACTACGGCGGTAAAGGCGGCCGGCACGTCACGACGCTGGGACCCTTTGCCGTCGCGCCGCAGCCGACCCCGCCGGTCGGCGAACACCGGCTCCGCGAATGCCAGTGGGACCGCACCACGGAAATCACGATCCCCCGCGACTGGGTCAGCGGCGTCTATCTCGGCAAGCTCTCCTGCCGCGGTCACCGCTACCAAAGTTACATCATCTGGGTGGTGCGCGACGACCGGCCGGCCGACCTGCTTTTCCAAACGAGCGACACCACCTGGCAGGCCTACAACAAGTGGCCCGAGGCCCACTCGCTCTACGACACCGACGAGCCGAAGCGCCCGTGGAACGCGACCACCTGGATCAGCTACGACCGACCCTATGGTTTTTATCCACAGGTCGTGAGCCAGCCGCTCTCGCAGGGCTCGGGCGAATTCCTCCTCTGGGAATATCCCCTCTGCTTTTGGCTCGAGCAGCACGGCTACGACGTCAGCTACATCTCCAACATCGACACGCATGCCGACGGCCCGGGCCTCGCCCGCGCGAAGGGTTTTCTGTCCGTCGCCCACGATGAGTACTGGAGTCTCGAAATGTATGAAAACGTCCGCGCCGCGATCCAGCGCGGCCTCAGCGTCGCGTTTCTCTGCGGCAACAGCGTGTCGGGGGTCGTCCCGCTCAACCTGAAAAACTCCGCGGGCCGCCCGCACCGCCTGCTCTACCGGCGGGGTATGTTTGGTGGCACCACCAGCGCCCACGTCACCGAAAAGTGGGAGGAACACGGCCCCGACGAATCATTGCTCGTCGGCGCCCGCACGATGTCGCCGGCGAACGGCTCGGGAAATTGGATCGTGACGCAAGCCGACCATTGGATCTTCGCCGGCACCGGCATGAAGAACGGCGATCTGATTCCGGGCCTGGTCGGCTGGGAACACCATGGTGAGCCGGGCAAGGTCCCGGGCCTCGCGGTCATCGCCGCCGGACCAACGCTGAAAGCGGGCGGCGAAGCGTCGTCATTTGCCGCGACCGTTTATCCCGGGCCCAAAGGCAACTGGGTCTTCAACGCCGCAACGATCTTCTGGTCGATGGGCTTGGCCCAACCGCCCGGGCTGGTTCCGCCCTACTCACACCTCGGCCGCCCGCACGGCGTCGACGCCCGCGTGCAAAAGATCACCGCCAACTTTCTTACCCAATGCCGCATTCTACCCGCACTATGACTTCCCGCACCCCGGTCGCGCCGGCGACCCACCCCCGCGGGGCGATCGCCCTCGCGCTTGCTTTCGTGCTGCTCGCCCTCACCCCGGCGGGCCGCGGCGAAACCGCGGCCATCACACCGCGCGCCCCCCTCTCGCTCTTCAACGGCCAGGACCTCGCCGCGTTCACCACCTGGCTCGCCAGCTCCGGTACCACTGATCCGGACCGGGTCTTCTCTGTCGTCACCGGCATCGACGGTGCCCCGGCGATCCGTTTCAGCGGCCAACATTACGGCGGCATCCTGACCCGCGAGCGCTACACGAATTATCGGTTCGTGATGGAGTTCCGCTGGGGACTCCTCACCTGGGAACCACGAAAAAACGCCGCGCGTGATTCAGGGGTGCTGTTCCACTGCCAGGGCGAGCCGGGCAACAACACCCCGGACTTCCGCGCCCCGTGGCAACGCTCGATCGAGTGCCAGCTGATCGAGGGCGGCACCGGCGACCTCATCATCGTCGGCGGCTACGAACGCGGCCGCCCCGAAATGCTTTTCCCCACGCTCCAGTCGACCGTCACCCCCAGCACCCGCCGCTGGCATCCCCAGGGGGAACCCGGACAGTTCGGGAAGGGCCGCAACCGCACCGACGCCGGCTACAAAGATCCCGCCTGGAAGGACGTAACCGGTTTCCGCGGCGCCCATGACGCCGAGAAACCCGTCGGCCAATGGAACCACCTTGAAGTCGTCTGCGCCGGCCGGAGCCTCGCCTATTTTCTCAACGGCGTACCGGTCAACGCCGCGACGGACGCCTCACTCAGCGAAGGCCGGTTGCTGATTCAATCCGAGGGCGCGGAGCTGTTCGTGCGGAAGATCGAACTGCACCCGTTGCAAAAGTAGCGTCGCTGCGCTTCGCCACGGGGCGAAACCGCGGCGTGGATCACGGCTTGCCGCCGAGGCTGAAGAGCTGCCCGACCGTGCGGAAATAGATCTTGCCGTTGGCGACCGCGGGCGTCGCCCGCGCGAGCTCACCGAGCTCGTTCGTGGCGAGGACCTGGTAGGTATCCGCGGCGGCGATCACCGTCACCTTACCGGTGTCGGCGATGCCGTAGAGCTTGCCGTCGACGCAGACCGGCGAGCTGAACGTGTTGCCGCCGGCGCGCTCCTGCCACTTTTGCGTGCCGCTGACCGGGTCGATGCACGTCACGATCCCGCCGTCGCTCCAAAGAAAGACGAGGCCGCCGAACGCGATCGGCGTCGGCACATAAGGCATGGATTTGCGGATGCTGTATTTGACCTCCGCGCGACCGGTCCCGCCGACGGGGGGCTCCACCGCGATCACATAATTACCGCCGCCGCCGCTGCCGCACGAGGCATAGGTCAGGCCGGCGGCGACGACCGGAGAGCTGATGCTGCGCATCGTGAGCGCCTTCGGCACCGTGGACCAGACGACTTTTCCCGCCACCGGATCCACCCCGGAGATGCCGTCCTCGTTGCTGTTGAAGACCAGCACGGGCGGCCGTCCCGGCTGCTCGAGCACACACGGGACGGAATAATCGGCGTTGCCGCCCTGCCGCGGAATCGACCACACGGGTTTGCCGGTCTTGCGCTCGACCGCGACGATCGCGCCCTCGCGGTCCTGGTCGTTCGCCAAAATCACCAGCTCACCGTACACCATCGGGGAATGGCCGCCGCCGTGCTGGGATTCGAAGCCGCCCAACGCCCTTTCCCACACCGGCTCGCCGCCCTGGGTCAGCGCGCAGAGGAACATACTCCGACCGTCCTGCCGGGTAAAATACACGCGCTCGGCGTCGAGCGCACAGGTGCCCGACGCAAACGAACTGAACTTGTGCAGGGCGTACTCGCCGTGCGGGTAGGCTTTCTTCCAGAGCACCCGGCCGTCCTTCTCATCCAGGCAGACCACCACGACGTCGCGGGCCTCCGCCACCTGCAAAAAAATCCTATTACCCCACAGGACGGGCGAGGAGTGTCCGCCCCCCGGCAACGCGACCTTCCAATTGTAGTCGGCGTCGGTCCAGCGGACCGGCACCGTCTTGGTTGCGCTGATACCGGTGCCATTGGGACCACGGAAGCGTGACCACTCCTGGGCGGAGGCTTCGACCGCAAGGAGCGCCGGGACAAAGGCCAAAGCAAGCAACCGGGGGAACAAGCCGTGCGGAGTAGTCACGGCCGGCGAGCTAGGCGGCTTGCCGGCCGGCGGTCAACGGACGAGTGGCGCGGCGAGGCGGGGCCGCGCGCCGATTTTCACGGGTCTTTGCGGTTCCTCGCCCGGCGATTGTTGTTCATAGTGCGGCCCGATGAAACGCCTGATCCCGCTGCTCCTGCTGGTCGTCTCCCCGCTGCTCGCCGAGAAAGTCACCCTCAAGCAGAACGCCATCCTGAAGGGTGAGCGCACCCTGATCACGCTCAAGGCCGGCACCGTCGTCGAGGTCGTGAGCCGCGACCGCTTCGAACTCACCGTCAAATACAACAACGTCACGGGCACGATCCCCGCGGCCAAACTCGAGGAACCGACCGAAGCGGCGAAAGCGGCTGAGGCCAAGGCCGCGGCCAAGAAGGCCCCGGAGCCCGCCAAGGCGCCGGTCAAGGCCCCCGCAGTCACCCCCCCACCGCCCGCCGAGCCCGCGCCGGTCGCCGGCGCGCAGACCAATTACGGCAAGGCGGTCCGCCGCGCCAAGGCCAACGCCGCCGCGAACGAGGCCAATCTGGTGAAGCCGGTGGACGAAGTGGCGAAGTGAAGGCCGGGCGGGGAAGTTGAGCGCTCAGAGTTGAGGGTTGAGAGTACGATCCGACGCCCGTAGCCGCGTTGGCCCGCTGCGACCACGCGGTGCTTCATTGCGAAAGCCCGTTCCTTCCCCGTCCGCGGGGTTTCCGTTTGACCCGCCGCGGCGGGCAAGATTCCACCACGGCACGCTTTCGCCCGACGGTTCACCGCCCTAGCCCATGAATGTTCCCCGCTTACCCCGCTCCGCCCTGCTGCTGCTCGGATTTTATCTGACGTCGCTTTTCGTCACCGCCGCCGCCCCGCTGAAGGTGTGTCTCATCTCCGGCGCCGAGACCTACCAGAGCGACCGGGCGTTCGCCGCCCTCGCCGCCACCCTCGAGCGCGAGCACGGGATGAAGTGCGAGGTGCTTTCGTTCAGCCCCGACGGCACGACCTTGCCCGGGATCGAACACCTGCTCGACGCCGACACCGCGGTGTTTCACGTCCGGCGGAAAACCCTCAACCCGGCTCACCTTGCGGTACTCAAGAAATTCTTCGCTTCCGGCAAGGGCTTCGTCGCGCTCCGCTCCACCTCGCACGGTTTCGAAAATTGGCCGAACTTCGACCGCGAGGTCCTCGGCGCCCACTACGGCGGAACGGGCGGCGGCAATTTCGGCAACGCCGAGAAGCTGGTCTTTCATCCGCATCCGATCTGGGAAGGCACGCAGGGCCTCGAAACCAAAAAAGACCTTTATCGTCTCACCGAGTTTGCGTCCGACCTCACCGTCATCCTCGAAGGCCAGACCAAGAACGGCCTCATCCCCGTGGCGTGGACGCGCCCGCACCAGCAGTCGCACCTCGTGTACCTCGCGCTGTTCTACGAGATCAACACGCCGCCGTTTGAGCGCGCGATCGCCAACGCGCTGCGCTGGGTGACGACGCCGGCAAAGTAAATTGGCCGCCGGTAGCGCCGACCGCGGCGCAGTTACCTCGCCGCGCCGCTCGACTCGAGCGCCCGGTCGCGCTCATCATCGGCCACGCACCGGGACCCCGGTCCCGGTGCGGCGTATGAAATCACCGTTCGCGACCGTTCTGCTCGTCGTTGCCTGCGCCTCCGCCCTACGCGCCGGCGAGGCCCCCGCACCGCCCGCCGTCCCGCCGGAGCATCCGCGGCTCTACCTGCGCGCCGCCGACGTCGCGCAGCTGCCGGCCCGCCTGAATCATCCGGTCCTCGCACCCGTCGCCGCCCGGCTGGAACGGATGGCGCGAAAGTCCCCGCAATTTTCCGCCGAGTGGCGGGCGTTGCAGTATCTGGTCAAGCCCGACGCACCCGCCGGGCGGGCGTTGATCGCGGACACGCTCCGGCTGCTGCAGACGTGCGAGCTGCCGGACAAACACGACGCGTGCCGCGTGACGGGCCGCATGATGGTGACCGGCGCGATCGTCTACGATTGGCTTTACCCGCTCCTCACGCCGGCGGACCGCCGGGCGTTTATCCAGGAGCTCGTGCGCCTGGCCAAGACGCAGGAGTGCGGCTACCCGCCGACCCGTCAGGGCTCCATTACCGGACACAGCTCGGAGGCGATGATCATGCGCGACCTGCTCTCGGCGGGCATCGCGATCCACGACGAATTTCCCGAGCTGTACGCGCTCGCCGCCGGCCGCTTCGTGCGCGAGCACCTGCCGGCGCGCAACTGGTTCTACCCCGGCGGCGCATACCACCAGGGCGACTCCTACGGGGTGCACCGTTACTCGTGGGATCTTTTTCCGCTATTTATCTTCGACCGGCTTGGCGCGGGTAACGTCTACCATCCCGCGCAGCAATCGGTGCCCTACTCCTGGATCTACACCACGCGCCCCGACGGGCAGCGGTTGCGCGCCGGCGACACCTTTGCGAACAGCGCCCCGCCCGGGCAGCCGTGGAACGAGTACGGCGGCACGATGCTCGCCGCGAGTTACTACCACGACGGGGTGCTGCTCAGTCAGGCGCTGCAGCAGGGGGCGTTCTCCGACAACGAGGTGCTGTTTGAATTGCTCTGGCGCGATCCCGACCTGCAGCCGCAGCCGCTCGCGGGCCTCCCGCTGTCGCGCTACTTCGGTTCGCCGTTCGGCTGGATGGTCGCGCGCACCGGCTGGGGCGAGGACGCGGTCGTCGCGGAGATGAAGATCAACGAGTACAACTTCGCCAACCACCAGCACCTCGACGCCGGGGCGTTCCAACTCTACGCGCGCGGCGCGCTCGCGATCGACTCGGGCCTCTACCAGGGCGGCTCGTCCGGCGACTACGGCAGCCCGCACGGCAAAAATTACTACTGGCGCACGATCGCCCACAACGCGCTGCTGATCCACGACCCCGCGGAGAAATTCACCCCGAAAGGTGACTACGGCAACGACGGCGGCCAACGCCTGCCCAACGGCCGCGCCGAGCCACGCGAACTCGCCGACCTGCTCGCCCCCGAGAAGGGCTACCGCACGGGACGGGTTCTCGCCCACGGCTTCGGCCCCGATGCGCAGCAACCCGCGTACACGCTGCTGCAGGGCGATCTCACCGCCGCGTACAGCGGCAAGGTGAAGGCGGTCCAGCGGTCGTTTGTTTTCCTCAATCTCGGTGACGCGCGCGTGCCGGCGGCGCTGATCGTGTTCGACCGGGTGGTCAGCACCGATCCCGCCTTCCGGAAGTTCTGGTTGTTGCATACCCTTGAAGAGCCTCGCCTGCAGGGGGCCCGCGCGACCGTGGACCGCACCGCCGGGGGCGCCCGCGGCCGGCTCGAACTCGACGTGGTGCTGCCGGCCGGGGACAACGCCGTGTGCGCGACCGTCGGCGGACCGGGGCACGAATACTGGGTGTTTGGACAAAACTTTGCCAACGATGTCGATCCCGCCCGTCGCGCCCGTTCGGCGCTCGAAACTGGCGACTGGCGCATCGAGGTCTCGCCCAGGCGGGCGGCCGCCGAAGATCTTTTTTTGACGGTCATGCAGACCACGGATCGCACGGCCCCCGGCCGCCTGCCGGTCCAGCGGCTTGAGGCCGGCGACTGGGTCGGCTGCGCCCTTGCAGCTCCCGCTGCAACGTGGGTCGTGCTGTCGCGGCGGGATCAGGCGCGGTCCGACCAACCGGTCTCTTTCACCCTCCCCGCCGGCCCGCGCGGCCGCATGCTGGTGACTCACCTCACCGCAGGACGCTGGCGCGCGGTTCCAGCGGCGGGCCCAGCCCAAGTGATTGCGGTCACGGAAGCCGCCGGGGCCGCCTGGTGGGAGGGTTCCGCCGGGACCTAGACGCTTGCCCGCGAGTAGCCACCCCGGCCGGTGGCAAAGCCGGAAACCTTGAGGTAGGTCAAGGGACGCGCCGACTCGGGTCAGGCAAACCGGAAAAGCGCCGATATAAGGAAGGTCGGCCGAACTACGCCTCATGTCAGAGGCGTGCTTCTGCGGGCCGGTCCTCCGGGCCGCAACCGGCCGCCCAACACCCGCCCATGAAACGCCTCTCGCTCGCCCTGAAACTCTTCGTGCTGGTGCTGCTCCCCTTGACCGGGCTGCTGTTTTTCGGGGCCCGGAGCTCCTTGGAAAAATGGCACACCTACCGCGACTACGTGACGCTCGCCCAAAACTCCGCCGTGCTCCAACAGATCGGCGGCGTGGTGCATGAGCTGCAGGTCGAACGCGGCCGCTCGGCCGGTTTTCTCGGCAGCAAGGGCACGTTGTTCAGCGAAGAGTTGCGCAAACAGCGCACCGGATCGGATGCGGCTCTGACCACCCTTAACCATCTGCTGCAGACGTTTGACCGCGCCCGCTTCGGGCCCGCCTTCTCCGCCAAATTGCAGGCCGGCCTCGACGGCCTCGCCAAACTGCCCGAAACCCGCTCGGGCATCACCGCACTGACCCGCACCGTCCCGGAGTCGACGGGCTACTACTCGAAAACCATCGCGAACCTGCTCGAGATCGTCGTCGCCATGTCGCACCTCAGCAAGGACGCGGATATCGGCAACGGCATTTCCTGCTACGTGAACTTTCTTCAGGCGAAGGAACAGGCGGGGATCGAGCGCGCGACCCTAACCGGGGTCTTCACCGCCAACGCCTTCACCAGCGAGGCGTTCCAGCGCTTCAACCAAGTCAGCTCCAGCCAGGATACCTACCTCCGGGTTTTCGAGAGCTTCGCCTCAGACGAGCAGCAGCGGTTTCTGCAGGAAAAATTGCGCGGACCCGTCGTGGACGCTGTGGCGCAAATGCGGCGCACGGCCGCCGAAAAATCCGCCGCCGGCAACTTCGGCATCGCCGCCGGCACCTGGTTCGACACCGCCACCGCCCGCATCAACGTCATGAAGGAGATCGAGGACCGGCTCGCCCTGGACTACGCCCGCGCCGCGAAAGAAATCGAACTCAACGCCCGCCAGCAACTCGTGGTCCTCGCCCTCGCGACGGCCATCATCATGGGTCTCACCCTCGCCGCCTCGTGGTGGATCGTCCGCTCCATCACCGGACCGCTCCGCGCCATCGTCGACTCGCTCACCTCCGGCGCAGACCAGACGTCGTCCGCCGCCGGCCACGTTTCCACCTCGAGCCAAACCCTGGCGGAAGGCGCCAGCGAACAAGCCGCCGCACTGGAGGAAACCTCCGCTTCGCTGGAGGAAATCGCCAGCATGACCAAGCGCAACGGCGAGTCAGCCGGCCAGGCCAAGGGGCTTTCCGCCCAAACGCGCGCGGCCGCCGACGCCGGCTCCGCCGACATGGAGGTGATGAAGCTGGCGATGGACGCCATTCACCATTCCGCGTCGAACATCGCCAAGATTGTGAAGTCCATCGACGAGATCGCGTTTCAAACCAACATCCTCGCCCTCAACGCCGCGGTGGAAGCCGCGCGGGCCGGTGAAGCCGGCGCCGGTTTCGCGGTCGTCGCCGAGGAAGTCCGCGCCCTCGCCCAACGCTCCGCCCAGGCCGCGCAAGAAACTGCCGCAAAAATCGAGGACTCGGTGCGCAAGAGCGAACACGGCGTGACGATCTCCGCGCGCGTGGCCCGCCACTTCGCCGAAATCGTCGGGAAAGCCCGCCAGGTCGACACCCTCGTCGCCGAAATCGCGACGGCCTCCGCCGAGCAAACTCAGGGCGTCGAGCAGGTAAACACCGCCGTATCGCAAATGGACAAGGTGACGCAGTCCAACGCCGCCGGCGCCGAGGAATCCGCCGCCGCCGCCGAGCAACTCAACGCCCAGGCGGCGGAGCTTGAAGGGCTCGTGGGACAATTGCTCGCCGTCGTGGAGGGTCACCGCGAGCATCTGCCGCCGCGCCGCGGGGTGCAGCCGGCCGCACCGGCGAAGGCCAGACCCAGCCGGCCGGTGAGGGTGAACCGCCCGCACGGCCTCGAACCCTTTCGCGTGTAGGCCTGCCTGCCCTCCCGCGCTTCCCGCCGCCCACGGGCGGACGGCGGAACGCGCGGCGGAGATTTCACTTCAGCTGATCAAACAACCCGCCCAAACCGGCCACCACCTTCGTCGAGGCTTCGACCTCCAGGCAGGCGGACCGCGCACGCCAGGTTTCGTAGCCGCCAAGGCGGTGCTGCGCCGGAGTCGGCATGTACCCGTGGTAGCCGTTGGCGAGAGACACCGTAAACGACTCCGGATAGCGTCGCTTCAGCTCGAGCCCGATCTCGACAAAAACCTCCGCGGGAATCGCCGCGATGCGCAACCCGCCGATCTTCAAGACCTGCAGCGGCGCCGCCACCTGCGCCGGAAAATCCGCCAGCAGCACCGTCTCGCGGGCGTAGCTCTCCTCGCTCGTCACCATTCGCGGAAAAGCCTTGGAGCCGCTCATAATCACGCGGGCCCGCGCGACCTCGTCTGCGGTTGGGAGGCGCAGGCCCAGGCTGACATCCCGCTGCGCGACCCCGAGCGGAACCCAGTCCGCGTAAGTGAGCGTCCGGCTCACGCGCGCCACCTCCTGCGCGACGTCGTTCGCCACCAACCGGATTTGGGCATACGGCGGTTTGCGGCCAGGCTCGCCGCGGAAATTAACGTTGTTGATGTCGCCGCTGGTTCCGTTGGCCATCAGGCCGACGAACGGCGGATCCTGCCGGGAAGCACCGAGGACTTCACCGAGCCGCTCGGCGAAAGCCCCGAAGTAGTCCGCGGAAATGTGGCCGGGGCCCACCCCACCGACGTAGTGCAGCGAATAGTTCGCGTACACGGCGAGCGGCCGGCCATCGATCGACTGCACGGAGACGAACCACACCTGCGGATCGGTCGGTCCCGCCGGACGATCGAGGTTCGGATTGCCGACGCCCGGATTCATTTTCACCTGGTCCGTCGTGCCGCCAAACGGATCGCGCGGCACCGTGCCCGGCTTCAGGAACCAGCGCCGGTTGAACACATGCTGCGGCACCTCGCCGTGACCCCACCCGATTCGCGCGGGCGCCAGGTTGTTCAGCGCGCGCCGCACCCCGTCGGCGATCCGGTTGGCCACAAATTTCTGATACGCCGGATCCGGCTCACTCTGCCCCACGGGCGTCAGGGTGCCGCACGAGTGCGAGTGCGTGGCGGACATCAACATATTCTCCATCGGCAGTCCGGTCGACCGCTGCACCTGGCGCTTGGCGTCGTCGAACACCGCGCGCTGGATGAGGCAGTTGTCGACGGTGACGAGCACGAGCTTCGTGCTGCCGTCGTCGAGCGCGAGGCAACGCGCGTGCAACTCGTCGTGAATTTGGAGCGCGGTCAAATCCTGAAACCCGCCGTTGATCGACGAGCCGAGCGGCGGCGTGACATTACTCGTCGCCGCGCCGGCGCGAAACACCCGCGGGGCATCGCCGGCCGCGAGCGGGCGCGCCATCGAGAGGAGCCCCACGCCAAGCAACGTGAGTCGGTAAAAGACGGAATTTCGGGAAGAGAGCATGGGGTACGGAGGTGAAGGCTGGCGGTGGACGGGACGGCGAAAGTGGAGACTGCGTTCGAAAAGATTACGGCAACGCGAACGCCACGTAGGCCCCGCGGATGACCTCCTGCGTCGCCGGAGTGAGCCCGGCTTGGGCCGAGGCACAGAAGACGATGTATTGCCGGCCTCCGCTCTCGTAGACCGCGGGAATGCCCTCGAGCGCGGCGTCGAGTTCGTGCTCCCAGAGGAGCCGGCCGTTCTCGACGTCGAACGCCCGGACTTTTTTGTCGCGGGTGCCGGTGAAGATGAGTCCGGTCGCCGTGAGCACCGGCCCGACCTTCGGGTAGTGCGTGCCGGTGCCCTTGATGCCTTTGGCCGCGAGGTGCGGCACGTCGCCGAGCGGAATCCGCCACTTGATCGTGCCGGCATTGAGGTCGTACACCGTGAGCGAGGTCCACGGCGGCTTGATCGCGGCGAGACCGTCGGACGCGATCATGAAACCGAACGCACTCTCGTAGCGCGCGGCGGCATCGGACTCGACGGGTGTTTTTTCGTCGAGCTTGAGCAGGCACGGCAGGTCCTTGGAAACCACCACGAGCGTGCCGCGGGCCGCATCGACGGCCGCACCGCCCCAGTTGGCCCCGCCGTTGTTGCCGGGCATCTGGATCGTGCCACCCCGCGCCGGCGGCGTGAACAACCCCTCATTGCGCGCCGCCAGCATCGCCTCGCGGAAACGCGTGCGGTCGGCGTCGCTCAGGTACGGACTGAGATCGTCGGGCGTAAACGACTGCCGCGCGAACGGCGGCGGGTTCGTGGGAAACGGCTGCGTCGGCGAGATGCGCTCGTGCGGCATGTCCGACGCCGGCACCGGGCGTTCCTCGATCGGCCAGATCGGCCGGCCCGTCTCGCGCTCGAATACCCACACGAAACCCTGCTTCGTCACCTGCGCCACGACGTCGATGGTTTTGCCCTCGCGCCGGATCGTCAGGAGTTTCGGCGCCGTCGGCGGGTCGTAGTCCCAAATATCATGGTGCACCATCTGGTAGTGCCAAAGCCGGCGGCCCGTGCGGGCGTCGAGCGCGAGCAGGCAGTCGGCATAGAGATTCGCGCCGACGCGGTCCGCCCCGTAGAAGTTGTACTTCGCGCTCGCGGTCGGGGCGAACACGATGCCGCGCGCCTCATCGACCGTAAACTCCGACCAGACGTTGGCGCCGCCGACCGTTTGCCGCGCGTCCCGCGGCCAGGTCTCCGCCCCGGGCTCGCCGGTCCGCGGAATGGTGCGAAACGTCCAGACCAACTCGCCCGTGCGGGCGTGAAACGCCCGGATGTCGCCCGGCGCCGAGCCGTAGCCCTGGTTGGTCGCCGAACCGAGAATCAGCAGGTCGCCGAAAACGCGCCCCGGCGTCGTCGACTGCACGAGCGCGATCGTCCGCGGATCCCGGTCGAGTCCCTGCCGCAAATCAACACTCCCGCCCGTGCCGAAGTCGGTGATGGGCTTGCCGGTGCGGGCATCAATCGCGCGCAACGCATGGTTGCTGGCAAACAGCAGGTGGCGGTGGGTGCGGTCGGCCGATTCCCAGTAATTGATGCCGCGACTGGTGATGAGCACCGTGTCCGCCGGCGGCTGATACGCCCAGACTTCGCGGCCCGTCGCGGCCGCGAGCGCAAGGATGGCATTGCCGCGGCCGATGACGTACATGAGGTCGTCGACCACCAGCGGATTGAACAACGCCCGCTTGTTCTCGCCGATGGGATAGGTCCAGGCGACCTGCAGCCGGGCGACGTTTTCGCGCGTGACCTGCGTCAGGGACGAATACTGGGCGGAGTCCGCCGCACCGCCGTAGTCGCGCCAGGCCGCGTGTGGGTCGGCGGCCGAGAGGGCGACGGTCAGGCAGAGCGCGGTGCAAACGAACGGGGTCAGGCGTTTCACGCCGCCAGCTACGGGGAAACTCCGGTCCGCGCCAAATCAATTGCTCCCGCCCCGGGTCAAACGGTCTTCGTCTGCCCGCCGTCCGCGTCGATCAGCGCGCCGTGCAGGTACCGCGCGGCCGGCGAAACCAGAAAAGACACGAGGTGCGCGATATCCGCCGGCTCGCCCAACCGCGTGCTTTCGGCTTCGGCGACGAGGCGCGCCTCCGCCTGCTCAACGGTTTCTCCGGTTGTCGCGATGCGTTGCCGGATGCGGGCGTTGAACCGGTCGCTGCGCACATAGCCGGGGTTGATGGCATTGACCTGCACGCCGTCGCGTACGCCAACGTCCGCCAGAGCCTTCGTGAACGTGAGCAACGCGCCGTTGACCGAGCCGCCGATCGTGAATTCCGGTCCGGGGGTCCGCCCGCCCACCCCGGAAATATTCACCACCGCGCCGCGCCGCGCCTTGAGGTGCGGCCAGGCCGCCCGCGTCAACCGCACCGCGCCGTGCAACTTCAGCGCATAGCCATCGAGCCAATCCTCGTCGGTCAGCTGCAAAAAATCCCCGCGCTTGGTCGCCCCGGCGTTGTTGACGACGACGTCGATCGCCCCGAACGCCGCAAGGGCGGCGGCCACGATCCGACCCGCCGCGGCGGGCTCGCGCAAATCGTCCGCACACACGGCGGCGCGGCGCCCGAGAGCGCGGATCTCGGCCGCGACCGCGGTCAGGAGCGTTTCATCGCGCGCCGTGAGCAGGAGATCCGCGCCCTGCCGCGCGAGCTGGACCGCGATCGCCCGGCCGATGCCGCGACTGGCGCCGGTCACGAGCGCGATCCGGCCCAGGTGCGGTTGCGATTCCAGCGGCGCGGTGAAAGTGGTCATGCCCCACTCGTAAGGCCGGCGGGCCCGGGCTCCAGCGGATTCAGAATAGCCTCCCTGCGAAAAACCCCACGCGCCCTCACATCGCGCGCAGGTCCGCCCATTGCCGCTCTTCGAGCGGCACGCCCAGCTCCAGGCTTTCCCGGCGGGTGCGCAACATGCCCTCGCCGGGATAGCGCACCGCCTCGCCCGCGACCAGCGGCGTCACCGTGTGCAGGTGGTCGATGATCGCGTCCACCGTGGCCTCCACCCCGTCGGCGCCGGCGAGCGCGGTGACATTGAGGGCCATGAACACCTGCGACACCGCGTACTCGGTGCCCTGCGCTGCGATCTGGTGCGAGGCCTGGCCGCCGGACACGAGCGCCGCCGCGGCATCGAGCACCACCGCCAGCGCCGATCCTTTCCAGTAACCGATCGGCAAGGGCCGGCGCGACGCGAGAATCTCGCCCGGGTCGCGCGAGAGATTGCCCGTGCGGTCGAAGCCGCCGGCCAGCGGCAACTCCCGGCCCTGCCGCTTCAAGACCTCCAGTTTGCCGTTCGCAAACTGGCTCATCGCCATGTCGAGCAAGAGCGGTCCGTCGCGGCGCGGCACGGCGATGACGAGCGGGTTGTTGCCCACCCCCACCTCGGCCGAGCCCCACGGCGGCATGAGCGGGATCGTATTCGTCCAGCAGATTCCGATACAGCCGGCTTCCGCCGCCTGCAGGCCGTAGGCGCCGGCGCGCATCCAGTGGTTCGTGTTGCGCAACCCGACGCAGCCGAGGCCGTGGGTCTGCGCCAGTGCGACCGCCCGGTCCATCGCGACGTGCGCGTTCCAAAGGCCGACGCCCATCCGGCCGTCCCACTGCTCGAGCGCGCCAAGCCCGCCGACGCGCTCCGGCTCCGCCCCGGGATCGATCCGCCCGCTTTGCAGCAGCGCGATGAAACCGGGAAAACGGTTCAGCCCGTGCGAGACGACGCCGTCGCGCTGGTTCTCGGCGAACAGACGCGCGACCAGTGCGGCGCGCGGCTCCGGCAGGCCGTGCTTGAGCAGAATGCGGTGCAGTTCACGGACGAGCTCGGGGAAGGGCAGGCGCGGCATGGTGGTGCCATCGGAAGCCGGCGCGCGTCGCGCCGCAACCAGGTTCAGGACCTCAAATTCTTGCCGCAAAAAAACCCGCGATCGGAGGGCGGTCGCAGGTCTCAAGGCGCCGAGGGGCGCACGGGGGTCTTTCGCCGGCCGGATGAATCGTTGGCGCCTTTTTGCGGCCGATGGTTTGCTGCCGTGGGCTTGGTTGCGGCTTCGCCGGACTCTCAGCCGTGAAGCCGGGCTCCCGCCGCTCGCGCGCCGGGCTACTTTCCGCGGGCGGGGAAACGGCCCGTTGACGCCGCGCCGCGCCGGCGATTGGCTCGCCGCGTTCGGCTGCGCCCGCACCCCGCGGGCCTTGGCCACGCCCCCCCCGGCACTCATTATGAACACGTCCAACCCCAACCGGAGAGATTTCATCAAACAAGGCGCGGTCGGCACGGCCGGCCTCACCCTCGGCGCCATGGGCTTCAGCGCCAAGTCGTATGCCGCGGTGCGCGGCGCCAACGAGCGGATCAACGTCGCGGTGATCGGTATCCGCAATCAGGGCACGGTCCACCTCAACAACTGGTGCGGCCTGCAGCAGAGCCGCAACGTGCAGGTGCGCACGGTCTGCGACGTCGACGAGCGGCTCTTCGCCCCGGCCGTGAATCTGGTGGAGAAGAAAACGGGCGTGAAGCCCAAGACCGAGTGGGACCTGCGCGCGGTTTTCGCCGATAAGGACATCGACGCCGTCTCGATCGTGGTGCCGAACCACTGGCACGCGCTCGCCACCGTGTGGGCCTGCCAGGCGGGCAAGCACGTGTACGTCGAGAAGCCGGTTTCCCACAACATCTGGGAGGGCCGCAAGATGATCGAGGCCGCCCGGAAGTACGAACGCATCATGCAGGTCGGCCTGATGAACCGCTCGATCCAGAACGTCCGCGAAGCGATGGCGTTTCTCCACGGCGGCGGCATCGGCGAGCTCTACCTCGCCCGCGCCCTCTGCTTCAAGGCGCGCGACTCCTACGGCCTGTCGCCGGACAGCGCGCCGCCGGCCGGACTCCATTACGACCAATGGCTCGGGCCCGCCCCGCTGCGCCCGTACAACGAGAAGCGCGGCCACTACAACTGGCACTGGTACTGGGACACCGGCAACGGCGACACCGGCAACACCGGTCCGCACCAACTGGACCTCGCCCGCTGGGGCATGAAGAAGAACGAGCATCCGGTCGCCGTGATGTCGATGGGCGGCCTGTATGGGTTGCGCAAAGAGGGCGGCCTGAAGACGCCCGGCAAGCGCGTCTACGGCGACGTCGACACCTACGGCCACGACCAGAGCTCGCAGGAAACGCCCAACACCCAGACCGCGGCGTACCGCTACGCCGACGACACCATGATCGAGATGGAGACGCGCGGCCTCTACACCAACCACGAGGGCAGCAAGGGCCAGGAGGTCGGCAATCTGTTCTACGGTAGCGACGGCTGGCTCGAACTCGGCGGCAGCACCTGGAAGGCGTTCCGCGGACGCGGCAAGGAACCGTTCGCCGGCTCGAAGGACGGCCCCAATGAGGGCAACCACTGGGCCAATTTCACCGACGCCCTGCGCGCCGGCAAACGCGACAGCCTGCACTGCGAAATCCACGAGGGCCATCTCTCCACGACCCTCTGCCATCTGGCGAACATCTCTTACCGGGTCGGGCGCTCCCTGACCTTCGACGGCGCGAAGGAGAAATTCGTGAACGACGACGCCGCCGACGCCCATCTGCGCCGCACCTACCGCGCGCCGTACGTCGTGCCGGAGACGGTGTAGGCCCACCCACCGGGAAATCTTCCCAAGGGCCCGAAAGGCCCTTGGGAAATTTCCCCCCGCACCACGGAATGCCTGGCCCCTGGGTGGACACCGGATTGGGACCGGAGAGTCGGCCTTAACGTAGCACCAGCGGACCTGCCCCCTTTTCCGCAGCCGGCGAGAAGCCGCAAGGCCACACGGCACGGCGGAGTCTCAGGGCGGGTTCGGCCATCCCACGTTGTTCCGGATGGTCACGTTGTCGCAACCGGTCGTCGGCGCGATGTCACGCACGGGACCGGAAAAGATATTGTCGGTGACAAGAACGGTGTCGCCGCCGGGGGCGAAGGTGATGGCGTGCGCGGCGTTGGGGCCGCTGGTGAAGACGTTGCCGCGCACGGTGACGTTGCCGTAGCGTCCGCCCGCTTCGTAGGTGGTGAAGTACAGCTCGGCGTAGGTTTCGTATTCGCCGGTGACGAAACTACGGCGACCGCGGCGCGGGTCAGGTTCGCACTTGGTGGTGTTGTTCACGAAAATATTTTCGGCCAGCACGAAGTTGCGCGGTTGGTTGATCCACGAGCCGCGGCCGCCGTTGCGGAACGTGTTGCCGACGATGGTCACGTCCTCGCACGACTTTTCGACGCTGATAACGCGCGAACCGTTGGTGCCGTCCACCGTGTTGCCCGTGATGGTGGCGTTCCGGCAATACTCCGCGAGAAAGAAGGCGCCCATGCGCGAGCCCGTGATGTGATTGTTGGCAAAGACGACGCCACGGCTCTTCTGGATGTGCATGGTATCGCCGAGCGCGCTCAAACGGCAGCCGCGCACGATCACGTTTTCACAAGCCACGAGGTCGAGCGCGCCTTTGCCCGGCCCGCTGCCCGCCGGAGCGTAGAGCGCGAGATGCGCCTGAAACAGATTGCTGATGAGCCGCGCCTGCGGCCCGGCGTCGCCGGCGAACCGCAAGGCCGCGCCACCAATCTGGTCCGCGATGCGGATGTACTCCGGCGCGCTATCGGTGACGAAGTATTGCTTCCCCCGCACGAGGTTAGACGGCAGTGCATCGCCGAAAAAACAGATCGTGTCGTGGCCGCGGGCCGCGTCGAGGCCTTCGCGCCGGAGCGAGATGGGCTGCGGCTTTCGGTTGTCGAAGTACACGCGGTCGTCGCCCGCCTTCATCCGCACCGGACCACGCACGAGATCGTGGCGGAAATACTTCGCGGCCAACGCTCGCTCGGAGGCGTTATAGTCCTCGGGCCAAACCGTGATCTGCCACAGATAGCCGTAGTCCCACATGAACTTCCCGCTGCGCTCCAGGGTGCAGTTCTCGACCGTCACGTTGCGCGCAGGAGTTTCCACCTCGCGCTCATTACCCTTCTTCTCCGCGCCGAGCACGGTGATGACTGCGCCGGCCAAGCCGTCGGAGGTGATGTCACGGAAGGTCAGGTTCTCGGTGCGGCCGCCGGGCGCCGTGGTGATGACGATCGCCCGGGTGTTCGCATTGGGTTCCCACGTGTTGTTCGCCTTGGCGGGATCGAAGACGTGTCCGGCAAAGTGTCCGCCAAGCCAGCGGAAGTCGGAGACATTTTCGCCAGCAAACAAAACCACCCGCGCCTTGTCGCCGAGAGTCCGCTGCACGTGAAACCGCGCACCGTAGGCCGACACCGTCGTGTGCGAAGCAATCGGCAATGGAGTCGCGCCATCCAGTTCGTAGTCGCCCGGTGGAATCACGACCACGCCGCCGCGCCCGGCGACAGGAGCAAACAACGCGCCCAGTCGCGCCGAGTCATCAGCGAAGGCCGTCAGAGCGAGGCTCAGGACGAACCAAAGAAGCGCCGGGTGTTTCGAGGGAGGAGGGTTCGCGATCGACCGCACCGCGGGGGTATCGAGCAGGAACGTCATGGGGCGAGAGGGGTGAAATTGAAAACCCTACCCGCCGGACTCCACGACGATCACCGCGCCGGCGGCAAGCCGGCGCATGCGGGAAAAGCCGCGCTGAAAGGCGCGGAGGTTGGTTTTCATGCGTGGCAGTCAAGCGCGCCTGACGGATGATTCAAACCGCAAGCAGGCCTACGCCAAGAGGCGCCCTCCCAAGCCAGAACCCGTCCGCCCGGCAGGCCCAGAATGGGGTCAGGGTGGCGTGCAGACCGGCGCTGGACTGTCTGCGGAGTGAATTGGCGGCAAGCGTTGGCAGTGTAAGCCCTGCTGCGGCAGTAGCAGACACTTGTGGGGCTGGCGGGGCTGGAGTGCGTCACAGATGTCGGGCAACCGTCATCACGCTTTGGACATCTGTGGACCTTGCCCCACCGTGGCGCAAAAGTGTGCGCAAAATGGTCGCCCATTGGGCGTTGGGAAAAAAGAAAGCCCGCAACTCATTCGAGCAGCGGGCTTTTCTATGCTGGCGTCCCCACGGGGATTCGAACCTATTCCGAGCAAACAACAAAAAGCCTTCGTCTCGTGTGCTTTGTGTTGTGAGTTAGTTGCTTGTAACAGGCAACAGGATGCAGCGATCGTCGGAAAAGTGAAGCGAGAAACGGCTCTACTGACAAATCCGTGGCAAATATTCCGGCCGTACTTGGCTGGATGAAGCTGTCCCATACTGGGCCCGATCAAGTATCAAAACTCGACCGGATCATCCCTACGCTCAAAGGGGGCTGGATCGCGCGAGAGCCTTGGCTGGTGCCGTGGCCCAGGTGTTTGGCGCGCCGCGCGGCTAGGCCATACGCTCTCTCGGATTAGAGGAGTTCCGGCGATATGTGCCAGCGCACGGACCAACCAAGACTCGAACGGTCCAACCGGATCACACTGCACTTCTTGAGCGCAAAACGCGGCGGCTCGGCATGACCGCACACCAGCAATGACGCCAAGGCACTCAAGTGCGGATCATGGCCGACCACCGCCACGGGAGAATGCAGGTCGCCAAGTTTGCAGGCTACGAGCTGCGGATCGTCCTGCGGCCGGAGTCCACTCATCTGAATGACTTTCGCCGGCAACTTCAGCCGTTTGACCAGACACGCGGCCGTTTCGGCGGCACGGATCAGTGGACTGTGCCAAATAACCTTCGCCTCAATTGCCCCGCTTTCGCGGAGGAATCGCCCCATACTACGAATTTGCCGGAGGCCTTTCTTGCTGAGTGGCCGCAACGCGTCGTCGATCCTGTCTTCGGCGTGGGCGTGCCGGATCAGATAAATATGCATCGCACCACGGTGCGGGTTGCAGTTCACCCAGCAAGCGATCGTTGCATGCGGTTAACCGCACTCTGCCAATTTCCGGCCTATTCGCGGCCAGCGGGTCAGGAAGAACATCGCGGTCACGCCGTCTCGGAGAGTTGCTCCAGTCAGCCGGATTTCAGCTGAAGGGTTGAATCAGGCCAATCTACCCAGACGGGGGCAGTGTCGCCGGAACACGCAGCCCAAACGGCCCCCCTCAAGCGGTGAATTTCGCATTGCGCGCATCAATCAACCCGACCAACTACAGCCATCCAGCGCGAACTCGCTCGCGACCGGATATTAATCGTTCCATTCCATGCTGACCGGACATCTTGGCTTGATCGCACCGCGACAGGCACCCAAGTCCACTCCCGCCTGCCCGCTGGTTTTCCGTCACTGGGGAACATCTCGCTGGCGTGAAAACCATCGCTGATTTCGCAACCGCCCGGCGGGCAGGCAAACCGATTGTGATGCTTGCGGCCTATGACGCCCTAATGGCGCGTCTCCTGGCTACGACCGACATCGATGCCATTTTGGTCGGGGATAGTGCGGCCATGGTGGCCCACGGCTTTCCGTCCACCGTCCACGCTTCCATCGCGATGATGGCCCTGCACGTGTCCGCGGTACGCCGCGCCGCGCCGGACGCCCTCGTGATCGCCGATCTCCCTTTCCTGAGCGTGCGGCGCGGCCGCGAGGCCGCCGTCGCGGCCACCGGTGTTCTTATGCAGGCTGGGGCGTCCGCGGTGAAGATCGAGGGCGTGAAGGGCCATGAGGAGGTCATTGCCCATCTCGTCGAGAGCGGCGTTCCGGTCATGGGTCATCTCGGAGTCACCCCGCAGTCGGTACATCTTCACGGATACCGGGTGCAGGGACGTGAACGCCGCGAGGCCGACCGGCTCAAGACCGAAGGCAAACGACTTCAACAGCTCGGGGCGTTTGCCGTGGTGCTGGAGTGCGTCCCTTCACCGCTCGCCCGGAGGATCACCCGCCTGCTCACGATTCCGACCATCGGCATCGGCGCCGGGCCCTACACGTCGGGTCAGGTCCTGGTCTTGTCCGATCTCCTCGGACTCGATCCGGTGTTTCGTCCTCGGTTCGCGCGCCGTTACCTCGACGGAGCCGAAGTCGTCACGCGGGCTGTCAACGCGTTTACCCGCGATGTTCGCAGCGCGCGGTTCCCGGCGGGCGCGGAGATTTTTCATTGATGCACGTCTTCACCCAACTCTCCGCCTGGCAGGCCGCCCGCGCTGCTTCTGAGTTCGGGAATCCTTCGGTTGGCTTCGTGCCGACGATGGGCGCGCTGCATGCGGGACACCGCGCCCTGCTGGCGCGGGCGCGCGCGGAGAACGATTGCGTGGTCCTCAGTATCTTCGTCAATCCGACGCAATTCGACGATCCCACCGATCTCGACCGATATCCCCGCACGCTGGCAGCCGACCTCGAGCTTGCGGAAGGTCTCGCGGACTACGTGATCGCACCCGCCGCGGCCGAGCTTTACGCCGATAAATACGGATATCGGGTCACTGAATCGATCTTGAGTCTTCGCTGGGAGGGAGCCCATCGGCCGGGGCACTTCGACGGTGTGCTCACCGTCGTACTCAAGCTGCTCAATCTGGTGCAGCCGCGCCGCGCCTACTTCGGCGAAAAGGACTGGCAGCAACTGCAACTGGTCCGGGGCATGGCGCGGGCTTACTTCCTTCCCGTAGAAATCGTCGCCTGTCCCACGATTCGGGAGCCCGACGGCCTGGCCCTCAGCTCCCGCAACCGGCGGCTTACGGCCGAGGGCCGGACCCGGGCGGCCGACTTCCCGCGGATCCTGCGCGCGGCCCCCACCGCTGTCGCCGCCGCCACCGCGCTTCAATCCGCCGGATTCTCGGTCGACTATGTGGACGACACCGACGGTGTCCGGCTAGGGGCGGTTCGCATCGATGGCGTGAGACTTATCGACAATGTCCGGCTCTAAAGTCGTCGTCATCCTCACCGGCTCGATCGCCTGTTACAAGGCGTGCGAAGTCGTGTCCCGGCTGGTCCAAGGCGGCCATCGGGTGCGCACCGTCACCACCGAAAGCGCGCGCCGATTCGTGGGCGACGCCACCCTGGAAGGACTGACGGGCGAGGCCGTGCGCCACGATCTCTTCGCCATGGGCGGGGCGTTGGACCACATCGAACTGGCCCGATGGGCCAAACTCATTTTGGTCTGCCCCGCGACGGCGCACTCGTTGAATCGATTCGCAGCCGGACTGGCCGACGATCTCGCCGGTGCGCTGTTGCTCGCCCGCCAGCCCGACACTCCGCTGGTGTTTGCACCGGCGATGAATCCGGCGATGTGGACCCACCCTGCGACCCAGGCCTCCGTGCGACAGTTGGAGGGCTGGGGCGCACGCTTCGTTCCCGTCGGCATCGGCCGGACGGCCTGCGGCGAAGAAGGCCCGGGGCGACTGGCGGAACCGGAATTGATTGCAGCGACCGTTGACGCCGAGTTGGCGCGCCCAACGCGGCGGCTCCGCGTACTCGTGACCAGCGGCGGCACGACGGAGCCGGTCGACGGAGTCCGCACGCTGACCAATATAAGCACCGGGTACACCGGCATGGCGGTGGCGGCGCACTTCGCCCGCCGCGGCCACGACGTGGTCTTGCTCCGCGCCCGCCACGCCATCCCTGCCGCGGTTTTGTGCCGGGAAGAAATATTCTTCACCTTCGCGGATCTCGATGCCGCCTTGTCCCGTCTGCTCGCGACGGAGGCGTTCGACGTCGTGATCCATGCCGCCGCCGTGGGCGACTTTGGTCTCGATGCCATCGAGTGCGATGGAGTGTCGCTTCCGCCGGGCCGCATGAAGCTCGACTCAAACCGACCGGTGAAGCTCGCGCTACGACCGCTGCCGAAGCTCCTCGGAACGCTCCGCGCCCAGAGCCGGAATTCCGCGGTCAAAATTGTGGCCTTCAAACTCACCAGCGGGGTGAACGATGCCGGCGCCGTCTCGGCCATGCGGTCTCTTTTCGCCCAAGGGGCGGACCTGGTCGTTCACAACGAACTCGGCGAACGCGGTGCCCAGCCCGATGATTTCCCGGCGCGCTTGTTTGCGGGCGACGGCGCGATCCTCGCGCGCTGTGCTTCACGCGGGGAACTCTCGCACACTCTCGAATCGCACTTCGCGTCAACCGGGCCCAAATCCTAATTTTCACTCCCATGCTCCTCTGTCTCGACACCGGCAATACCGACATCCACGGCGGCGTATTTGAGGGGGAAAAGCTGCGCTGCCAGTTCCGCAAGTCGACCCTACCCCTGGGTTCGGCAGATGAACTCGGGGTCTTTTTCTCGGCGGTGCTGCGCGCCCACGACATCGATCCCGCCGCCATTACGCGGACTGCCGTTTGTTCGGTGGTTCCCGCCGCGGTCCACGCCTTGCGCACCACGTGCCGGCAGTATTTCCACAGCGATCCGTTCATCCTCCAAGCGGGGGTGAAGACCGGCCTCAAGATCCGTTACAAGAATCCGGCGGAGGTCGGAGCGGATCGGATCGCCAATGCCATCGCCGCCGCCCAACGCCAGCCGGGCAAGCCGCTCCTGGTGGTCGACTGCGGCACCGCGACGACCTTCGATGTGATCACGGCCGCCGGCGACTACCTGGGCGGTGCGATAATGCCGGGCATAAACGTGGCCGCCCAAAGTCTCGCCACCCACACCGCCAAACTTCCCCGGGTGGAAATCGCCGAGCCCGAATACGCCTTGGGCCGGACCACTACCGAAAGCATCCAAGCCGGACTTTTCTTCGGCCAGGTCGGGGCGATCCGCCACTTGTTGAACCAGCTAACCCGGGAGGCGTTTCCGGGCGAAGCAGCGTGGATCATCGGCACCGGCGGATTCGCCCGACTCTTCGCCAAGGAGGAGCTGTTCTCCGAAATCGTGCCGGAACTCGTCCTGCGCGGGTTGTATCACGCGGTGCAACTCAATCCCGAGACTTCCGCCGCGAAGAAGTAGACGGCGCGAAGCTTCATCATCCGGCCGCGGTTCAGGAACCGGATTACGCCAGCCGGCGCACCCGTTTGAGCCTCCCGCGTCCCGGGGACTACGGCTGGTCTCAGGTCCAAGAGGGGACAAAGTGTTGCGCCTTTGTCACCCTGTAGCCACAGTTCTGCTACGTGACTGTGGGATCGTGCCCCTCCGATGTCACCGCAGGACCATTTGGGTCCATCGGGCAACTCCCTTGATTTCCACTCCGACACTGTCAGGTGAACGCAGGTCCCGAAAATCCGCCCCGACCGACGGTCCGGCGCGCTCCGGACCGAAGATACTATTGGTTGACGGGGATCCGACCGCATTGCGATCGATTGCGGATCCGCTGGAACAGCTCGGATATCGGATCACTTATGTCCACGACGGCGAGCAGGCGGTCATGTTGGCCCTGCGGGAAATCCCGGCGTTGGTGGTCTTGGAATTGGTCCTGCCTAAGCTCGATGGCTTCGCAGTGTGCCGCGCGCTGCGGAACGAAAAGCCGACCGTGCACACCCCCATCCTCATCGCCTCCACCTGCACCGACGAAATCGACCGGGTCGTCAGCCTTGAGCTTGGGGCGGATGACTATGTGACGAAGCCTTTTAACCCGAGGGAAGTGGTGTTGCGGATCAAGAATCTCCTGCGCAGCGCACGGGATCTTGAGGAATCAGAAACCATCGAGTGTCAGCACCTCTACATCGATCTCACGCGTCACGTGGTGGCTGTCGCCAATGCCCGCGTTGAGTTGACCGTCACCGAGTTCCGGCTGTTGGCGCATCTCGCGCGCCGCGAGGGCCTGGTGCAGCCGAGGCAGCAATTGTTTCGCGAGGTCTGGGACTTTCAACCCGGGGTGAACAGCCGAACCCTCGACACCCATATCCGCCGGCTCCGCAAGAAACTCGGCCCAGCCGGAACGTTTCTGGAGACCGTACGCGGAGTCGGATACCGCTTTTTCAGCAAACGCCCCGCGTCGTGAACATCCGCCTGAACCGCCACCTACGCAGTTGAGCCACGCCGTAGTGTCACTCGATCGTCACGCCGGGATTGTTGCAGCCGAGGTCACCGCTCGCAGAATTCGCGGGTTGTGTCTGCCGCCATCTCTTCCACTTCAAATGGGCCGCGCGCATCCGGGAGCGCGCCGGAATCAAGCCCAGCCGTCCGCTCATCGCCCACGTTTCCTCCGGTTTGATCGCGGCCTCAGCCTGCGACCAGCCGCGCAGGTCGAAGCTGCCGTCAAGCTGGTTCACCCCCGATTTTGCCCACTCGTTTGACGATGAACACCCTTCCCGCGCTGCAGGCCAGGGCGCGCCCCCGCCCGAACTGGGGCGGACGGGACCCGCGCCCACGCCGCTTCCGGAGCCCCGTAGCCGTCACCTTTTTCCGCGCCTTTTTGGTGAGCATTGTCTGCGGGCTCCAACTGGTTCGTCCGCTCGACGGGGCACCAGTGGACCTGGCCGCCATTCGCGCCCGCGCCGAGCAAGGCGACGCCGAGTCCGTCAACGAACTGGGCAACGCCTACGCGAACGGCACGGGTGTGCCGCAGGATTTCGCGGAGGGCCTACGACTGTATCAGCGGGCCGCGGCTCGTGGCGTCGCCGCCGCGCAGTTCAATCTCGGGATGATGCATGAACTCGGTCGCGGCGTACCGGCCAGCGCGGAGAAGGCATTCGAATTCTACCTCAAGGCCGCCCAACAGGGTTTCGCCCCCGCGCAGTTCAACGTAGCGAACATGTACGCGAACGGCGTGGGCGTGAAGGCGGATTATTTCGAGGCCGTGCTCTGGTTTCGCCAGGCGGCGGATCGCAAGATTGCGGAGGCCCAGTACAATCTGGCGCTCGCCTATGAAATCGGACGCGGGGTGACGAAGGACGAGGTCGTGGCCCAACGCTGGTATCGAGCGGCCGCCGTCCAGGGATTCGCCCGCGCCCAGTTCAACCTCGGACTCATGCTCGAGGAGGGCCGGGGCTCCGCCGTCAACCACGCGGAGGCGATTGAACTCTATCGCGCCGCCGCCAGCCAAAATTTTCTGCCCGCCCAGAATAACCTCGGCATTCTCCTCGCGGAGCGCCGCACCTCGACCGCCGATGTCGTCGAGGCCTACACCTGGCTCGCCCTCGCCGTCGAGAACGGGGCGAATCCCGCGGGCCGGGACATCGTGGCCCGGGAACTTTCACCCGCCCAGATCGCCGAGGCGAATGCCGCGGTGGTCAAGCGGCGTGGTCAACTGGGCCTCGCAGATCGATCCGCCCCGGCTACCCCGATCGCACTTACGCCTCCCCCGGTGAAGCCCTCGGAAGTGATCACCGCGCCACCGGTCGGCCCCAAGGCCCTCGACGAAACCGAAGGCCTCAAACGCGAAATCAACCGCCTGATCAACGCGATGGATTCGCTGCGGGCCGAAAAAAGCGCCGTGGACCAACAGCTCGCCACGGTGATCCGCACCGGGGAAGTCGAACGGGAAAAAGGCTCCCGCCAACTCAACACGGCGCAATCCGCGCTGACCGAGTCCCGGCAGGCGCTGGAAGTCCTGAATGCCGAGATCGCCCGGTTGAAGGCGGCCGCCACGACTGAGACGCCGGCGGAACAGCGGGAGCAATCCGCGCTACTCACCCAGTTGGAGAAGCTCACCCGCGAGGTGGCGACCCTGCGCACCGAAAAGGCCGACCTCACCTCCCAACTGCGGGCTCTGCGCGCGGGCGTACCCGGAGATGGTACCATAACTCCAGATACACGCGCATTCCCACTGCAGGAACTGGCCGCCATGGACCGGCGCATTGCGAAATTACTCGCCGACAACAAGCGCTTCCAGGATTTCATCAAGCGCTCCGCCGCCGAGTTCTCCGAGTTCGGCAAACAGCTGCGCCCGCCCGATGACCGCCCGAGCCCCGGCGAAAACCGCGCCGCGGCCGCCATCCCGCCGGGCCGCTAAGCGCAGAGGCGGGGTGGCGGCGGCGCATGCGAGGTCGGATACCGCGCGATTCGTCACACGCCGCTCACGCTTCCGACATCCAATTGTTAGAGTTGCGGCATTGGCAACGGGCCCGGCGCCCGTCACGGAAATGGGGGCCCTCAGGAAAACGTCGGGGAAGACCCGATGTGGGCGTTTCGACGCGGCGCACCACTCGCCTGACCAGCCTCCGCCGGCCCCTCCTCCGATTCTCCCGATGCCACTCCACCGTTCTCTCCTCTCCGCGCTCGCTGCTTCCGTCGTCTGGGCGTGCCTCGCCCAAGCCCAGCCCACCACCATCGATCTATCGCAGTACGTCCGCGTGGGCCGGTACTCACTGCCGGAGCCGTCGAACACGACGCCACCGCCGGGCGGCAACCTGCTCGCCCAGGAAGCCTCGGGTGTCACTTACAACAAGGACACTGATACCCTGTTTGTGATTGGCGACGGGAGTCGGTCGATCACCCAAGTGACGAAGACCGGCCAGTACATCGACTCGATGACGCTTGCCACCGGTGGTTCGCCCCAAGGCACCTCGTTCTACGACACGGAAGGCGTCACCTATGTTGGCGGCGGAAAATTCGTCGTCGTCGAGGAGCGCTACCGGCAGGCGAGTCTCGTGACCTACGCCCCCGGCACCACCCTGGCCATCGGCGATTCCGGCGTCCAAACGGTGAAGCTCGGGACGACCACCACCAATATCGGCCTGGAGGGAGTCTCGTTCGATCCCAAGACCGGAGGGTTCATCTTCGCCAAGGAGGTCACGCCGCAGGGCATCTTCCAGACGACCATTGATTTTGCCGGCGGCACCGCCTCCAACGGCTCGCCGAGCACGGTGAATTCAACGAACCTATTCAATCCCGCGTTGGTCGGTGTGCTGGATTTTGCCGACGTCTTCGCGCTTTCGAACATTCCGTCGCTGGCTCCAGCGCACTTGGACAGCCTGCTCATCCTCAGCCAAGAGTCCGGCAAGATCGTACAAGTAGACCGCGCCGGCAATATCATGAGTTCACTGACCCTCGTCTCCGATCCGGGCAACCCGCTGAACATCGTGGACCAGCAGCACGAAGGGCTCACCATGGACCTGAACGGCTTTCTCTACGTCGTGAGCGAAAACGGCGGCGGTGACATCAATCATCCAGAGCTGTGGGTGTTTGCGCCGATTCCAGAGCCCTCCACCTACGCCGCAATCGCCGGCCTCGCCACTCTCGGCGCCACGATCCTGCGCCGCCGCCGGAGCGCCGCGTGAGTCATCCGATGCCGATTCCTCTGCCAAGAATTAAACCATCGAAGCAATAACATGAAACTCAGCACGCGCCTCCCTCGCCTGCATCCTCTCGTCGCGGTTGCGGCTTCCCTCGTGTTGCCCTCGATGAGCATGGCCCAATTGGTCAACTATTCCACCTTGGGCGCGAGCTATTCTCAAAACTTCGACGGTCTGTCCAATGCCGGCTCCGTCACCAGCGTCGGCGTCGGCCGTGGTCCGCACGCCATCCAAGGTCATCTCGGCTCAACCGGAATGAACGGCTGGTATATGACGAATGACCGAGGCACTTCGACCGACACGGAGTTTCGCGCCCAAGACGGCAGTTTAAGTGGTAGCACCGGGCGCGGGGTGGTCAGCTTCGGCACCACGGGCAGCTCAGACCGCGCCTTGGGCGCACTCGGAACCAGCAACCAAATTTCAACGTTTGGGGTTTATTCGACCAATACTACGGGACTGAACCTCAGCCAGGTAACGGTGAGTTTCACCGGTGAGCAGTGGCGCGTCGGTGACACCTCGATCACGTCGGAAAAGCTCGCCTTCAGCTACGCTGTTTTCAACAACCTGGCCGGCGCCTCGATTGGGGCCAGCGTCGCGGGTTTTAACGGGATCAGTGCCCTCGATTTCAATGCGCCGTTCACCGGCACCACCCTCCTGAACAACAGCGCACTGAACGGGAACAGTCCAACCTATCAGGCGAACCTCGCTCAGACCTTCAACCTCAACTGGGCGCCAAACCAGGTCCTCGTGCTCCAGTGGGTGGGTTTCGACCTAACCGGTCAGGACCATGGCCTCGGCATCGACAACCTTACTTTTTCCGCCATTCCCGAGCCATCCATCTACGCGTTGGTCGCCAGTACGGTGACGCTGGGCGCGGTCGCCTTGCGCCGCCGCCGCGCGAAGCTGGCGTGAGCCGTTTGCCGGGTGGCTGGAGACATTCAGCCCTCCGCCGTACCCGTTCCGCGGCGCCACTGGCCCCATGTTGAAGGCCCACCGCGCGCCACAAAGCATCGAGCCTAGGCGCGGAAGCCGGGGCCAGCGGCTGCGTTTTGCGGTCAACTTCGTCGGGGCGATTACCCTCTATTTTCTACTCACCCTCGCGGTCGAGTTTCCCGATGCCACCTTCGCCGCCCGGTATCCGGCCGTCGCCTGGCTTCTCACCGTCAACGAGGCGGTGCGCCGCTCGCTCGTTCTCCCCTATCAACACGCCATCGCTGTCGCCACCGCCGGCACCGTGAACTTGCTCGGTTACGCGGCCGTGGTCGACGGACGTGACATTCACTCGCGCGATTTCTCCGTCACAATCACTGGAGGCTGCGACGCCATCGAACTGACGCTCCTCTTTCTCGCCGCCGTCGCGGCGTATCCCGCCGATCCCGCCCGGAAACTGGCCGGGCTGGTCGCCGGAGTGATCGTGATCGCGGCGCTGAACCTGGTCCGCGTGGTGAGCCTTTGGCTGATCGGGGTGCAGTGGCGCAGTGCGTTCGACCTCGCGCACTTCACCCTCTGGCCGTTTGTGCTCCTGTGCGCCACGATGCTGCTGTTTGCCCGTTGGCTGCAATTTGCCGCCCATCAAACCGCAGCGGATAAGGTCTCATGAAGCACTGCTCCCCGGCGAAACCGTCGGCCAACCCGATGAAGCCTCCGGCCCAGCCGACCCGGGTGGAACGTCACCCGCACCGGCGGTCGGCGGATAATTCCGAGCCCGGCGTGTCCCGGCTACGTCCGGCCGGCATTCGGGGCTTTTTCCTGCGGTTGGCCGCTTGGTACTTTGGTTTGCTTTTGCTGTGGATTCCCTTCGGAGCCTTCTATCGGGACGCGTTGATTCGCAGCGGCAACGTCGTACTTGAAATCCTGCGGCCCCGCCACGAGATCACAGTCGTGCGCTACGAGCGCTGGCGGGAGATCGGCGCCTCCGAACGGCTCGATCTGGCGGTTCTGGTGCGTGCCGCCGGGCCCGGTGATGCCCGCGGCCAAAAGCACTATGTCTTGGCGAAGGCGGTGGCCACGTTCTACCAACCGTTCATGGCCCTTGTATTTCTCCTGGCCCTACACATGGCCAGTCCCTTCACCGCGCGCCAGCGCCTACGCCGGGGTGGTTCGGCCGCAATCTGGCTTCACCTTTGGATGGTGGGCTGTGTTCTGGTTGACGCCTACCACGCCCTCCCCGGGTCCGCCGCGCCGGTGGCCGGAACCTTGGACTGGAGCCGCACGCTGATCGCCATGCTGCACTTTTCCATCACCGACTGGCCGGCGGGCGTCTTGGTCGTGCCACTGCTCCTTTGGGTGCTCCACGGCCTGACGTGGCGGGAAAGCCGCGATCCGCGCATTCCCACTTAAAGTGATTGCCGGAACCGTCCACGGCCAACGGCGATTCAGAACTTGCCGCCTATCCGCAGGAATTCGCTCCAGGCCACGCGCAGCC
>CAIJFT010000217.1 GCA_903820035.1 uncultured Opitutia bacterium
GTCACCCGATCAACCCAACCCATAGCTCATCCACCATGCTCTCCCTGCTTTCCTCAATTAACGTACTCGCCTCTGTTAGGGTTCCCGACTCTGGCACAACCAGTATTCTCCTGCTCGGCGCGCTCGGCGTAATCGCGGCGGCCGCTCGCTTCTTCAAGAAGTAATCACTCCCTTGAAAATTCGCCCCCTCGCCCTCCTCGGCTCCACGTTGGTCCTGACCGGCAGTCTCCTGGCCGTGCCGCCACAACAAAGTGTTCCCGATACCGGTCTGACCGCACTGCTCCTTTGCGTCGGCCTTGCTTCAGTCGCGGCGTTCGCTCGCGTCACCGGCAGGAAGTAAGCCTTCCTTCCCGACCTCGCTTCAACCGTCTGCCCTTCGGGTCAGGCGGTTTTTTTATTTTGGCCCCAACCGGGCGATGCGCCGGTGCGCCGCATTCGCCCCCCCCCAGAAACGCCGCACCGGCCGATTTTCCGGATCTGCGACCTGAGATTTTGCCGAATCATTCGCAGTCCGCATGCGGTCGAGCGCCGAGAAAAAACGCGGCAGAAGGAGGAGAGGAGCCCAGGTTGAGCCAAGCCTCCCGCGCGTAGTTCCGAGGTCAGCAACTCTCTCCGGGAGCGTCGAGTTTCCAGATACACGCTCCGCTGCTCCGCCTTCCGGTGGGTAACCGGCTTGGACACCACCACCGGCAGGCCAACTCGGCTGAGGCGGAATCTTAATGAAAAAGAATCCTCCTGCGTCCTGCGTTTTTTCCGCGATCGGATTCGGGCCCGGCTGCAACCCAACGTTCGCGCTGGGCTCGGGGATGGCCGCCTCCAACCGCTTGCCGTGAATCCCGCCGCCCGGCCGTGGGCCTACCGCAGCATCGATCCCCGGCAGTTTGGGTTCAGCGCCACCTTCAGTCTCTGGGCCGGATCCATGCAGTCGTCTCTCTTTGCAGCGTTAACCGAAGGGCCCCTCTTGGTGCGTCGGCGACCTCCGGTCGGCGACTGGCCGCAACCGCGGAAAAAACGTGCCAGGAGCTCGCGTTGCTACCCCACTCCAACTGAATTTCTACGGCTGAGCCGGGATGCGCCCACTCCCGCCCCGAACGCCGCTGCGCCCCGGCACCTCGCCCCCCCCAACAAGCTCTCCTCCCGCTCACTCTCATGCGACCTGCCATCCTTGTCCGCCTGCTCCTCTCCGTGCTGTTGGCCGCCAGCCTCCGCGCCGCCACCCTGCCCCTGGCCGAAAACGGTCGCGCCCGGCTGCCGATCGTCACGTCCCCGCAGGCCGCCGCCCAGACCCAACGCGCCGCGACCGAACTCGCCACGCTGCTCGGGCGGATCAGCGGCGCCGAATTTTCGCGCCAAACCGCCGTTCAGCCGCAGGGCATCGTGCTCGGTACCGCGCAGGATTTCCCCGGACTCCTCGCCGCCAGCGCGGCGCCCGCGGATCGTGAAAACTATCTATTGCGCTCCGAGGGCGATCGCCTGCTGCTCATCGGCCAGACTCCAGGCGCGGTGGAACACGCCGTGTGGGATCTGCTGCACCGCCTCGGCTTCCGGCAGTTCTTTCCGGGTCCGACCTGGGAGATCGTGCCCGAGACGCCCGCGCTGAGCATCGACGTCAACGTGGCCGGTTCGCCCGATTATCACGCGCGGCGGATTTGGTTCGGGTATGGTCTGCTGCCGGAGCGCGCCGGCGTCTACGAGGAATGGTGCCGGCGCAACCGCGCCACGTCCGGAATCGAGCTGAACTCCGGCCACTCCTACCTGGCCGTCATGAGCCGCCATCGCGCCGAATTTGCGCAACACCCCGAGTATCTCGCCCTCGTGGCCGGGAAACGGCAGGAGCCGAAGTTCTGCATTTCGAACCCGGCGCTGCGCCAACTCGTGGTCGGGGATGCGCTCGCCCTTTTCTCGCGGGACCCCGCGCTCGACTCCGTCTCTTGCGACCCCAGCGACGGCGGCGGCTGGTGCGAATGCGCGGAGTGCGCCCAACTCGGCAGCATTTCCGATCGGGCCCTGTTGCTGGCCAACGAAGTCGCGGTCGCCGTCAACGCACGGCATCCGGGCCGACTCGTCGGCATGTACGCCTACAGCGCCCATTCGCCGCCACCGACGCTCGCCGCACACCCGCAGGTCGTCGTCAGCGTCGCGACCAGTTTCATCCGCGGCGGCTATACCATCGATGAACTTCTGGCCGGCTGGCATGCGAAGACCCGCCTGCTGGGCATCCGCGAATATTATGGGGTGCACCCTTGGGACCGCGACCTCCCCGGCGCCGCCCGGGGCGGCAATCTCGGCTACTTGCGGACCACGATTCCGCACTTCCATCAAGACGGCGCACGCTTCCTTTCCGCCGAATCCAGCGATAATTTCGGGCCCAACGGTCTCGGCTATTATATTGCCACCCGCCTGATGTGGGACGTGAAAGAGTCGGCCAGCATCGACGCGCTCCAGGCCGACTTTCTCGACCGCGCCTTCGGCCCGGCTCGCGCGCCGATGGCCAGATTTTACGCGCTCCTCGACGGCACGAAACGCCAGGCGCTGTGCGACGATCTCGTCGGCCGGATGTATCGTTTGCTCGAGGAGGCGCGCGCGCTCACCGCCGCCGCCGCCATCCGCGCCCGGCTCGACGAGCTCGCCCTCTATACCCGATATGTCGAACTCTACTTCGACTATTCGACCGCCACCGGACCGGAGCGCCAGAATGCCTTCGAACAACTCCTCCGCTTCGCCTGGCGCATCCGCCGCACCGGCATGGTGCACGCGAAAGGTCTCTGGCAGGATCTGATCAAACGCGACAAGACCGTGGCGCTGCCCGGGCCGTCCGGGGCCGGCGATTCCACCGCGCCTCATCCGTGGAAATCCGACCAGCCGTTCTCGCCCGCGCAGATCACCGGCTTCATCCGCGAGGGCATCGCCCAGCGACCTCTGCTGGATTTCACCCCCGTGGCCTTCAGCAACCGGCTCGTTCCCGCGACGGCGCTGAAGCTCCAGCCGGTTCCGCGCGGCAATTTTGACAGTCATCTGCGCGGCGTGCGCGATTTTTGGACCTGGGTCGACCACGCGCCCGCCCGGTTCACGCTCACCGGACGGACGGGATTGATCTATACGAATCTCGGCCCGGCGAAGCTCGAACTCTTCCCGCTGGCGGAGCCCGAACTCAAATCCGTGGCCCACCTCGAAATCACCCCCGACAAGGCCGAGCACGCGCTGGAGTTTCACACCGATCTGCCGGGACTCCATCGTCTTGAAGTCAGCGATGGCACGCAGGGCACGCTCATCACTTGGGCTCCCGGCCTGCCCATGACGATTGTCAGTAGCCAGGAGCAGCCGGCGAAACTATCCGGCCCGTGGCATCTCTATTTCTATGTTCCCGCCGGCACCCGGTTCATCGGCGGTTTCAGCGAAGGCGAAGGCGTGCTGCTCGATCCGGCGCAAACGGTCGCGCATCGCTTCGCCGCGAAGCCCGGTTACTTCAATCTTCCGGTGCCGCCCGGTCAGGACGGCCGGTTGTGGAGCTTCAAGACCACGTCCGGCAACCGCATCCTTATGACCGTGCCGCCGTACCTGGCGCGGGATGCCAGCGAACTGCTGCTGCCCGCCGAAGTCGTTGCGGAAGCCGCGCACCTTTGAAAACTGGGGGCCAAGCCGGCCCGCTGACCGCAGCGTCCCAAGCTGTGGCGTGCGCACGAACCGACGACGGCACGCCCGTCGCGTCGAGCTGAAAAATGGACGAGTAGCCGCCAGCGGGTTGGCTTGCCCTCGGCTCGCTCCAGCAATCTCGAAACCGCTACTAATCGAGCCGGGGCGCCCGGCGCCGGTTGCACGTTTCGCCCTGACCCCTTTTGGCCCACCAGGCGTGGCTCGCGGCAGAGAAGATCAAAACGATCTACATCGAGCCGGCGAGTCCGTGGCAGAACGGGTTCGTCGAATCGTTCGACGGGCGCTCCGTTTTCGGGTAACAGCACCGAGGTGTGCGGCGTCGTTTGCCCCATGACAAAGTTGTATTCGCGCCCGCAGTTCCTGGCCGTGCTCCCGATCCTAGGCATTGCAGCCATCGCGGCCATCCGTTCAACCTTCGCGCAGGCTCCGGCCACCGGCACCAGTCAGATAGAGGCGATCTTCCGGAGACTTGATTTGGATGGCGACGGCAAGCTGACCGAGGACGAGGCAAAGGGCGCACGCTGGTTCAAGCTGCTTGATCGGGACGGCAAGGGTTTCGTCACGCTGGAGCAAGCGCGCCTGCTGGGCAGGTTGGCCGAACAACGCGGTGCCGGGGACTTGGACGGCGGACGCGGTCTGCCAGGCACGCCCGAGGAAACCGCGGCCGACGAATCGCCCCGGGAGGGACCGAAGATGCGCAAGGCGGCGGAGCGCGGCGTGGGGCGGCTCGTGCCCGATCTGAGTTTCACCGACCTCGCCGGCCACTCCGGAAAGCTTTCCGATTTCAAATCGAGCCGGGCACTCGTCATCGCGCTCACGAGCACGAGCTGCCCCCTCACCAAAAAATACGCGCCGAGCCTCGCCCGTCTGGAAAAGGAGTTTGCCGGCCGGGGCGTTTCTTTTCTCTTCGTCAACCCCACCGCGACGGATTCGTCCGCGGACATCACGGCGGTGTTGAAGGACAACGGAATCGCCGGCCGCTACGTGCACGACAAGGAAGGCAGGTTAACCGCGGCACTGGGCGCGCAGACGACGACGGAGGTGTTCGTCCTCGATGCCGCGCGCACCCTCGTGTTCCGCGGAGCGGTGGATGACCAATACGGACTCGGCTATTCGCTGGAAGCACCGCGCGCAAATTTTCTGAAGGACGCCCTCACCGCGTTGCTCGCCGGCAAAGCCCCGGTCGTGGCGGCGACCGACGCGCCCGGTTGCGCGCTCGAACTGGAGAAGTCGGAACGCGCGCCCGCGAAGGACATCACCTATAACAATCGCATCTCCCGCCTCGTGCAGAACAACTGTCTCGAATGCCATCGGGCGGGCGGCGTCGCGCCGTTCAGCCTGGAGACCTACGACGACGTGAAAGCGCACGCGGGCATGATCCGCAAACAGGTGGGCGGCGGCGCCATGCCGCCGTGGTTTGCGGCGCCAGCGCCGGAGGGCGCGCATTCGCCCTGGGCGAACGACCGTTCGCTGTCGCCATCGGACAAGGCCGACTTGCTCGCGTGGCTCGCGAGCGACAAGCCACTGGGAAATCCCGCCGACGCGCCGCTGCCGCGCGTGTTTCCGAATGGTTGGAAAATCGGGACGCCCGATCTGATCGTGCAGTTGCCGCGGGCCGTGCCGATCAAGGCCGCTGGCGTCATGCCTTACCAGACCCTCACCGCCGAGACCACGCTCACCGAGGACAAATGGGTCCAAGCCTACGAAGTCCAGCCGACCGCACGCGAGGTCGTCCATCACGTGATCATCCGGGTGCGCGAGCCGGGGGCCAGGGCGCGCGGCAAAACGAGGGGCGAGGGTGCCGACGAGCGCGAGGGATACTTCGCGGCTTATGTTCCCGGCAACGACCACGCCGTATTCCCCGAGGGCTTCGGGAAAAAGCTTCCCGCCGGTGCGACCGTGAGTTTTCAGATTCACTACACGCCCAACGGCAAGGCCACCAGCGACCGGATGAAACTCGGGTTGGTCTTTGCGAAGGAGCCGCCGCGTCACGCGATCCACGTGGCCGGCATCGCCAGCGTGAACTTCAGCATTCCGCCCGGCGCGCCCAACCACGAGGTCACGGCGCGGATTCAACTGCCCTTCGACGCGGTGGTGATGGGCTTCATGCCTCATTCGCATCTGCGCGGCAAGGCGGCGCGCTATGAGGCGACGCTGCCCGACGGCAGCAAGAAACTGCTGATCGATATTCCGCGCTACGATTTCAACTGGCAGCTCAATTACCAGTTCGCCGAACCCGTGCGGCTCCCGCGTGGCACGACGCTCACCTACACCGCGTGGTATGACAACAGCGCGAACAATCCCGCGAACCCCGACCCGACCAAGACCGTGCGCTGGGGTCCGCAAACCACCGACGAGATGATGCTCGGCTACGTGGAGTATTACCTCCCGGGGCAACAGACATTCGCGCAAGCGAAAGGCGGCGATGCGCGCGCGCGTTGAAGTTGAAGGGTGGAGCTTCGTGCGTCACGGCACACGAATACTTTTTCCCCTGCTCCTGACGCTCGCCGGCCTGCCCGGCGCGGGTAATGCGAGCGCGGCAGCACTCACCCCCGACGAGGCGAGCCACTTCGAGGCGGCGGCGGCTTACTCACGCGCGCAACACGGCGTGGCGGTGCTCGTGATGCGACGCGGCGAAGTCGTGTTCGAAGACTACGCGCCCGGCTGGGCCGAGAAGCCGCACCTGCTGGCCAGTGGGACAAAAAGTTTCTGCGGCGTCATGGCGGCGTGCGCGGTGCAGGACGGCTTGCTAACGCTCGACGAAAAAATTTCCGACACGTTGACCGAATGGAAGACCGACGCCCGCAAGTCGGTCGTCACGATCCGACAGATGCTCAGCCTGAGCAGCGGCATCGACGGCGGCGACAACGGCTCCGTGCCGAGCTACGCGCGCGCAATCACGATGGCCACCATCAAAGCCTCGCCGGGAGAAAAGTTTTCCTACGGGCCGATTCCGTTTCAGTGTTTCGGCGAGGTGATGCGGCGTAAGCTCGCGGCCAAGGGCGAGTCGGTCGAAGCGTATCTCAAGCGGCGCGTGCTCGATCCGATCGGCCTGAAGGTCGGCTTCTGGCGCAAGGACGACGACGGCAACATCAACCTCCCGGCCGGCGCGTTCCTGATCGCGCGCGAATGGGTGAAGTTCGGCGAACTCGTCCGGCTCGGTGGAAAATGGAACGGAAGGCAACTCATCCCCGCCGGGTTGCTCGCGGAATGTTTCAAGCCCGCGGCGACGAACCCCGCCTACGGCCTGACTTGGTGGCTGCTCGGCGGAGGCGATGAAAGCAGCACCGCGGCGGCGGACGGCGGCAACGTTGCGCCGAAGCTCAAGCGCGCCCTGGTGGAACGTGCGAGGCTCGACTTCAAGCCGCCGCGCGACACCGTGGCCGCGATGGGCAAGGGCAAGCAACGTTGCTATGTGATACCCTCGCTCGATCTCGTCATCGTCCGCCTCGGCGACAGCGAAGGTCGTGAGTTCAGCGACAACGAATTCCTCGCGAAGTTACTGGCAAAATAAATTCCCGCCGACGTCTGTTGAACTCGGAACGCGAGGCCTCCCGCTCGCGCACCCCGCGAGGCATCACCGAGAAAATCCGTTACGCCCCCACCGCCCGCGGCGTCGTCTGTATTGACCATGAAAACCATTTTTCTCACGTCGGCCTTGTTTCTTTCCGCCGCCCTCGCCGGAATCGCCGCCGATGCTCCAGCCAGGAAACGCGCACCGGGCGCTGACTGGCCAGACACGGTCGAGATGCGGGCGGTGACTGTCTTCAGCGACGGGGTGCGGATGGCCGGCGATCTGTATTTGCCGAAGGGGTTGAAGCCGGAGGAAAAGCGGCCCGCCGTCGTGCTGTGCGCGGGCACCGGCGGCACCAAAGGCGGCACTGGTGCGCGGCTCGGCATGATCTTCGCACAGGCGGGTTACGTCGCGCTCGCGTTCGATTATCGCGGCTGGGGCGAGAGCGACAGCAAGTTGATCACAACGGAAAAGCAGCCGCGCCCCGATGCGAAGGGCGAAGTGGAAGTGAAGGCGCGCGCCGTGCGCTGGCAGATGGATTTCGCGGATCAAGCGATGGACATCCGCGCGGCAATCAGTTTCGTCGCGGGCGAAGCGAACGTGGACAGGGAGCGCATCGGCATCTGGGGCAGCAGCTACGGCGGCGGTCTTGTGACGTGGACCGCCGGCAACGACCCGCGTGTGAAGTGCGTGGTGGCGCAAGTGCCGGGCATGGGAGTGCGCCCACCCCAGGCGACGGCTCGTGCGTTTGAGCAACTCACGAAACAATCGCGCGGCGAGATCGAGCCGGTGCCGTTTGAGACGGGGAAGATGACCGGCCAGATGGAACGTTACACCCAGATGCGCGTGAATCCGACCAAGGGCATCGGCTTCAGCCCGGCCGAGGCGGCGGAGAAAATCACGGTGCCCGTGCTCTTCGTCGTCGCCGAAAACGAGGAGCTGGCGTCCAACGTCAACGTCGAGCGTGTCCAGCAAGGTCTGGCGCGACGCGGGGTGCCGTCGGTGTATCACGTCGTCAAGGGCATCACGCACTACGGCATCTACCGCGAGGGCTTCGATGAGGCGACGAGACTCGAGCTCGCCTGGTTCAATCAGCACCTCAAGCCCCCTGGTGGGACGCCGGCGCGCTGACCGGAGGCGACGCATCACCCCCGTCCTCGACCAAGTTTCCCCGCTCTCATGAACACCTTTCACCGCGCACCAGTCGGCGGGTCCAGTCAGCCATGAAACACCTCATCCTCACCTTGGCGGCACTGGGCGTTTGCGCCGCGGTGGTCTTCGGGGCCGAACGTCCGCAAACACCACCGGGGCCGAACACGCGCGTAGTGCCACCAGGCGACCACGATTACACGATTCGTGCCGGCGAGATGGACCGGCGCTACACGGTGCACGTGCCCCCGGGCTACGAGGGCAAAGTCGCCGTCCCCGTCGTCGTCATGCTCCACGGTGGCGGCGGCACCAGCAAAGGTGCGGCAACGGAAACGGGTTGGGGCGCCAAGGCGGATGCCGCCGGTTTTCTCGCGGTTTTTCCCAACGCCCTGCCCGAGGATGCGACGAAACCGTCCAGCTTCAGTCGGAATCCCCAACTTTGGAACGACGGCTCGGATCGATTCCATCCGGGCCAGAAACCGGTGGACGATGTCGGTTTCATCCGAGCGATGCTCGACCAACTGTCGGCGACGTTTGCCGTGGATGCGCGGCGCATCTACTTCACGGGCTTCTCCAACGGTGCGTCGATGGCTTTCCGAGTTGGCGCGGAGTTCTCGCCGCGCATCGCCGCCATCGCCCCGGTTGCAGGCGCGTGCTGGCTCGAAACGCTCCAGTTGGAGCGACCGGTTCCGATGTTGTATCTCACCGGCACCGCCGATCCGCTCAACCTGATCGAAGGCGGTGTGCCGAAACTCGCGACCGGCGCCAGCGACAAGATTCGCGCGAAACCAAAACCACCCGTGCGCGATTCAATCCTGAAATGGGTTGAGGCGGTCGGCTGTCCCTCCGCGCCGCGCGCCACGACCGACGCGAACGGCGTCCGCACCGAAACCTACGGCCCCGGTCGCGACGGTGCGGAAGTGATCTACGTGACCGTCGAGGGGCTCGGTCACACCTGGCCGGGTGGCAAGAGCCTGCTGCCGGCCTTCCTGGTCGGCCCGCGCTCGGACAAACTCCAGGCGACGGATTTCATTTGGGAGTTCTTCCAGAAACACGCGCTGTCAGCAGGACCGCGCGTCCCGCCCGTCCCGCCCGCGGCCGGCAGTGCGATCCGACTCGATTCCGGCCCGATCGCGGGCGACCAGCGCGACGGCGTGCGCAGTTTCAAAGGCATTCCGTTCGCAGCGCCACCCATCGGGGAGTTGCGCTGGAAGCCGCCCCAGCCGGTCCAGCCGTGGACGGAGCCGCGCTCATGTGTGGAGTTCGGCCCGGCGTGCCCGCAGACCGGCAAGGATCTCTACGGCCCGGTCGGCCAGATGAGTGAGGACTGCCTCTATCTTAACGTCTGGACACCCGCGTCGGCGGCCGAGGCCAAGTTGCCGGTGATGGTCTGGATTCACGGGGGAGGTTTCTTCGTCGGCGCCGGGGGCAAACCCTGCTACGACGGCGCGGCGCTGGCCCAACGCGGCGGCGTGATCCTCGTTTCATGCAACTACCGGCTCGGCCCGTTCGGATTTTTCGCGCATCCGCTGCTGACGGCAGAATCGCCGCAGCACACCTCGGGCAACTACGGTCTGATGGATCAGATCGCGGCGTTGCGGTGAGTGCAGCGGAACATCGCGGCGTTCGGCGGCGATCCCGGCAACGTCACGATCTTCGGCCAGTCGACCGTGAGAAGATGGAGGCGCTCGGCGTGGAGTTCGCGTGGCGGCTCGGCCCGGATGACTTGCCGGCGCTGCGCGCGAAGTCGCCCGCCGAGATCCTGGCCGCGGTGAGGCCAAACACCGGTCGCGTGGGCGAGGGCACGCAGGATCATCTTTGCATCGACGGCTACGTGCTGCGCGAATCGCTGCAGAAGACGTTCACGGGCGGACGGCAGCACAACGTGCCGCTCCTCGGCGGCACAACCAAGGACGAAGACCGGCTGTTCCTCGCCGGTTTGCAGGCCGTGCTCAAACCGGTGGCGGCGATCCAGGCGAAGACGTTCAGCTACGAGTTCCGGCGGACTCCGGACTACGCCGTAGCCACGAAACTCGGCTGTTTCCACGGCGTGGAGCTGCCGTATGTGTTTCGCTATTTTCCGCCGACGCTGAAGTTCAGGGCCGATGACGAGCGGCTGTCCGATGTGATGATCGCTTGCTGGACGCGGTTCGCCCGCACCGGCGATCCCGGCTGGGCAGCGTTCCCGCATGTGCAGGCGCTCGATGCGACGGCGCCATCGAAGTCGATCACCCTGCGGTTCGTGCCGGTGGCCGGCAGTGGCGTGACCGGAGAAATCACGCTCGCGCCGCACGAGGGACGTTGGAGCGAGGGGATGGATGTCACCGCCACCGTTCACAGCGAAAAAAATCTCCACAGTTTTCGCGACCGCCACCTGATCGTGAACCTGTTCTCGGAACCGGACTGCCGGTTCGAGGCGAGTCTCGCCAACTTCTACGATCCCACCGACCCAAAGGTGGAGCACATGGGCGTGTTCGAGCCGGAGTATTGGACACGGACCGGCACGTGGGCCTACCACCTTCATCCGAGCAAACTCTACGGCCTCACCGCCTCGTCGGGTGTGCGACAAATGGGCCAATGGCGCGGCCGCGACGACGTGCCGATCGTGGACCAAGTCCAAAGCATCGGCATCCTGAGCTACTCGCGGAGCGTGCCGGAGTTCATGGCAACCGTGCTGGCCGGCGTGAACCTGTCGGGCGAGCCGTTGAAAGTCGCCAAGGTGCAGACGGCGACGTTCGAGCCGAAAGAGCCGCCGGAGGACACCACGCCGGTGACGGTGGACTTGTTACCCGTCAACAACAGCGGCGTGCGGGGCAAGATCACCTTGCGACCCTACGAATACCAGCATGCCGGCCAGGACAACTGGTATCGGTGCTACGGCACCATCAAGGTCACCGGCATCGCGGGCATGGAGGAGTGCGTCATCGCCTACCTCTCCAGCGCGCCTGACGCAAAATGGGAGGCGCGCGAGTGCGCCTTCTTCGACCAGTGGCACGGCAACTATTTTCTCCGCGACGGCGTCGGGATGATGGTCAACGGCTGGTTCACGCAGCGTTACGACATGCCGCCGGGCTACCAGGGTTACGGCGGCGGCTGGCATGCGGTGCGCGCCAAGATGCAGGGCGTCGGCATCTACCAGCCGAAAACCAAGACCCTGCTGGCTGCCGGTAATATACCGTCTTTCCATACCCCACATGAGTAAGGCCAAGCCATGAAAACCGCCTCCATCCAGACATTAAGCCAAACCGCACGATGAAACCTTCTCAGATGCATCTTCTCACGATCCTCGGCACCGCCTTCGTGCTTGTCGTCCAGGCGCAGGAAAGTCCGATGCTGGCGGCCGGCTTCAAGCGCGCTGACACGAGCGGCGACGGCAAGCTGTCCGCCGATGAGGTGAATCAATTTTCGCAGCTCAAGGCGAAGCTTCAGGGCGCGGACAAGGATGGCGATGGCTTCATCACCTTCGAAGAATTCCGCACGCATCTGATGGCTGGAGCGCGTCCGCCGAGCACTCCGTCATCGCCGTCATCGCCGGCGACAAAGCTGGTGGCGGGCGAGCACACGCGGACAATTGCCGCGGGCAATTTGCAGCGTCGCTACCGCGTGCATGTGCCGAAGAAGTATGACGCGGCCAATCCCACGCCGGTGGTCGTGGTGTTTCACGGTGGCGGCGGCAATCCCGAGAGCATGGAGCGTCTGACGGGCATGAATGCGAAGTCGGAGGAAGCCGGGTTCATCGTCGTGTATCCCTTTGGCACCGGCAGGCTGGCGGACACGCTCCTCACCTTCAATGGCGGCGGCTGCTGCGGTTACGCGATGGAGAACAAGGTGGACGACGTGGCTTTCACGCGCGCGTTGCTCGACGACCTGGCGACGGTCGTCAGCGTGGACACGAACCGCGTCTTCGCCACCGGCCTCTCGAATGGCGGCATCATGTCGCATTACGTCGCGTCGGAGTTGTCCGACCGCATCGCCGCCATCGCGCCAGTCGGCGGGCCGTTGATGATGGACGCGCCGAATGCGAAACGCCCCGTGCCCGTCATGCACTTCCACGGCACGGGCGATGAATTTGCACCGTTCAAGGGCGGCTTCGGCAAAGGCGGAGCCGGTGGCAAGGGCGTGACCGATTTCGAATCCGTCGAGCACACCATCCAAAGCTGGGTGAAAGCGAACGGCTGCAAGCCCGAGCCCGAAGTCGTCGCGCTGCCCGACAAGGCCGACGACGGCATGAAATGCACCCGCAAGACTTGGGGCGGTGGCAAGGACGGCAGCGAAGTCGTGCTCATCGAAATCGAAAACGGCGGCCACACCTGGCCCGGCAACGAACCCATCGTCGCCATGCTCGGCAAATCGACGAAGGACATTTCCGCGAACGATCTGATGTGGGAGTTCTTCCAGAGGCATCCGATGAAACCCGGAGCATCCACGAAGGCAGAATCCAGGCTGTGAAAAACTGTCTTGCTCTGCTGTTGACTCTGCTTGCCGCCTGGGATGCGGCCGGACAGCAACTGACGGCGGTGTCCGATCTGGACCGCTACCGCTTTTGGACGGTGAGGGAGGCCGCGATCAACCGACAAGATTCGCGGGCGATCGAGAAGCTCGCGGAAATCTCGCGTCGCATCGGAACCAGCAGGGTCTGGAGTTCTGAACAAAACGCGGCGTCGCACAAGTTGCTCGAGCAACTCGAAGCGCGTCTCGGCGTCATAGCCGCCAGCGCTGTCCCACCGACGTTGAAGCCGGAGGACTATCCCTTTGCGGTGCCGCGCCGTGAGATGCTGAACGTGCGTTTTGCCAAAGCGGACGGAGTGGAGGCAAATTTACAGAGCCTGGACGTCCATGCGCCAGCCGCGGGAAATAGGCATCCCATCATTGTCTGGCTGCACGGCGGGGGCATGAAAGGCGGGGACAAAGCGCAGGCGGGCATCACCGTGTTGAAGCCGGACTTCTTTCTTTCGCGCGGCTATGTCTTCGCCAGCGTGAACTACCGGCTCGCACCCGAGCAGAAGCACCCGGCCCAGGCGGAGGACACCGCTGCGGCGCTCGCCTGGCTGCACGATCACGCGGCGGAGTTTGGCGGTGATCCCGAGCGTCTCTTTCTCATCGGCATCTCAGCGGGTGCTCAGCTCGCGGCGGTCGTCAGCACCAACGAGCGGTTCCTCGCCCGGCACCAGAAGCCATTGGGCATCGTCAAAGGCGCGGTCATTCTCGACATCGGTTCGTTCGACATCCCGACGCTGATCGAACAGGCTAGGGAAAAAGCGCCGGAGATGTATCGCTATACCTTCCGCGACGGCGGCACTCGCGAGGATTGGATCGACTGCTCGCCCTTCTATCATGTGCGGCGAGGCAAGGGCATTCCCCCGATGCTGCTCTACTACGTCGCAGGCCGCGACCACCACGCCGCGGAGAACAAGCGCTTTGCCGAGCGCATGAAAGCGGAAGGCTGTAAAGTCACCGTGCTCGCCGCCGAGGGGAAAACGCACCTGCGCATCGAACTGGAAATCGGCCTCACTGGCGATGTGCCCACAGCAGAAATCGTGAAATTCATCGACCTGCAAAAAGAAAAAGCATCCACACGGACAAAATGGGGTTGCCCTGATTTGACGGACACGGGTTTGGGGTCAAAAACGAAAGACCCCCATGAAGACCCAGATGAGAAAACCATCCGCTGGAAAGTCGCGCTACAGCGTGGAGTACAAGCAAGAGAGCGTGGATCATTGGAAGAGCAGTGGCCGCAGCGCGGCCCGAGTGGCCGCGGAACTCGGGATCCGGGCCCCGCTGTTGTATCGGTGGGCCAAGCAGCTTCGGCTGGCCGCCCAGCAGGGCGGCCAGCCGGAGCTGACCCCGGAGCGCCGAGTGCAGTTGGAGGAACGCATCCGTCATTTAACCGAGGAGAACGCGAAGCTCTTGGAGCAGCGTGAAGTCCTAAAAAAATCACTGGGCATCCTCTGCGAAACGCCGCCGAGAGGTATGCCCAGATCGAGCAAATGAGCGGCCGATACAAGTTGAAGTGGTTGTGCCAGGCCCTGCTGGTCTCACGCAGTGGGTACTACGATTGGTTGCGCCGACGAGAGCAGCCGGGGCCGCGGCAGCGGGAGAACCTCACCTTGCGGCAACAAATCCGCGAGGAGTTCGCCCGCCAGCGGCAAACCTACGGTAGTCCGCGTCTCGCCCGCGCCTTGGGCCGCCGGACCAGCCGCAATCGCATCGCCCGGCTGATGCGGCTGGAACGGCTCTGGGCCCGCCAGCGCTCGAAGTTTCGCGTCCCCGCCACCGACAGCCGCCACCGCGATCCCATCGCACCCAATCGGTTGCCGGAGGTAACGGTGACGCAGCGCAACCAAGTCTGGGTGACCGATGCGACCGGCGTGCTGACCGGCCAGGGCTGGCTCTACGTCGTCGCCCTCTTGGATGTCCATTCGCGGCGCATCGTCGGCTGGGCCATGCACGAGAGCCTGGATGCCCAACTCGCGGTCAAAGCCCTGCAGATGGCCATCGCGCAACGCCACCCCCAGCCCGCACTGATCGTGCACTCCGATCGCGGCAGCCAGTTTGCCAGCGCGGCCTTCCGCGAAACCCTCACCGCCCACAAGCTCGTCGCTTCGATGAGCCGAAAAGGAAACTGCTACGACAACGCCTTCATCGAGTCGTTCTGGAGCAGCCTCAAATACGAAACCGTCTATCAGCGCCGCTTCGCCACCCGCGCGGCGGCACGCACCGCCGTCTTCGACTATATCGAGGTGTTTTATAATCGCACCCGGCTCCACTCGAGCCTCGGCTACGTCAGTCCCCTCGCGTTCGAGTCCCAACAACCCCAAAAGAAATCACCCTGAACCGCGTGTCCGAGAAATCGGGGGAAGCCCACCCTGACCCCGTGCGGCGCGCCCTGGTTCGTCAATCTGACAGGCGAAGGTGAGGCGTTTGCCCTCATCGGAGGACATTGACGACTGCGCGGGTTTCGCCTCGCATCCGCGTCGCCGTCGTGAACACCCCCGAGCCAGCATCCGATCACACGCGGTGGTTCGTCGAAGAGGTGCATCCCCACGAAGCGCAGCTCAAGGCGTACGTGCGCGGCTCCTATCCATCGGTCCGCGATGTCGACGATGTTGTGCAGGAGTCGTTTCTGCGAATCTGGCGCGTGCGGGCGGGGCAATCGATCACATCTGCACGGGGCTTGCTCTATCAAATCGCCCGGCACGTGGCGCTCGATTTAATCCGGCACGAACGGGTCTCACCCATCCTTTCGGTAACTGATTTGGCCAACGTGAGCGTCTACGATCAAAGCCCAAACGCCGCCACCGCGGCCTGCACGTGCGAAGAGATCGAACTGCTGGCCGACGCGATTGACACCCTACCCGCCCGCTGCCGTGAAATTTTCCTCCTGCGAAAGATAAGCCGCATGCCCCAAAAGGAGATCGCCCGGATGCTGAAGATCTCCGAACAAACCGTCCAAGTCCAGGTCCAGCGAGGGATGAAGCGCTGCGAAAAGTTTCTGGCCCAGCGGGGTCTATGAACCTGCTTTCACCATGAAACGCACCGTTCTGCCTGCACCCAAACGGGGCGTGGATACGAATTCCGCCCGCGATGTCCAAGAGCAGGCGGCCGCGTGGAAAGCGCGCGTCGACGCAGGTCTAAGCCCGAAGGAAGAGGCACAGCTGCAGGCTTGGCTTAACGCCGATCCCGTCCACGCGACTGCTCTGGCTCGTTTCGATTTCGTCTGGAGGACGTTTGACCGCCCATTTCAAAGCGGCGCGACGGATGCCATGCTGCAGGCCCTCGAGGTGCGCTCCAAGCGCCGCCGTCAGCGCTTGGCTTCATCTGCGGCCACTGTGCTCGGTTTGCTCGTGGTGGCGTCCGGGTGGTACTTTTCGAGCCGGGAACGCGCGGACAGCGCGCTCGAAAAGGCCGGAAGAGCGATCACGGCAAAGACGACCAGCGCCCGGTTGCTGCTGCCGACCCGACAGGAGCTTCCCGATGGTTCCATCGCGGAACTGAAGGCAGGTGCAGAGATCGCTCTGGAGTTTTCAGCCGAGGTGCGCCGCGTCGTGTTACGGCGCGGCGAGGTTCACTTTCAGGTGACGAAGGATAGTCAGCGCCCCTTTGTCGTCGCTTCACACGGGGTCGAGGCACGCGCTGTCGGCACGGCGTTTTCCGTGCAACTCTCGGCGCATGTACTCGAGGTGCTTGTGACCGAAGGCCGCGTATCAGTAAATCAGAGCGTCGAGCTTTCACCACCGGCATCCCCGCTGGCCACGACGGGCGAGTCGCCGCTAAGCTCGCTTGCCGTGCTCGATGCCGGAACACGGATGGTGGTGGATCTCTTTAGTCCTTCGTCCACGCGGCCTCAGATCACCGCGGTGCTGCCCGCTGAGCTTGACGCGCGCCTCGCGTGGCGCGCACCCCGGGTCGAGTTCACCCGCACGACACTTGCCGAGGCGGTCGCCGTGCTGAACGGCTATGCCGCGGCCCGCCGTGCCGCAGGGCAAGACTGCGCGCAGTTCCTCATCAAAGATCCTTCGCTCGCCGAGATTCGCGTGAGTGGTTTGTTCAGAGTCGATCGTACCGTGGCGTTCATTGGTGTGCTCAAAAGCGGGTTTGGCATCGAGGTCGAGGCGCAGGCGGACGGCGAACTTGTCCTGCACCGGGCGCATCCAGGCGGATCGTCTCCGGTAAGGCTGGATTGATCGACGCGCGAAGGTGCTGCACTTTGCCGTAACAGATTCGGGGGCGTCATCCGACTCCCATGCATGATACGCCCCCGGTCTTCCTTCCGCTTCCGAAGCATCTGCTCCTGCGCTTTGCTTGGGGCGTATATTTCGTGGTCCGTGCTGCTCGCCGCGGAGGCAGGCCCGAAGCCGTTTGATCTCCCGGCTGACACCGCAGAGCAGTCCCTCAAGCGGCTTGCGGAGCAGTCGGGGCGCGAGGTTCTATTCTTGGCGGACGCAGTGGAGAATGTGCGGACCCAAGCGGTCAAGGGCGAGATGACGCCCCGCGCTGCGCTCGATGCGATGCTCGCGGGCACGGCCTTAACCGGGGTTGAGGATGCCACGACCGGGGCAATCACCATCCGGCGAGGTCAACTTTTGCCCCCAAAGACCCTCGCCGCGCCGCGCGTTGCCATGTCCTCGGCGCGGTCGGCGGTGGATCAGTCGAATGAGGTCGTCGAGCTCTCCCCTTTCGAAATATCGGAATCCGTCGACGACAAGTGGAACGCCACGTCCACCCTCCTTGGCAACCGCACCGGCCAGGAACTGGTGAAAGTGCCGGTGACGGTGGATGTGCTTACCCGTGACTTCATGAACGATATCGGCGTCTTCAACCTCGAGGATGCCGCCGCCTTCGTCTCGGGCGTAACCTCGGTTCCGCGCATCGAAGCCAAAAGCGACAACGACCGCCTGACCTTTCGCGGCCTGACCAGCGGCGGCAGTGGCAACGTTTTCTCCCCACTCTCCTCGCGCAATTTCTTCCCGTGGATGGTGCCGTCCGACACGTATAACGTTGAGCGCTTCGATTTCGGCAAAGGCTCGAACTCCCTCATGTTTGGCGACTCCGCGCCGGGTGGCCAAGCGACCACCACCACGAAACGCGCGCGCTTTATCAACTCGAATGAGGGCCTTGCCTTATACGACAGCTTCGGCTCCTACCGGCTGCAATTCGATCTGAACCGTAAAATCAACCGCCAGTTTGCGCTCCGCCTGAACGTCGTTAACCGCTCCGAAAAAAGCTATGTCGAGGGCAACTATCAGCGCTTTCGTGCCGCCGACCTCGCCGTCACCTACCGTCCGTTTGCGAATACTGTCGTCAGTCTCGAAGCGGAGCGTGGTCAGTTTCAGCGCCGCCGCGCCGACAACTACGCCGCCATCCGCGATGTTGCCGCCCCTGGTCGCTCATTCGCCACCAACAACCGCTGGGTTTACACTTCCGACGGTGAGATTATCCACCGCACCAGTACGAACCCCGCCGCGATTGATCGCACCGGCACGGGCGGCAACGTCCTGTCGCTACTCGAAGGCCAGACCGTCGCGGTGCGCATGCCGAACGGCACCCAGAAACTGTTCCACGGCCTCGACCGCACCTTCAACCTGCGCGGGTTCGGCGACTACCTCGACCGGCCCTACAATGTCGTCACGGTCATGGTCGAGCAGAACCTCGGCAAGCTCTCGCTGCAGCTATCCTACAATCAGCAGTTCCAGCATCAGGATCGCAACGATGTCGCCTTCGGCGCGGGTGTGACCACCGCGCCGGTGATCGACGTCGACGGCACCGGGCGTCCCTACATCGACATGCCGGGAAATATCGCGACGTACAAAGTCTTCGGCAATACGCTGAAAGCCGGCCGCCTCTCCGCCGCTTATCCCTTTGAATTCGGCAGCTGGATGACCCAGCATCTCGTGGTCACCGCCACGCGCAGTCGGGACTACGCGGTCAACCGGCGCTTCGGACTGGCGAATACGGCCGAACCGGGACCTGCGGCCAACAACCTCCTGCAGTTTCGCGCCTACCTCGATGACCCCGGCGCACTCAGTAACGGCGGTTGGAATCGTTTTCTCCTCAGCAATCTTCCGCACACGCCGACCTTCGAGCCAACGGTGTTCGAGAGCTACCTGCAGACCGGTCCATTCATCGATGTTCGTTACACCCGCAACTATACCGCGTCGACCTCTGGTGCATACTTTGGCGGGCGGCTAAACTCGCTCGTCGGCATTAGCTATAACCAACTTTCCCGCAAGAATCCGGTCGACGCCGCCTATGCAACCGACGCCCGGGGGTTCGTCACTTTCTTCAAGACCCCCGAAGAGGCGCCGGCGATGTATCGCTATGATCCCAAATACACCCTCACCGCCAAAAGCTGGCTCGCCGGTCTGACCTACGCGCTCCTCAAGACTGAAAACGTCAGCGTCAACCTCTACGGCATTTACTCCCAGTCGTTCAACTTTCAGTCCCAACTCACCTTCACCGGCAGGGACCTCGGTCCGAGCCAGGGCCGCACCTATGAGGCCGGGGTCAAAGGCGATTTACTGCAGGGCAAGGTCTTCTACACCGTCGCCGCCTACCAGATCGAACGACAGCACATGGGCTATGCCTGGAGCCCAGACACGGTCACCCCTTCGCAATTCGAAGACCTCTTCAATCCGAACAAGCTCCTGCCGAGCGATCCCGCCTATTTTCACGTCGAGACCGGTCTGGGCAACGAGCGGCGCACCGTCGACTCGCAGGAAAAATCGGCCGGAGCCGAACTCACCCTGATTGGAAAACGCCTCCATGGACTCCAAGTCCGCCTGACGTTCTCGAAAACCAAGGTCGAAGCCACGCGCGACTTCTCCGACTTCCAGCGCCTACTCGAAGCCGCGCTCGCTCGCACCGCCGCCGCCAATGCCCCCGGGGGCGACCGCACGCAGGCGGAGAACGCGACCTACCTCACCAACGCCCAGGATATCCTTGCCGCCAATACCAACATCACCGTCGTCACCGGGCGCCGGAGCGCGCCCTACACCGGCAGTTTCGTGCTCGACTACCAATTTACCCGACCCGCCGGCCTGCGCCTCGGACTGACCGGTGTGTGGACGCCCGACTACAATCTGGCGATTTTCAATACCACGGTTTTTCGCGGCGGTGCGTCCTGTCCGCTTGGTCTCTATGTCATATATGACCAGCGCATATTTCGGCAACGGACAAGCCTCCGACTCGGACTAAACCGGGTTTACGACCTCGCGCAGGGCAACAGCGACTACTACAAAACTGGCGCGAACAGCCTGAGCACCGTCACCGGCAACCCCAGCTATATTTATCGCTATACGGAACCAATCACCGCCACCCTCAGCGCAACGGTGAAATTCTGATCCTCTTCGCCATTACCCTATTTCAATTGAGACTTAATCGGCGACGAAGTGATTCCGAATCCCCCGCTCGCACGAGGCCGACCGATTTAGTTCCGGCACCCGACATCCCCACGGGTTGCGCCGCCCATGCGACCATGATTCCGCCTATTGCTTTTCAACTCCTGACTGCTTCTCGATGACCGCCACGCTTTCCGCTTTCAGGGCCGGGTCTTCGATTGCGCGCTTACTCGTGCTGGCGATGCTCACGGTGCATCGTTCCGCCAGCAGCGCTCCGGTGCCGGGCAAGCCGCTGCCAAGTTGGGAGCGAGGAATGCTCGATATTCATCAGATCAACACCGGCACCGGGAACGCAGCCTTCTTCGTTCTGCCTGACGGCACCACCTTGCTGCTGGATGCCGGGGCCGGCTATCGCGAGGATAAGGTCAAGTCGCGTTACGATGCCCCCCAGCGACCGAACGCTTCACGACGCCCTGGGCAGTGGATCGGACGCTATGTACAGCGGATGCATCCGGATGGGGACGCTGGCGCACTGGACTACGTCGTACTTACCCACTTCCACGGCGATCATATCGGTGGTCTGGGGCCTTCCTCGCCGCAAGCCCCGGCCGGGGCATACCGATTGACCGGAATTGCAGATTTAGCGGAGACGGTGCGGATTCGGAAACTGCTTGATCGCGGTTGGCCACGGTATGATTTCCCCGCCCGGTCCGGTGGCGAGCTGATGCTCAACTATCGGGCCTTTCTGCAGTGGCAGATCGAAAATCGCGCGCTGCAGGTTGAGGCCTTTGCTCCTGGTCGGTCAGACCAACTTGTACTCCTGCGCGCCCCCCAGGAATTTCCCGACTTCGAGATTCGAAATCTGGCAGCTAATGGCCGGGTCTGGACCGGGAGTGGCACAACCACCCGCAGTCGTTTTCCGGCAGGCGCCGTGCCGAGTGAAAATAATTGCAGCACGGCCCTTCGTCTTTCCTACGGGGCATTCTCGTATTTTAGCGGCGGGGATTTGTCCGGTACGCCGGAAACCAACCGCGGGGCTTGGACCGAAATGGAATCGGCCGTGGCATGGGTCTGCGGCCCGGTCGACGTGGCATTATTGAATCATCACGGTTCACCAACCGACGTCGCCAACGCCTTTTTCCTGAGTGTGCTTCAACCTCGAATTCACGTCATTTCAGTCTACGCCGCGAGCCAACCAGGCCCGGACGTGCTCAGGCGAATGTTGTCGGAACGTTCCTACCCCGGGCCGCGCGATATCTTCGCGACCAACTGGCAATGGCCCGGGCGACGCGAACACATGGTCAAACTCTTCGGCGAGACCGACACGGCGTGGTTGGTGGACCGGATCAATCATTTCACGGCGAACCAAGGGCATGTGTTGGTCCGAGTCGAACCGGGAGGGAACCAGTATCGCATCATCATAATCGACGATCAGCATGAACCAGGGGACGTCGTGTCCGTGCATGGCCCATTTACCGCCCGAAACTCGACCGCCCCATGAAATATCGTTTACGGAAATCGTGCTTCCTCGGGGTCGTCCTTTTCGCTTTCAGCCTGCGGCTCGTGCGGGGTGAGGATGCCGTCGGGCGCGAAATCGAGCCTTGGCAACCAGGGATGCTCGATATCCATCAAATCAGCAGCGGCCGGGGCAATGCCGGGCTCTATATTTTCCCCGACGGCACATCGATGCTGGTTGATGCCGGCGAGCTTCCTCGCAAGACCCCCCGCCAGACTCCAGACCGACCGGATGGCACGCGCCCGGCCGGTGAATGGGTTGCCCGCTACCTGCTTCATGCACTTGGGCACGACCCACACCCGTCGCTCGACTACGCGCTGATCACCCATTTTCACGATGATCACATGGGCGGGATATCGGGCAGCCAGCACAAGTCTCGGACGGGTGACTACCAACTCACGGGTATGACGTGGGTCGGCGATAATTTTCAGATCAAAACGATGTTGGACCGGGGTTGGCCAGATTACGCCTATCCCAAGCCGATCGCAGATGCCGCCACCAGAAACTATCGTGGATTTGTTCGTTGGCAGTCCGCCAACAACGGCATGAAAGCGGAGCGGTTTTTGCCGGGCCGCAACGACCAAATCGTCCTGAAGAAATATCCCGCCAAGTATCCGAACTTCGAAGTCCGTAACGTGGGTGCGAACGGCGAGATTTGGACCGGGGTAGGCAGGGAGACCCGTCAACATTTCCCGGGCCTGTCTGGCGTGCCGCCAGCCGATTGGCCGACCGAGAACATGTGCAGCATTGCCTTCCGCGTGAGCTACGGGAAATTTGATTATTTTTGCGGGGGCGACCTACCCGGGCTTCCGCCGGAGGGGTTCCCGGTGTGGCACGACGTCGAAACGCCGGTCGCCCAAGCCGTCGGTCCGGTCGAGGCTGCGATCCTAAACCACCATGGCTACCTTGACTCACAAAACGAATTCTTCGTCGGCACCTTGCGGCCGCGCGTGTGGATTATTTCGACGTGGGACTCCGGGCACCCGACGGCCCGAGTTTGGCAGCGGCTCCGGTCCGAACGTGTCTACGCCGGGCCGCGAGACGTGTTTGCAACGGATCTCCACCCGGCCACCCGAAATGTCGTCATGGGCATTGAGAAACTGACGAGTGATCACGGTCACATCGTTTTGCGCGTCGCGCCTGGAGGCGGTGAATATCGGGTGGTGATTGTGGACGACACGTCTGAAAGCCATCGGGTCACAAAGAGTTTTGGACCATTCGGGTCGCGTTAACTTTTACCATAAACCTAAATCCCGCGGTTGAAACGCGAGACGTGAGAACGGGTCAGGGCGAAACTTGCAACCGCATGGGCTGACCGAGCCGGGCGGTTGCACGTTTCGGCCGACCCCGAGCGGAGCTCGCCAGTCATTCCCTGAGAATTCCTTGTGAATTTCTTGAGCCTCAAAAGGACTTCGTCAGATCAAGCGTCCAAGTTCGCCCCACGATGAGCCCGCCATGGACCGCCGGGTTGTAACCGAAGGCACCGGAGGCAAGTGGCGGGGGGGTATTCGCAAGGTTGATGACACCAAGGCGGACGGTCGTATGCTTGAGCCACTCGCGAGCATTCGCGGCAAAGTGATAGGCCAGCGAAGTATTGAAGGTCAGCGTGTCTCTTAAAATATACCGATATTGATTGGCTCCGTTGGTGAAGATTTTAGCGATGTAGGAGGGCTTCCCCATTGTCTCGTAAACAGATGCCGTAGTGGTAGCGCCATCCTGTGAAGCTCCTGCGTAATAGGCGCCGAGCACTCCGGCCCAATTCCCCTTGCGCCATGAGACAGTAGTGGTTCCGCGCCAGCGCGAGGCGCCGTTCGAGTTAAGATTGTCCGCCACGACCTTTGCCAAATTTGGTGGCACAGAGGTCGAGTTGGACTTGATCAGATAAGCCCAATCCGAATTGACCGTGATTTTGCCGATAGGCAGCACCGGCAACACATAATTGAGTCCTAAATCCCAGCCCGAGTCATAGCCTTCCGCGAGGTTGAAAAAGGGCGTGCTAAATGAGAAGATTCTTCCCGCCACCGCCTGCGGGTTGCCGAGATTGGTCGCATTGTAGGCGGCGAAATTTGCGATATCCTGATTGGCTGGAGCAATGCGAGTTATCGCCAGATCCCCCTTGTAGGCGGCCGTGCCACTACCAACATCGATCGAGCCGATGGGAATACCTGCGGACAGTTGTTTTTTAGTATAGGCCTGCAACAGCGCGGTATCGCTTATATAGATATCTCCCGCTGCTCGCTGCCCCACTACATTGACCCGGCTGATCTGCCAGTAATCGGCCGAAAGACTCAATCCCCTGACCTTGGGCACATCGAATACGATGCCAGCGCTCTTCCCCTTGGATTCGGCCGCCTTGAGCTGCGGATTCCCGCCAAAATAATTGCGTTGCGAGTAACCGCCCTCGTTAGTCACTGGATTGCGGTAAAGGTCGATACTGCCTTGTCCGGCACCGGCAGTCCACCGGGTGCTGGTGTAGAGTGCAGGTAGGCTTGGTGCGATGAAGCCCTCGTTATATGATGCACGCAGCATGACAAACTGAAGGGGTTTCCAGTTTACTCCAACCTTGGGTTTCCTTGTGTCTCCAAAATCGTTGAAGCGCTCGTAACGGGCCGAGGCTGTGACCTCGAAGGTATTGAATAGCGGAATGCGGTTCTTGATTCCCACCAGCGGAATCACAGTTTCGGCGTAGAAACTGATAACGGTGCGATCGCCGCTGACGTTGGGCCTCGGAGGATGGAGCAAGAAGTCATTGTCCAAAGGATCCAAACCCGAGCTGGCGGGACTTTCTCCGGCGAAAGCATCCCGGATGTCTTTCAGGTCCTCTCTGCGATATTCACCTCCGAGTGCTACGTGGATGTCGCCACTCCACAGTGGGTAGACCCGTCCGGTGGCGTGGGCATCAATACTCGAGATAGAACTCTCGGCACCGCGTCCGAAGGTCGCGGCAAACGTGGAGACGACTGGTCCTGGATTTGTGTATGGCTGGTCAACCACCACCGCGCCGCCCTGGGTCTTGAAGGTATAGCCGAAGGGATTGTATGCCGTCGTCTTACTCGTCTGCATGAGCGCCTGCTGCAGCAGGCTTTCCCTCACATCATGAAGGCCCTCATCTGTTTCTTTGACCCTGTTGTAGAAGGCGGCGGTTTCCCACGTCCACGTGTTGGCGATCTTGCCCCTAAATCCTACGGTCATACGATAGACATCGGCCGCGGTCATTACTTTTTCCGTCGGCAGGTCCAGGAGGGTCACTGACACCAGATTGATTGAACGCGGGGTTCCCGTGATACGGGGCGAACCGTCCCCGTTGGGAGCGCCAGCAGCATCAAAGTAACTGGAGCCATAGGGATTGAAGGGATTGTTCACCGCCATCGGCGCCAGTTTGTCGGTAGTCGGGGCATTTAGCACCAGAGGCTGACGAACCATACTGGATTCCGATTTATAATAGGATAATTCTGAAAAGAATGTGATGCGTTTATTTAGATCATATTCCAGCGATAAGAACGAATTCAGTCGGCGACTGCGTGGTTGGGCCATGCCAGTCCTGTTCGGATCGTAATAGAACTCAGGATTGTTGGCCCGCGTTGGGCCAGCAGAAGTCAGAGTCACCACGCCATTAACCGGCCGAAAGTAATTGTTACTCGTGCCAGTTCCGATGAAGAATGTGGGGAAATACCCTCGAGCGGTGGTGCCATCAAAAGCACCGCCTAAAGTATTGAATGGCGCCGGTGCCGCCGCCGAATGGTTCGCGCTGGCGGTAAAACTGCGATCGCGAAGATAAATAGAATCACGATAGAGGGCCTCTATCGTGGTCATGAATCGACCCCGCCCCTCGGCGAAGTTTTTTCCGTAGGTAAGCGCGGTCTGCACATATTGTCCCCCGCCATCCTCCGGAAAGCCATAGCGCACCTTTAGCTCTGTCCCGATGAAATCGCGACGCATCACGTAATTGACCACTCCCCCGATTGCATCCGAACCATAGACGGCTGAAGCTCCATCGCGCAAAACTTCGATATGATCGATGCCCTGCGCCGGCAAATGATTCACATTCACTGAATGCGTTAGCGCCTGACTCATCGGGTTGGGGGCCAACCGGCGGCCATTGAGCAAAATCAGCGTACTGCCAGAGCCGATATTGCGCAGATTGATGCTGGCATTGTCACCACGCGCTCCCGATGAACCTGTTTGCGTCTCGTTCAAAGGAACATTTGTGACTTGAGGTAAAGACGTGAGCAGATCCACCGGAGTGAAAGCATTGCGCGCTTCGATCGCCTCCTTGGTGATCACGGTGACTGGCAGCACCTTTTCCATATCCAGACGCCGGATGTTGGATCCGGTGACCACGAATTGTTCGAGCGCGACGACCTCCTGATTCTTTTGAGGGCCTCGCTCGGAATCGGCGGCCTTGCTCGCCTCGGCCGCACCGACCGCCACAGGCAGTCCCGGGGAAAAGACGGCGACGAGTGCCAGACGGGCCAGAACGCATGCCGTCCGGGACAGGCTCTTTGAGCTCAATTGAGGACGGAGGGTTACGTCGGAAGCAGCTGGATAAAGCGGGGCGGTCCCACGACTCGAAGCAGATTTGTTGTTCATGGTAATTCGCTGTCAGCTGGATGCACTCGCATGGGTGAGGCGTGGTCATGCCATCTAGAATTTCAGACGGCAGGCATTCTCCTCGGGGTAAGGTCCATCCCAGTCATGCTTCGCTTGACCCGCAAAAGCATTTAAGTGTTATGATAACTCAAATGGCAGTCCAAGGCACAGCCCGAAACCTCAGTGCCGTGGCGAGGGCGGTCGGCGTGTCGGCGATGACGGTCTCGCGCGTCCTGAGAAATCATCCGCGGGTGGCCGCCGAAACCAGACGCCGGGTGCTGCTAGCGGCAAAAAAAATCGGCTACACCCCGGATCCCCACGTCGCCCGGCTGATGGCGGTTGTGCGGAGCTATCGCAGCCGGCGGGCCGAGGCGATCATCGCCTTGGTGCGGGACGCCACCGCGGGCGACGAGCTGCTCGACTCCGCCTATCACTACGTCGCGCTAAAGGACATCAACGCCCGGGCTGAGCTGCATGGATATCGCGCCGAAGAGTTCCGACTGAACCGCAAGACGATGTCGGTCGATCGGTTGGAGCGCATCCTCGAGGCGCGGGGCATCGAGGGGCTGATTGTTTCGCCCCAGTCGTCCCACAGCATCGGTATGGAGCTCGACTATTCGCGCTTCGCCGCCGTCACCCTCGGATATGGGCTGGAACAGCCGGAGCTGCACCGCGCGAGCACCAACATGACCCGCGGCATCCTGCAGGTGACGGGCGAACTCGCCGCGCGCGGCTATCGTCGCATCGGCCTGGCGGTGACCCAGTGGATCGATGCCCGCTCGGATCACACCTACTCCGGCGCAATGCTGAATTACCAACGGAAAATCCCGCCCCGCGATCGCTTGCCCCTGTTGCTCTTCCCCCAGAACAACATCACCCATGACGAAAGAACTTTCTGCGCCTGGTTCAAACATCACCGCCCGGATGCCATCATTTCATTCGATACCTATGTGCCCGAGTGGCTGACCCGGAGGTTGAAATTGAAAATCCCCGACGACATCGGGGTGGTGGTGCATGACTGGCTAGAATGCCAAACGAATTTCGCCGGCATCAACCACCGCCGGCCCCAAGTCGCCGCGGCCGCGGTGGATCTTCTGGCTACCATGTTGGTGCAGAACGAACGCGGCGTGCCACCGATCCCACGCCAAGTGCTGGTGTCTCCGGCCTGGGTTGACGGCCCCAGCATCCGCCCGCGCTGAGTCTGCGCTCAGCGTGCCGCCGGCCCGCGGGTCGCGGAGGTCTCGGCTTTCACCAGCCGGCCCACGATAACCTCCCGCGCTTGCTTGCTCAGAGTGTAGAGTAACCCGGGCTCGCGCTGATCCCAGGAAAAGGCCTGCCCTTGGGCGCTCATGGGAATGGTCGCAATCCATTCCAAGGTCGGGCCGCCATCCGGTATCGCCAGCACATGAAGCGCGGGATCGTCGTGGCCGGTCACGTAGAGGTGTCCGCTCGGTCCGAACGCCCCACCGGAAATACTGAACCCTTGTCCCCCGAGTTTAGCGATCAAGCCGGCGGGGAAAACCCAGCCGCCAATCTGCCTCCATTCGTTGTCGAACTCAACCAGCCGCGTCCATTCGGGACCGCGACCGGGCTCGCCGCCTTGGCGACCGTAATGCACAAAGCAGGCGACCCAGCCAGCCTTGTAGCGGTCGATCCAAGTCAACGAGCCGTCGGTGCGGCCGAAACTGTGCGTGCCGATGTGCTTCATGGTGGCCGGATCCCAGCTCTCGACCGAACTTATCATCGGCACACCCGGAAAATTCGAGTGCGCGCAATAGAGGACGCCGCGATACACGATGCCCGCGTTCAGATGGACGAGCGGCTGGCCCGCCTCGCATTCCCAGCCGGCCACGCGTTCGCCGGTGTCCTTACGATATTTACCTAGTTCATGGTTGGAGATTACATAAAGATAGTGGTCGTCGGCTGCGACGCCCTGCCGTGCCTCGGGCGCGGGGAAACGGCGGAGCTCGACGTATCTCCAATCGCCGGCGGACGGGCCCGGGGGCACGGCCGCGGCGGTTGGTTCACCCGCGAAACCCACGGCCGCTAGCAGGAGGAATACGGGAATCCTCAAGGATAATTTCATGGGAGTCAGGAGTGATGGCATACGCGGAAAATCATTTTATTCGCTGGGCTTCACGTTCCAGGCAGTCGCGGCCAGCACCACGGAAAGCCCCGAGGCTGCGATCCAGAAGTAAAACGCGGGGGCAAAGTCGTAAACCGCCTTGCCCGCCACCATGGTCTTGTGGCTGTCGAGGAGAAAGCCGCTGACCCAATCCTGGGTTCCTGCGCCCACATAGGCAAACATACCAATAAGCCCCTTGACTGTGCCGGCGGCGGCCTTGGGCATGACATCCACGGCGATCAGGCCGGCGAGGAACACAATCAGCCCCCCGACTCCGAACCCGAAGAGGCCCATGGCCACCACATCAAGCCAGCGGTGGCCGGGTGGCGTTACAAAAAGCAACACCATGCCGCCCGTTTGGAGCACCCCGTAGAGGAGCGTCGGCAGATTGCGGCGCGAGCCGAAGAATTTATCTGACATCCAGCCTGAGGCAGCCGCACCGATGAATCCCATCACGGGATAGGCTCCCATGACAAATCCGGCCTCGGTCAGCGGATAATGCTTGGTCTCCTGGAGAAAGAGGATGGCCCAGTTGTTGATGGCGTAGCGGGCGACATACATGAACGCGCAACTGAGCGCGAGGATCCAGACCCATGGACTGCGGAACACCCGTTTCTGCAAGACGGTCGTGCTTTCGGTGGGCGGCGGGCCGGCCGAGTGATCGTTCCGGTAGTCTGCCACATGCGGCAGTCCATAGGTCTGCGGACGATCTCCGAGCGTTTGATAAAGCACGAGCGCGACTACCGTACAAATCAGGCCCGGACCGACGAAACCCGCTCGCCAGCCGAAATGACCGACTAGCCACGCCACGAAGATGAACGTCATGCCCTCGCCGAGGTTGTGCGCTCCCGCCCAGATGCCGTAGCGCGTGCCGCGCTCCTTGTTGCTGAACCACTGGCAAATTGAAACGACGCTTGGCGCGGAGCCGATGGATTGAAACCAACCATTGAGACCCCACAGAATGACAAAACCCACGAACAGGTGAGTGAAACCGAAGGCGATATTGAGCAAGGCGGACAGAAGAAGCGCCCACGACATAAAGCGCCGGATATTCGCGTGGTCCGAGCACATGCCGTTGACGAATTTGCCGAGGGCATAGACGTAAAGCATCACGGAGCCTACGATCCCCATCTGGAAAGTCGTCATCACCCCCTCGTCAAGCAGCGGCTTCTTGGTGACGGCCAGCCCGAGCCTGCAGGTGTAGAAAAAGGCGTAGCCGGCGATTAAGGAAAGCCAGATGCTCCAGCGCTTCCGCAAATAGAGCCGATGAATTGCGACTGGATCTGAGAGCAGCGGACGAGCCGGGCCGGTTTTGAAATAGCTGAGCAGGGAGTTGACCACAAAAACGGGTGCCGGACGGATCAAACCGTGGGAATGACAGCATCGGGCGGGGCGGCGCATTTACGCGCCAAGGAAAGCCCCAGCCATCCGCCCATGATGAGCGCTCCGGCGACCAACAGCAGACTGTAGTCATAGTTGCCCGTCCGATCTTTGATATAGCCCATGAGCGGCGGCAGTCCGACCCCGGCGATATTGGCCACCGCATTGATCAGGGCAATCGCGCCTGCGGCAGCGGCCCCGCCAGCGAGATACTCGGTCGTCACGGCCCAGAACACGGGTGTGATCGCCCAGTTTAATCCGACCGCCACCAACAGCAGCAAATAGGTGACCGCGACATTGCCGACGCAAATGCTGGCGACCAGCAGTGCGCCGGAAGCCAGCAGTGGCAGGCCCAGATGCAGTCGGCGTTCATGCCGCGCGTCGGAATGGCGGCTGTTCAAATACATCAGCACACAGGCCAGCAGAAAAGGCAGGGCGGAAAGCAGACTGACGATGAAATTAGATTCGCCCGAAAGGCGCTTAAGAATCTGCGGCAAAAACAACGTCACGCCAATCGTGCCGAAGGCCTGCAACAGCCAGAACAAACCAAGCAGCCACACGGTGCCATCGGAAAACGCCCGCTGCCAGCCTGCCGCATGTCCTCGCGGCGCACGGTCCGACTCGTCGTTCATGGTCTTGGCCAGCCATTCGCGCTGCGCAGTCGAAAGCCATTTGGCGTCGTGCACGCCGTCGGGGAGATATTTCAGCACGACAAATCCGAGCACGATCGCGGGCACTCCCTCGACAAAATAGAGCCATCGCCAGCCGGAGAATCCGAGAATCCCGTGCATGTTGAGCAAGGCGCCGGACAGGGGCAGTCCAATCACTGAAGCCAGCGCCGCCGCGATATAGAAAAAGGACACGGCGCGAGCACGGTTGCTGGAAGGAAACCAGCGACTGAGGTAATAAATGATGCCGGGCGTGAAGCCCGCTTCCGCCATCCCGAGCAGCAGACGCATCCCATACAGTTGTCCGGACGTTTGGATGAAGGCCATGCCGCAAGCCACTAATCCCCACGTCACCATGATGCGCGCAATCCAGCGCCGCGCGCCGACCCGTGCGAGGATCACGTTACTAGGAACCTCAAAAATGATGTAGGTGACGTAGAATAGGCCGGCGCCCAAGCCATACATGCTGCCGGTCAGCCCAAGCTCGGCGTTCATTTGCAATGCCGCCACGGAGATGTTGGCTCGATCGATGTAAGCTATCAGATAGAGCAGCATCAAAAACGGGATCAGCCGTCTGGTGATGAGATTGATGGTCTCCTTCTTGAATGCCGGTGTTACGCTCATCGAGTGTTTCCCTGCGCCGACGCCACTCGCCTAGGCCTCCCACGCGAACCCCTGGCGTTAGCACGGCTGATCTGACGTAGGCGCCACGGAGAGTTCGCTTCACCGAAGCTCGTCATGGCGCAGCGAATAAATCTACCGGGATTTTGAAGACCAATTTGAAAACACTCTCGAAACCTTCGGTCCGGATTTTAGGCCGGTGCGCGTCTACCGGGGTGAAGATCGAAAAACAACCGGCGGCCTTGATAACGCGGCCGAAGGCGGGCCCGGGATGATGAAAAAGCAGATCCTTTTCCGCATCGTAGTCGCCGTCCTTGGTCAGGGTGCCGCGAGGAGCCCAGTCGATGACTTCGGCACCGGCCAGGGTGTATTGCAGATCAACGTATTGGCGGTGCGTTTCAAAGCGCGACGCTGCGGCGTCGCCCGTGGCGTACCGCATCACAAGAGCGTACATGCCGTCTCCTTCCAAGGCGTAGCGCCCTTCCTTGGGATCGATTGGCAGGTTTCGGATCCACGCGACCGAGCGTGAAACGGCTTCGCCCAGCGAACCCAATCCCATGGCTTCAAAATCGTCGAGTGTTCCGTAAATCATAAATCGTCCCTCATCACCTAACATCCACCGATACCCGTCGTGAATCACCCGCTTCAGGATGAAACGGTTCCTGCTCACTCCTGCCGGCGGCGTCCGCGCCGGCCTTCCAGGTAAGATGAACCCGCCGCCGGTCCGGCCAGCTTACGAGAAGCAACCTGGCGCGACGTGGTACGATGCCCTCCGGGTTTTCCAAATAGATTAGCCGGCGCTGGCTCACTTGCCTGGCCGACAGCCCCTCCAATCGCTTCTCAGCGGAAGTGGAAACCTGCCTGACTCTCCCCAACCCACCAATGGGGTCATGCAGCACCGTGCCGTGCGCCATGATCCCGCCGGAGGCCCAAGGCATGGCAGGTTCGAGCAGGGGGTTTTTCAGATCAGGCGTGCCTTGCTCTCCCTGCCAGGACACCCGTTGTAGGGATTCGAAGTCATCGGGCATCAACGGCGGCGCGCGGGGAGCGGAGACACCGGTTCCAGGATGAACATCGGCCTGAGACGACACCTCCGCCAAATCGAAAGTCGCGCGATAAAACATTCCGGGCCCCACTCCGTCGGAGCATCGATCAATCATGAAGCGAAAGCCTCACGATGAAGAAAGAAACTTTTTTGTGGGCTCGACTCAAGGTCAGTGGGGTTGGGCGCAAACTTAGGCATCACTACCACTGCCACGCAAAGGTGATTCCATGTTATGATACCTCCCGAGCCACGTAATCAGCCGTCAGACCGCGGCGGACGGATTCACAAAGGGCAGCACCCCAGATCAAACGGTGACACGCTGTCCCCGCCAAAAATCCAGGATCTCGACCACCGCATCGCGCTCGGGCGAAAGAGGTTATTGGTGTTAGCATAACGCAGTGTGAAGATTGCGCCACGGCGAACGGCTGCGGCAACGTGGACGCCACAGCCCGCGACCACCCATCCGACGCGATCGCCGCGCCGGGGCCTGCGTTTTCGCGGCGATGCCACTCCCTTTCCATGGTTTCCAGAAAATTGCCCCTTGTTCTCATCACCAATGCCGTGCCGCCCGCAGTGTTGGCCCCCCTCGAAGGCCTCGCGCGCGTGGTGACGGGACCGGCGAGTGGCCATTTGATGTCCCGCGCCGAAGTGTTGCAGCTCGCACCCGATCTGGACGGCATCATCAACCAAACCGAATTGCGCGTGGACCTGGAACTGCTTGAGCGCGCGCCGAATCTGAAGATCGTCGCCAACGTCGCGATTGGGGCGGATAACCTCGACCTGCAGTTGATGGCACACCATGGCGTCTTTGCGACCAACGTCCCCCACGCTTTTGTTGACGCCACCGCCGACTTCACACTTGGCATGATTCTCGCGATCGCGCGACGTATCGTCGAAGCGGATCATTACGTGCGCTCGGGTGCGTGGAACAACTTTCAACCGGGAGTATGGGACGGGGCGCTGCTCAGGAACAAGACGCTGGGTATCATTGGCTATGGCGCCATCGGCCGAGCGGTCGGCCACAGGGCGGGCGCGTTTGGCATGCGGGTCTTGCATCACCGACGCACGCCTTGCGAAAGTCCGGAATATTCCTCCCTAGATCGTTTGCTGCGTGAGTCAGACTTTGTGTCGCTGCATACCCCGCTCAACGCCGATTCCCACCGCTTGATCGATGCCAGGCGACTGGGGCAAATGAAGCCCGGAGCCTATCTCATCAATGCCGCCCGTGGGCGCGTCGTCGATGAGCAGGCCTTGGTCGACGCCTTGCGCTCCGGACGTCTGGCTGGAGCCGCGCTGGATGTCTTCGAAAACGAACCGCAGGTTCATCCCGAGTTGAAAAACATGAGCAACGTTATCCTCACGCCGCATATCGGCGGCGGCACGCTTGAAAGCCGCCACGACGCGCGCTACTTTTGCGTCGAGAACGTCGCCCGCGTGCTCTCCGGCCAGCGCCCCCATGCCCTGCTCAATGCCCCTTTGCCCAAACCAATTACCCTCGCGTGAAAATTTCGCGGCTTGAAACCATTCATGTGCGGCCGCGCTGGCTGTTGCTGCGGATGCACACCGACTCCGGCTTGGTGGGCTGGGGAGAGGCCACGCTTGAGGGTCGCTCCCTCACGGTGGAGACGATGATTCAGGAAATGAGCCGCTGGCTCATCGGTCAGGACCCGCGGCGCATCGAGCACATCTGGCAGCACTTGCATCGGGGCGCATTCTATCGGGGCGGCCCCGTCCATTGCTCCGCGCTGTCAGGCATCGATATGGCCCTGTGGGATATCCTGGGTAAACATCTCGGAACTCCCGTGCATCAGTTACTCGGAGGTCGCGTGCGGGATCGCATCCGGGTCTACGCCTGGACCGAGGCCGGCACGGGCGACGATTATGTGAACTCCGTGCGGGATCTGCGCGACAAGCGCGGGCTGACTGCCTTCAAATACAACGCCACGGGAATGATGCGCCCGCTCTCCACGACGGCCGCCCTCCAGACCGCGGTCGATCGTCTCGGCGCCCTGCGCAAGATCGCCGGACCGGAGGTGGATATTGCCGCGGATTTTCACGGCCGGCTGACTTTCCCGGACGCCAAACGTCTGGCCAAACTGCTGGAGCCGCACCAGCCGATGTTCATCGAAGAACCGATTCTGCCGGGCGATGCCGACGGCCTGCGGGAAATAGCGGAGTCCACCTGCATTCCGATCGCGGCCGGCGAACGCCTCTTCACGCGCTGGCAGTTTCAGGAGCTGATTGAAAAACGCGCGGTTCGCATCGTGCAGCCTGACCTTGCCCATGCCGGTGGCATTTCCGAGGTTCGCCGCATCGCGGCCATGGCCGAATCGCGCGACATCCTGCTCGCCCCCCATTGCCCGCTCAGCCCTGTGGCGCTCGCCGCCAGTCTGCAAATTGATGCGGCCTGCCCGAACTTCTTCATCCAGGAACATGTGACGCTCGGTGAAACCCTGCTCACGGAGCCGTTTGTGGTCGAGGCGGGCCACATTAAGGTCCCGGAGCGCCCCGGCCTCGGCATCGAAATCGATGAGGGCAAACTCGTCGGTCAAAAATTCGACGGCATCTGGGACAATCCCCGCTTTACGGCCGAGGACGGCAGCTTCGCTGAATGGTGAGACGCTGAATTTCCATGACCCACTTTATTTCCTGCGACTGGGGCACCTCGCGCTTTCGACTGCGGCTGATCGAGCGGCATCAAGAACGGATCGTGGCGGAGCACGCTACAGATCAAGGGATCCAAATTCTGGCGGCGGCGCATCCCGGCATAGATTCGAGGCGGGAGATGATGGGGACCGTGCTCGATCACGGAATCGCCGCATTGGGCGTCGGCGGTCAAACTGACATCCCCGTGGTTATCTCGGGCATGGCCTCGTCTACCCTGGGCTGGCAGTCGCTTCCCTACGCGACGCTGCCGGCGCCCATTGACGGCAGCACGCTGAGTTTTTTGGATTTTCAACTTTCGGGTCGCAAGGTGCGGCTCGTTTCCGGTCTGCGGGCGGACAGTGACATCATGCGCGGGGAGGAAACGGAATTGATCGGGCTTTTTGCCTCCTCTGCGCGGCGTCAATTGGCCGAGAACAGCCTCGTCGTCATGCCCGGCACCCACTCCAAGCATGTGCGCTTGCGCGCCGGGCAAATCGTGGACTTCACCACTTACCTTACGGGCGAACTCTACGCTCTACTGAGTCAAGGGAGCACTCTCAACACACCTGAATCTGACGATACCATTTTCGACCAAACCGCTTTTTTGGCCGGAATCCAGAGCAGCCGGAGCCGTGGTCTGAGCGCTGCGCTGTTTCAAACGCGCGCCCTCACGGTACTCGGGCATCTGGCGGCAAAACACAGCCGCTCCTTCCTCAGTGGTGCTCTGATCGGGGCCGAGATTGCGGCCCTAGCTGGAGCCTCCGCCGATCAAATCGTCCTGGCTGCGGGCGGGCAGCTCGCCGGCCAATATGTTTTGGCCCTCGGTGAACTTTTGCCCAAGGCCGTCGTGGTGCAGATTCCCGCCGCTGAGTTGGCCGCAGCCACCGTTGCGGGCCACGCCAGGATTTTGTCCTGTCCATGAGCGCCGCCGCCGCGTTCGACGCCACTCGCTTCGCGGTCATGCCGCTGATCGCTATCCTGCGCGGGCAGCAAGCCAGCCATATCGCCCCGATTGTGCGCGCCCTGATCGATGGCGGTTTCAACGCCCTGGAGATAACAATGAACACTCCGGGAGCCACAGAACAAATCCGTACCGCCGTCGCTAGCGCTCATAACCGACTGGCCATCGGCGCGGGCACCGTAACCAGTCTGGTCGAACTTAACGCTGCCCACAACGCCGGCGCGTGCTTCATCGTCACACCAGTAGTGGTGCCGGAGGTCATCATGGAATGCGTGCTTCGCGGACTGCCAGTTTTCCCCGGGGCTTTCACGCCGACCGAAGTGCAGCAGGCCGATCGTCTCGGAGCCACGATGGTGAAACTGTTTCCCGCCCACCGGCTCGGACCCGACTACGTGCGAGATTTGAAAGCGCCCTTCCCTCACATCCGCCTGCTCGCCACCGGAGGTATCACACCTGAGACGCTGCCCGAGTATGCACGCGCAGGCGCCGAGGGCTTTGGTATCGGCAGTCCGCTTTTACAAGCAGACCGCCTCGCTGCCGAGGACTGGGACTGGCTGCGGGCCCGCGCTGAAAAATTCTGCACGGCTTGGGAGACTTCCGTCCACTCTGGGAAATGAATGGTCCGGGGACCGTGCGCCTATTTTTATGAAGACAAACACTCCAGCCGTTTTTTCATGCGGGCGATTATTTTCGAAAATCATTCTCCGCTTAATGTCCGCCGCCGAGACGAAGCCGCCGATTCTTGACTTGAAGAGCGAATACTCGGCCACGTTCAACACTCAGCGAACTAAAGTTACATGAAACAGATTGTCGCCATTCGAGTCGTGATATTGCTGGTTCTGACTGCGGGGCACCGGTTGGCTGGAAGCGGTGCAGAGGTGAACCGACTGGCGATATTTCAAGCTGGTTACGCGGTGGAAAATATCTCGAAGAACAACAAGGCTTATATGCATCGAGTTGCCGACCTGGCCTGGCTGGATCGGCCGTTGATTGTGCCTATTCAATGATACCTCGCCCCGCCAACCAGAGTGCCACTTGTGCCATGATCGGACTGCTGCCCTTTAGCACCGTCTTACTATCGTTGTTCGCAACACAGCCGACGTTAGCCGTCACCGTGATGCCGACAGAAATGGCCGCGGCCAGCCAATGGATCGTGGATAAATTAACGGTCGGTTCCGCCACAGCCGAATTGCCATTTTCATTTACCTACAATGGCGAGGCGTCTGCCGTATTGCTCAAATCATGGGAGCTGAAACACAGCGAACGCCAGCTCGACGCGAGTCGGAAAGAAACGACCCTCACCTACACGGATCCAAAGACCGGCCTCATTGTGCGTTGTGTCGCCGTCACGTATCGCGACTTCCCGGCAGTGGAGTGGTTATTGTATTTCAAGAACGCAGGTGAGATCAACAACACCCCAGTTCTCTCAAACATCCGGGCTTTAGACAGTGGATTGCCGCTCAAGCGTGACCGCACCGCTGTCGTCCACTACGCCAACGGCAGCGAATGCCGGGCAGATGATTTCGCTCCGATGCTCGCGTCGCTTGGACCTACGCCAGTCGCGCCCCAAGCCCCGTGGATCGAAAATAAAAATGCGCTCCTACTAGGTTCAAAGGAGGGACGTTCATCCTGCGGGATGCTGCCGTTTTTCAACGTAGATGCCGGCACGGGGGGCGTAATCGCCGCCATCGGCTGGACAGGTGATTGGACCGCGAGGGTTTATCGAACGGCCACCGAAGTCCGGTTGGACGCCGGCATGGGACGGACGCATCTCAAGCTGTTACCGGGAGAAGAAATCCGCACTCCGCGAATCCTGCTGCTGTTCTGGACGGGGGAGCGGATGCACGGGCACAACCTGTTGCGCCAATTTGTCATTGCCCATTATTCACCGAAAATTAAGGGGCGACCAGCCCGTGTCCCGGTCAGTCTCGCCACTTGGGGTGGCAATTACGCCGAAAAACATATCGCACATGCTCGGTGGTTTAAGGAAAACAAACTCCCACTGGATTTTCTTTGGGTTGACGCCGGTTGGTATGGCAACGACGAGACAAGGTCGGGTGCGGACGTCTTCAACAGTAAGTGGAGCAAGCTGGTGGGCGACTGGTTTCCTAATCCAAGCTATTTTCCGAAAGGACTGGAGCCCGTCGGGCAGGCGCTGAAGGGCCTGGATATCGGCTTTTTGCTCTGGTTTGAACCGGAACGTGTACGGGCCGGAACGAAGTGGGCGAGAGAGCATCCGGAATTTCTGCTCGGTCCCGATCCGACTGGCACCAGATTTCTTTTCGACCTCGGTAATACGGCGGCCCGACGCATGCTAACCGAACATCAAGTCGGACTCATCCGGGACGGAAACATTTCCTGCTACCGGCAAGACTTTAACTTGAACCCGCGACCGTTCTGGGATGCGGCGGATGCCCCGGATCGCGTCGGAATGGCGGAGATTCGATATATCACGGGGCTTTACCAATTTTGGGATGACCTGCTCACGCGGTGCCCGGGTCTGCTGATTGACAACTGTGCGAGTGGCGGGCGTCGCATTGATCTTGAAACCATGTCGCGCAGTCTGCCGCTTTGGCGGAGCGATGTTCCGAGTTTTCCCGGATTCGGAGTCACCGCGATGCAAGGTCAGACCCATGGCTTGGGGCTGTGGGTGCCGCTTAGTGCTGGCGTTTGCGACCAAGAAAACACCTACATGTTTCGAAGCGGATTGGGGCCGGGCATGGCTCTGATCATGGCCGAATTTGAGAAGGACAGTCGTAATCACTTCTCTCTCGATTGGCTGAGGACAAGACTCGATGAGTTAAATCAAGTCCGGGATTACTTCCTCGGCGACTTCTATCCCTTACTCAGTTTTAATCTGGCGGAGGACTCTTGGGCCGCGTGGCAATATGATCGGCCCGACCTTGGCTCGGGTGTAGTGCTCGTGTTTCGCCGATCCCAAAGCCCGCTGATTGAGGCAAAATTTCCACTGCAAGGATTGGAAGCGGAGTCACTCTACGAATTCCGCGATACGGACAGTGGCGCACTCACCTTGTTGTCGGGCAAGGAATGCCTAGAGCGGGGCCTCTACGTCGCAATGCCCGACAAACCGGCGTCACGACTTTTCATCTATCGAAAACAGAGCCGTGCCACTGAAAACGGGGGCCTGAGATGAAGGCGATGGGCTTAATCGAGCATCATGAGAGCCCGCTGCCGCCGTTGAAACGCGTGGGGGCGTTCGGCGGGTTGCGTGGCTGTTCGGGGAGCGGGCCGGTGGGATAGGTTTCGCCCTCGCGCGGTTTGAATTTGTTGAGGATCGCGCTGGTGAACTGACCGCCGAGCCCCGAGGTGTGCGTGAAGAGCTGCCGCACGGTGATCGGGGACGCGGCGGGGCGGCGCCGTGACACCGGGTCAGGGCGAAACGTGCAACGGTGCCAGCTGACCGAGCCGCGTGGTTGCACGTTTCGGCTGACCCCGCGCGTCACTCGGCTTTCCCGAGATCCTGAAACAGACGTGAATCCATTCGCAGCGGCTTTCCCGCGGACCAGATCGCTGCCTTTCGGTAGTGTGGATGCGCCGGGTTCAGGATGCCGTTGAATTCTCCGGCCACCAGCGCGCTCGGGACTCGCAACGCCACCGAA
>CAIJFT010000218.1 GCA_903820035.1 uncultured Opitutia bacterium
CGCGATCTGGAGCGTGCCGAGGGCGGGCGCGCGGGTGTGATCCGGCACCGAGTCGGCGACCAGCGCCACCGCGAGGCCGAACACGCCGCCCACGCCGATCCCGGTGAGGAAGCGATAGACGCAGAAATCAAAGAGCCCCGTGGCGAGGCAGCTCAGGCCGGTGCAGACCGAATAAAGCAGGATCGCGTAGGTCAGGACCTTCGCGCGGCCGTAGATGTCGCCGAGCGAACCGAGGATCAGGCCACCGGTGGCCCAACCGATCAAGAACACCGACGTGGTGTAGGGCGCCTTGATGGTGGCGGTCGCCTTGCCGACCAGATCTTCCATGGCGCCGTCGCGCGCGAGATTGAAAAACTGCTGGTCCATACAGTCGAACATCCACGCCAGTGAGGCGACGATGAAGACGAACCAGTGGTCGCGGTTGAACGACTTGTACCAAGCTTGGGCGGGAGCGGCGGCGGTGGACATCGGGGGATAGGAGGTACGGGGGAAAACACGCTCGGGCGGAGCGCCGGAAGCGTTTGGGCAAGAAGAACGATTAGCGGAACGAGAACGAGGCCTTTTTCAAAGTTTCACCGGCACGCCGCGTTCGGCGGACGCGTAAAGGCCGCGGATCAGCGCGACGGCCTTGCGGGCCTCGTGGCCGTCGACCGCGACCGGCCGGTTTTCGCGCACGGCGTCGATCAGGTCCTGGATTTGCCGGCGATGGCCCTCGAAGCTGATGGCATTCGGCGCCGTCGCACCGGAGCCGAGGGCGGCGGCATCCTTGTGGGCGCGGATCGCGGCATCGCCGGGTTGTTCGTCGGCGAATTCCCAGCGCGCGATGTGGTCGCCGTCGAGCACCGCGGAACCGTGTTCGCCGCAGATCTCGATGCGCCGCGCCCAGCCGGGTTTCGTGGCGGTCGTGGCCTCAATGACACCGAGGGCGCCGTGGGCAAAACGGAGCGTCGCGCTCGCCGTGTCCTCGGCCTCGATGTGCTCGTAAACGCGCCGCGTTTTCCAACAGAAAACCTCGGCCGGCAGTCCGGCGAACCATTGCAGCAGGTCGATCGCGTGAATGGCCTGGTTGATGAGGGCGCCGCCGCCGTCGAGGGCGAGCGTGCCCTTCCAGCCGGTGTAGTATTCGCGCGAGCGGTGCCACTTCACGTAGGCGCTGGCGAGGACGAGGCGGCCGAAGCGGCCGGCGTCGAGCGCCGCCTTGAGGGTCCGCGCACCCTCGGTGAAGCGGGCTTGGAAAATCGGGGCAACCTTCACGCCGGCCGCATCGGCGGCGCGCAGGAGTTCGTCGGCGCGCTCGGTCGTGATTTCAATCGGCTTCTCCACGACGAGATGTTTGCCCGCGCGGACCGCGGCCAGGGCGGGCTCAAGGTGGGCCCCGCTCGGCGTCGTGATGCAGATCACGTCGATATCGGGCCGCGCGACGAGTTCCGCGACACTCGTGGTGGCGAACGGCACGCCGTGTTTCGCGGCGAAGGCGCGGGCGTTGTCGGCGTTGCGCGAGGCGATGCCGACCAGCCGGCCACCCTGCGTGTGCGCAATGGCCTGGGCGTGAAAGTCGGCGATCATGCCGACGCCGATGATGCCGAATCTGAGCGGGGAGGAAGGGGACGACGAAGCCATGGGCACCGAACGTGGTAGCGCGCGACGGTCACACCGCCATCCGAAAGTGGGGCGTTGCGATCATCCGTTCATCTCCAGCCCGATGGGGACATCGGGCCCCACGAGAGTGAGCCGCCCTGCCGCCCACGCGCAGGCTCAGCGCACTTCGCCGGGCGTGTAATAGGGCCCGAGGTGCTTCAGCACCGCGTCCTTCAACTCCTGCGGATCCACGGCGCCGGTGTGGCGGTAGACAATCTTGCCGCCGGGGGCGATCAGCACGGTGTGGGGCAGCGGGCCGGGCCACGCGGGATCGAGGGCCTGCACCAGCGCGTCGGTGTTGGCGCCGGTGTAGAGGAGATTGAGCGGCCCCAGTCCCTCGGCCGCGCGGACCTGCTTCAGGCGGGCGGGGGTTGCGACGTGTTGTTTTTCCAGGAACGCCCTTACCTGCGGCTGCAGTTTCGGGTCGTCCAGCGAAAGCGTGACCAGCTCGAAATCGCGGTTGCCGACGCGGCGGGCGAGCGAGACGAGCTCGGGAAATTCGGCCACGCAGGGGGCGCACCAGGTGGCCCAGACATTGACCAGGCGGAAGCGTTTGGAAGGGTTGCGCGCGAGTTGAGCCACGCCGGCCGCATCGACGAGCCCGAGCTCGACGGGTTCGGACTGCCACTTCGCCTCCGCCTTGGCGATATCGTCGCGCTTGGTGTTCCACTTGGTGGAGCAGCCCACAACCGGGGTGCTCGGTTTCGAAACCGGCCGGCCCGCGAGGAGCTCGACGACCGCGTTGCGCGCGTCGGGCGAAGTCACGCTCGCCGGATCCTCGAACCGCGAGTCATCGACGCGGCCGACGTAGCGCAGCGTGCGCGCCTCGTCGAAAAGGAAGACGTGCGGCGTCGCGAGGCAGCCGTACGCCTTGGCGATGGCCTGGGTATCGCCGTCGTAGAGATAGGGAAAGGGGAAGCCGGCATCGCGCGCATACCGCTTCATCTCGTCGTAGCTGTCGTTGTACTTGCTGTAGCCGAGCTCATCGATGCGGACGCCATCGGGGCTGTTCGGATTGATCGCCACGACCTCGAGGCCCTGCGCCTTGAACTCCTTGGCCAGCGGGATGAGCCGGGTTTCGGCGGCGTGCGAGTAGGGACAATGGTTCGAGAGAAAAACCACCATCAGCAGTTTCGCGGCACGATAGTCGGCCGGCGTGTGGTGCCGGCCGTCGATCCCGAGCAGACGAAAGTCGGGTGCGGCATCGCCCAACTGGAGCCGGCGCGCGTCCGACGGCAGGCCGCCGGTGATTTCACCTTTGATCGCGGATTTCTTGGCGGACTTCGGGGCATCAGCCGCGGCGAGGCCGGCGAAGGCGCCGACGAGGAGGAACGTCAGGATGGAACGGCGGAACATGGCGTTGAGGGGAAAGGGGTAAGCGGGCGGGCCCGAAAGCCCGCCCGAGGGAAAACGAAAAACCCGGAGCCGGTAGGGAGCCGGCGCGACGGGCTTAGCCCTTCGCGAGCGCGGCGAGGGCGCCGCGCACGAAGCCGACGGATTCGGCGAGGCCGACGGCCGGGTTGCCCGCGACCTTCTCATATTCAAACGTGACGACGCCGGCATACTTCACCTCGAGCAGGGCCTGGAGCAGGCCGCGGATATTGAGCCGGCCCGCGCCGACCTCGACGGGGATGTCGCGGTTGGCGCCGACGACCGCAACGCTGTCCTTCATATGCACGTCGTGGAGGCGCGAGGCGTACTTGCGGATGGCGGTGGCGGCATCATCGCCGAAACGTTGCGTGTGGCCAACGTCGATACAGAGACCGATGCGCGCATCGAGCGACTTGATGGCGTTCCAGGCGACTTCCGGCGTCGGATAGACCTTGTCCTCGGGACCGTGGTTATGGATCGCAAGCGTCTGGTCGAATTCCTTCGCCAGTTTCTCGACGAGCGGCAGCGCATCGAGGTCGGGTTTGCAGACCATCGTCCGCATGCCGCCGGCCTTTACGTTCGCGAAAGCCTTGCGGCATTTGGCCTCGTCGTTCGGCAGGTTGATCACGCCCGAACCGGTCAGGCTGAGACCCGCGGCCTTGAGCTTGGCGCCGATCGCACGGCACTCGTCGAGCGAGGCGGTCTCCCAGTTGCAGTGATTTTTAAACAGCGCGATATTCGCGAGGCGCAGCGACTTCACGGTGGCGATGGCGTCATCGAGGGCCATGTTGCGCAGCGAATAAGTGGTCACGCCCAGGCGGAGGCCGTGCTCGCGGCCGTCGGCGGCCTGCGGCGGATAGGGCGTCGCGACCGGCGTCTCGGCTTTGGGCGCCTTGGCGCCTTTGGTGTCCGCCGCCGAGGCCAGACGGCCGAGCAGCGGCAAGGCAAGGGCGCCGAGGGCGGCGGTACGGAGGGCTTCGCGACGGGTGAGAGGAGTTGGATTCATGGCGGATCAGGGACTAAGGGGTGACAGGGTCGGGAACGCGGAGCGGATCGCCCACCCCGGCGCCGCAGGAGCGGCACGCCACTCCTTTCGCCGCTTCGCGGGTAATGACAAACGGAAAACCGCGCCCCTGGCCGCGCCCTACGCTACCACGGCTTGTTCGTCCGCAGCTTCGGGAGCATAATCGGCGGCAGGTCACGCATCCGGGTGACGAGCCCCGCCGCGTCGAACAGCAGGAGGTGGTTGCGCGCCGCAAAGTCCCGGGCGTCTTCGGAAAAACCCGCCGGCGCGATGAACCAGCCGGCTTGCGCCTGCTCGGCGGCAACGGTGCCGACGAGGCTGCGCACGCTCTTGGCGGTGACTTTGCCGGTGCGGGCCGGCGCACAACAGACGACGACACCGGGGCGCACGTCGCCGGGCCGGGAAAACAAAACATCCTTATCGGGATCACCCTTCGCCAACTCGACCTCATAGCCCTCGGATTCTCCGAGCACCATTGCGCCGAAGCACAACTGCTCCCGGTCCCACGCCATCACCTCAAAAACGGTCGGTAGCCCGCTGGAGGCCTGGGCGATTCGGCTCGCGTGATTCTGCAAGCGCACCGGCGCGGGCGCCCGCGTCCGCCACAGCAGCCACACCATCAGGCCCGCGCCGAGGAGCCCCGCGACCAAGGCAATCTCGATCAGGTCCTGCGCGGAACGTAGGCCGACCTTGAGCGCAAAGGGAGTCAGCCGGTCCAAATGCAGAGGCGAGGTTTTCCCCGGATCCGCCGCCGGCGGGACCGCGGGGGCGGCCGCATTCAACGCCAGCTTGCCGCGCATTTCCCGCAGAGAGGCGATCACCCGCGCCTGCAAGGACTCGGTCTCAGGCACGGCGCCAAAATCAACCGAAGCCAACCGCTCGCCGCGCTCCGAGAGCAAGGCCACCGCTGGATAGCCCACCACCCCGCAGGCGTCGCGCAGACGATCGTTGCGCTCCTGCCAGGCCGCCGGCTGCGGCGGGCGCACGGCGTGATCGAGGCGGACAAACACAAAGTCCGGACCGAAAACGGCGGCGAACTCCGGGTCCGGCGCCACTTCGGCCAGAAAACGCCGGGCCGCAGGCGCCTCTTCCGGGCCGGGAAACAAGGCGAGTAAACGCACCCCGCGCCGCTGCGCCTCCGCGGTGGCGGCCGCGAAATCCGTGCGCCAAGGGCTGACCGGTGCCGGGGCCGGCCCAACCGCCGCGGAGCCGGCGGCGGGCCTCGGCGTCTGGACGCGGACCACGCGCCCATTTTCCAGGATGACCGTCTGACCGTGCGGATAATTCAAAACCTCCCGCGGACCGAGGCGGGATTCGCCGACCGGTCGGCCGAGGGCTTTAATGACATCGTCGCGCGTCGCGCCCGGCGCCACGTCCGCACGCAAATCGAACGCCACGAGTCCGACGAGGACAGCGAGGCCGGCGGCAAGGGGAGGGAAGCCGATTCTCACAGGCTAAGCCAAAACGGATACCCGACACCGACGCAACGTCCCCCTCATAATTAATTGGCGCCGGGCCAAGCCGATCCACGACCGGCAAAATCCCCCGCGACCGCCACGGAGCCGCCCCTTGATTAGCGGTGCGCGCCCGAATTTCCGTGTACTCGCCGCAGGCGGGCGGCTTACTCCCCGCTCCCCATGTCCGCCGGTCATTCCGAACTCGATCTCCTGCTGAAGCGCACCTTCGGCTACGGCAGCTTCCGCCCGCTGCAACGGGAGATCTGCGAGGCCTCGCTGGCCGGGCGCGACGTCTTCGCGCTGCTGCCCACGGGCGGCGGCAAGTCGCTCTGTTTTCAGATCCCCGCCCTCGCCCGCGGCGGATTGACGGTGGTGGTGTCGCCGCTGATCGCGCTGATGAAGGATCAGGTCGACCAACTGCAGGCGAGCGGGGTGGCGGCGACGTTCCTTAACTCGACCCTCGACGCCGACGAAGCCCGCTCCCGGCTGCGCGGACTGCACCGCCACGAATACCGCCTGCTCTACGTCGCCCCCGAGCGGCTGATGCTCGACGGCTGGGCCGACAACCTGAAGAAGTGGAACGTCAACTGCCTCGCGGTCGACGAGGCCCACTGCGTGTCGGAGTGGGGGCATGACTTCCGCCCCGAATACCGGCAGATTTCCAAGCTGCGCGAGCTGTTGCCCGACGTACCGGTGATGGCGTTGACGGCGACGGCGACGACGCGCGTCCGCACCGACATCATCACGCACCTCAAGCTGCGAAACCCGGAGGTGTTCGTCGCCAGCTTCAACCGCCCGAACCTCACGTACCGGGTCGTGCCGAAGGACCAGCCGGCGAAACAGATCATCGACTTCGTGCGCAAGCGCGAGACCGAGAGCGGCATCATCTACTGCGCGAGCCGCGCCACGGCGGAACGGGTGGCCGAGTCCCTGGCCGGCCGCGGCTTCCTGGCCCGCGCGTATCACGCCGGGTTGGACGCCGGCGAGCGGGCGCGCAATCAGGAGGCTTTTCTCCGCGACGACACACGGATCATCTGCGCGACCATCGCCTTCGGCATGGGCATCAACAAGCCGAACGTCCGCTGGGTGATCCACCACGACCTGCCGAAGAACATCGAGGGCTATTACCAGGAAACGGGCCGCGCGGGCCGCGACGGCCTGCCGGGCGACTGCCTGTTGTTGTTCAGCGCCGGCGATATTGCGAAGCAGACGCACTTTCTCGACGAGATCACCGACCCCCAGGAGCTGCAGATCGCCCGCGCCCAACTGCGCCAGATCGTGCACTACGCGGAGAGCGCCGGTTGCCGCCGCGCCGAGCTGCTCGAATACTTCGGGGAGCGGTTCCCGCTCGATAACTGCGGCGCCTGCGACAACTGCGTGGAGCCGCGGGAGACCTTTGACGGCACCTTGTTGGCGCAGAAGTTTCTCTCGTGCGTCTATCGCATCGCGCAGAACAGCCGCTTCAGCGTCGGCATGAACCACATCATCGAGGTCCTCACCGGCGCCGACACCGACAAGATCCGCCGCTGGGGTCACGACCGGTTGACGACGTACGCGATCGGTCGCGACGTCGCGCGCCCCGCCTGGTCGGCGGTGGGCCGCGAGTTGATGCGCCTCGGTTACGTGACCGTGGCCGAAGGCGAATTTGCGACGCTGGAGCTCACCGAGGAGGGCATGGCGGTGTTGCGGGCGCGGACGCCGATCACGTTGACCAAGCCGATGGACCTCCCGAAGGCGAAGCGGGCTCCGACGCGGCGCGAAGGCGACATCGCCTGCGACGAAATCCTGTTTGCCCGCCTGCGCACGCTGCGCAAGGCGCTGGCCGACGAGCGCCGCGTGCCGGCGTACATTGTTTTCGGTGACAACACGCTGCGCGCGATGGCGCGGTATTACCCCGCGACGGTCGGTGAAATGGAAGGCATTCCGGGCATGGGCGAGAAAAAGCGCGCCGAGTTCGGCGAGGCCTTCGCCGCCGAGATCGCAGCGTACCTGCAGACGAATTCCCGGATGGCGTTTGACTAGGGAGGGGAGGAGGAGGTGAGGGGCGATTGCTCGCGCAGGCCAGCTCGCTGACCTACCGCGAAAATCGATTCCAGCGGGAGATTGCCTCGCGGCGCCCGAACCCGATGCTGCGCTCTCGGACCCCGATGACCTCGACCGACGACAACATGCTCGCGACCCTCAGCCGGATCGGCGCGGTCGCGCCGGAAGTCATCGAGTTATTCGATTACCTCGAGGACACGCCGCTGTGGATGAAGGACGAGGCCGGCCACTACGAGTGGGCCAACGTCGCCCTGTTGCTCAACTTCGGGCTGAAGACCCGCGCGGAGATCATCGGGCGGACCGACTATGATTTTTGCGGTGAAGCGCTCGCCAACCAATACCGCATCGACGACGAGCGCGTACTCCGCGGCGAACGCATCCTCTCCCGCGTGGAGCTGGTCGGTCGGTTCAACCACACCGCCCGTTGGTGCGTGACCTCGAAGGTCCCGCTGCGCGACACCGCCGGCCGGATCGTCGGCACCGCCGGGGTGACCCGCCCCCTCCCCGCCCAAGCCGCAGCCGCTTCCGACCCGACGGCACCGGCCGGCACACCCCTGAGCGTCGCCATCCGCTTCATCAGCCAAAATTACGCCGACCGCATCACCAACGACGACCTCGCCAAGGTCTGCGGGCTGTCGGTGCGGGCGTTCGAACGCCAATTTCAAGCCGCCTACCACAGCTCGCCGCACGACTACATCCGGCAGCTGCGGGTGCGCATGAGCTGCAGCGCGCTGGTTTTCTCGCGCAAGTCCCTCGCGGACGTCGCGACCGAGTTCGGCTTCGCAGACCAAAGCCACTTCACGAAGGAGTTTCGGAAATTCATGACTGAAACCCCCCGCGCCTACCGGACCCGGTACCAGCCGCGTTAGAGCGGCGGTGAGGCTCACGCGAAGCAGCCGCAAAGGTCGCGAACCAGAGCAATCGTGAGGAGGGTGAGCCGCCATCGGCCCCGCGGATTGGCACTTCGCGGCGGCGCGTGACCCTCGCCCAGGGCGTCCGGGTCGCCGCAATTTTCCCAAAACTCGCCGCCGCGCTACTAGGCGGTTGCCTCCGGCTGAGGTAGGATTCTCCCTCCTCCGACTGTTCCCTCTGCCCGCAACCGGCGGATGCTCCCCTCGCCCGCCACCTGACGTTTAACCTCCATGTCGATCCCCTCCGTCAACGACCTCAAAACGGTCAAAAACAAAGTCAAAGCCCGCGTCGAAGCCGAGCTCGGCCGCACCGGCGGTCTGCTCCGCCTCGCGCCCGCCTGGGTGCCGCGCTCCTTCCTGCAGCCCGGCCTGCGCATCAAGCTACACCCGGACGACACCTACGCCTACGGCCTGAACCGCGGCGGCATCGATGAGCGCTGGTTCGCCTCGACCACCGTCACGGCCAACGAGGGCCGCGCGGCCGATGAAGGCCTGAGCTACTGCGTCGTCGGCAAGGATCGTTTCACCCTCGCCCAGGCGGTCGAGGAGTGCGGCGCCACCATCGTCGGCAAGTCGATCTGGAAGAAGTACGGCAAGTGGCCGGTCTATTCCAAGTTCTTCGACAACATGGGCCCGATCCCGCACCACATGCACCAGAGCGCTAAACAGGCGAAGCTGGTCGGCCAGGAGGGCAAGCCGGAGTCGTATTACTTCCCGCCGCAGCACAACAACGTCGGCAACAACTTCCCCTACACGTTCATGGGCTTCGAGCCCGGCACGACCAAGGAGCAGGTGCGCCAGTGCATCCGCAATTGGAACAAGGGCGACAACGGCATCCTCGATCTCTCCAAGGCCTACCGCCTGAAGCCGGGCTCCGGCTGGCTCATCGACCCCTGCATTCTGCACGCTCCGGGCAGCCTCTGCACCTACGAGCCGCAGTGGGGCTCGGACGTCTTCGGCATGTACCAAAATCTCGTCGAGGGCCGCGAAGTACCGTGGCGCCTCCTCGTGAAGGACATGCCCAAGAGCAAGCATCAGGACATCGACTTCATCGTCGATCAGCTCGACTGGGAAAAGAACGTCGACCCGAACTTCAAGGACAACCACTACCTCGAGCCCGTGCCGGTCGCCGACACCCGCAGCGAGGGCTACGTCGACCGCTGGATCGTGTACGGCAAGGTCGACGGCGAGCAGCTGTTCACCGCCAAGGAACTCACCGTCGATCCGGGCACCAAAGCGGTGATCAAGGACACCGGCGGCTACGGCCTCATCTGCGTCCAGGGCAGCGGCAAGATCAACGGCCAGCCGCTCGTCAGCCCGAAGCTCATCCGCTTCCACGAGCTCACCGAGGACGAATACTATTGCACCGAGGATGGCGCGAAGGCGGGCGTCACGTTCGAGAACACCAGCTCCACCGAGCCGCTCGTGTGCCTGCGCTACTTCGGCCCCGAGGTGAACCCCGACGCCCCGGCGATGGGCGCGTACCGGAAGAACACGTTCTGAGCGCGGCGTGCGCCGCGCAGTTGAGAGATGAGGGTTGAGCGTTGGGAGCCAAACCAAGCGCTCTCCTCAACCCTCACCCCACCGTCACTCCGTCCGTTCTCTCAACCCTCAGCCCACAAGGCTCAACTCGCTTCGCTCTCAACCCTCAACCCTCCGCTCTCAACCCATCCCCAAAATGTCCGAAAACAACTTCCCCAAACTGCACAACGCCATGTGGCCCGGTCTCGTCGGCAAGGGCTCGCCCGGCGCGGAACCGTTTATCGACCTCGACACGATGCTCGACCTGACCGCGAAGGCGGACGTCGGGGGCGTGAAGTTCGACGGCGTCGACCTCTTCCTCTACAATCCGCACACCGACATCGATATCTCCGACGACGGCATCAAGGCCCTCGCCGCCAAGATCAAGGCCAAGGGCCTCGTCGTCGGTTCCGTCGTCGCCCCGGTCTGGTTCGACGCCGCCGCCGGCGGTGACGACAAGGCCCGCGCCGCCTGGGTCACCCACGTCCGCAAGGCCATCCGCATCGCCAAGAAGCTGCGTGAACTCGGCGTCCGCCCTTACGGCGTCGTCCGCATCGACAGCGCCACCGGCGTCACCGCCTGGGACAAGGACCCGAAGGGCACGACCAAGCTCATCGCGCAGTCGTTCCGCGAAGCCGGCAAGATCGCCAAGGGTGAAGGCGAGCGCCTCGCCGCGGAAGGCGAGATCTGCTGGGGCGGCATGCACTCGTGGAAACACATGGTGAACCTGCTCGAAGAGACCGCCATGCCCAAGGTCGTCGGCTTCCAGGCCGACATGTCCCACACGCACCTCTACACACTGGGCGCCAACGCCGAAGCGCACCGCATCGTCCCGAAGAACTACCACTACGAGCCGGCCGAGTTTCACAAGGCGATGGTCAAGCTCACCGACGCGCTCCGCCCGTGGACGATCGACTTCCACGTCGCGCAGAACGACGGCTCCGTCTTCGGCTCCGGCACGCACGAGAAGACCGGCCGCCACTGCCTCGCGACCGATCCGAAGGGCAAGCTCAACATCGCCCGCGACTCCGGCTACTGGCTCCGCGACAAGCAGGGCAAGGTCACCAAGAAGATGAAGCACCTCTGCTGGGACGGCTGCATGTTCCCGAATGACGTGCTGATGAAGCAGCAGACCTGGAACGACATCCTCACCGCGATGATCGAAGTCCGGAAGAATCACGGCTGGGTCGCTTGAGCGGCTGACGCCGAGGGGAGAGGGAATGAGTGAAAGGGAGTGAGGGCAAACATCGCACCCACTCCGTCACTCCCCTTCCCCCGTATTCCTAAAAAAACACCCCCTCAGTCCCTCACTCCCCCACTCCCTTACTCCCTCCACTCATGGCCAAGAAACAACTCCGCGTCGGTCTCATCGGCTACAGCTTCATGGGCCGCGCCCACAGCAACGCCTTTCATCAGGTCAACCACTTCTTCCCCTCCAGCTACGAGGTCATCCCGCAGGCTGTTTGCGGTCGCGACGAGGCCAAGGTCAAGGAATTCGCCGAGAAGTGGGGCTACCGGTCGGTCGAGACCGACTGGCGCAAGCTGATCGCCCGCGACGACATCGACGTCATCGACATCGCGACGCCCAACAATCTTCACGCCGAGCAGGTCATCGCCGCCGCCAAGGCCGGCAAGATGATCCTCTGCGAAAAGCCCCTCGGCCTGAATGGCCCGGAAGCCGAAAAGATGGTCAAGGCCGTCAAGAAGGCCGGCGTGGCCAACATGGTCTGGTACAACTACCGCCGCTGCCCCGCCGTGGTGCTCGCCAAGCAGATGATCGACGCCGGCCGGCTCGGCCGCGTGTTCCACTACCGCGCCAACTTCCTCCAGGATTGGACCATCAATCCCGAGCTCCCGCAGGGCGGCACCGGCCTGTGGCGCCTCGACGTCAAGGTCGCCGGCTCCGGCGTAACGGGCGACCTGCTCGCCCACTGCATCGACACCGCGCTCTGGCTTAACGGCGGCATCAAGGACGTGAGCGCGATGACCGAGACCTTCGTCAAGGAGCGCAAACACAACCTCACCGGCAAGATCGAGAAGGTCGGCATCGACGACGCCTGCCTGTTCCACTGTCACTTCAACAACGGCTCGCTCGGTCTTTTCGAATCCACCCGCTACGCCCGCGGTCACAAGGCCCTCTACACGTTCGAGGTCAACGGCGAGCACATGAGTCTCAAGTGGGACCTCCACGACCTCCACCGCCTGCAGATCTTCGACCACAGCGACGAAGGCATCGAGCGCGGCTGGAAGAGCGTCCACGTCTCCGACGGCGACCATCCTTACTGCGGCAACTGGTGGGTGCCCGGCCTGCAGCTCGGCTACGAGCACAGCTTCGTCCACGCCATGGCGGAATTCATCAAGGGCCTCGAGAGCGGCAAGGGCTGCACGCCGAATTTCACCGACGGCCTCGCCACCGACTACGTCGTCGACGCCGTCCTCAAGTCCGCCAAGGCGCGGAAGTGGACCAAGGTGAAACAGACGTGAAGCGCGCAGGCGCTTCACGCCGTTGAGCGTTGAGAGCTGAGGGTTGAGAGTAAAACCACCCAACCCTCGGTTCTCCCGGTCAGTGGTCGCGCTCTCAACCCTCAACCCTCAACTTCCTCCCCCAATGCCCCAACTCGGTTTCAACCTCCTCAACTGGACCGCCTCGATCTCCGACGACTTCTTTCCGCACATCGAGCGGCTGAAGAAAATCGGCTACGACGGCATCGAAATCTGCATGGGGCAACAGGACCCCGCGGCGTACAAACGGCTGAAGCAGCTGTTGCACGATCTCAACCTGGGCATCACCTGCGTGACCATCGTCGGCGCCGACGCCAACCCGATCAGCCCCGACAAGGCCGTGCGCGCCAAGGCCGTCGATCTGCTGAAGTGGAACATCGACCGCACGCACGACTGCGGCTCGAAGCTGCTCTGCGGCCCCTTCCACTCCGCGTTCACCACCTTCAGCCGCGCCGATATCCAGCAGGCGGAGTACGAGCGCAGCGCCGAAGTGCTCCGCGCCGCCGGTGACTACGCGAAACAGGCCGGCGTCATGCTCGTGCCCGAGGCCCTCAACCGCTTCGAGTGCTACCTCTGCAACACGATGGCCCAGCTGCGCATGCTGATCGAGCTGACCAACCATTCCAACGTGCGCGCGATGTTCGACACGCACCACGCCAACATCGAGGAGAAGCAGCAGACGGCCGCAATCCGGACCATCGCACCCGTGCTCGTGCACGTGCACCTGAGCGAAAATGACCGCGGGACGCCCGGCAGCGGCCACATCAATTTCCCCGAGGCGATCAAGACCCTCGCCGAGGTCGGCTACGACGGCTGGATGACGATCGAGGCCTTCAGCCGCGCCGACCCGGCCTTCGCCAACGCGATCAACGTCTGGCGCGAGTTCTCGCCGGCCTGGGACATCGCGGAGAGCGGCCATGCCTTCCTCCGCCGCGAGATCAACGCCGCCTACCGCAAGGCGTAATTCCGCGCCGTCGCCCTGCGCGTGAGCGCAGGGACCACCACCGTCCCCGCGCCCCAAAAGCCTTTCGCCTTTAGCCCTGTCGGCCCGCCCAGCGGGTTGGCTCCCGCACCGTAGCCCCGCGCGTGAGCGCAGGGATCGCCACCGGTCAGCAGCCCGTCTCTTCCCGCCCCTCACGGGGCGGGCTATACCCCTCGCGGAGATCTCGCCCCGCACCCTTTTCCCCATGCTCCGCCCCGCCCTCCGCCTCGCCTTCTTCCTCGGCAACTTAGCCGTCGCCGCCGCGCAATCGTCGCTGGTGTTCACCCCGCCCGGCGGGGTCGCCGCCCAGAGCAAACACGTGGTCCTGCTCTCCGGCGACGAGGAGTACCGCAGCGAGGAGGCGATGCCGATGCTCGCGAAAATCCTCAGCCAGCGCCACGGCTTCCGGTGCACGGTCCTGTTTCCCCTGGATGCCGACGGCACCATCAACCCCGAGAACCAGAAGTCGCTGCCCGACTCCGAGGCCCTCGATCGCGCGGACCTGATCGTGATGTCCCTGCGCTTCCGCCAATGGCCCGACGACGCGATGAAGCATTTCGTCGCCGCCTGGCAACGCGGCGTGCCGATCGTGGCGCTGCGCACCTCGACCCACGCGTTCAACTTCCCCGCCGGCAGCGCCTGGGCGGGCTATTCCTACAACGCCAAGGCCCCCTGGGCCGGTGGCTGGGGCAAGTTCGCCCTCGGCGAAACCTGGGTCACCCATTGGGGCAAACACAAGTTCGAGGCCACGCGCGGCGTGTTTGAACCGGGCGCCGCCAACGAAGCCCTGCTCCGCGGCGTGTCCGACCTCTTCGGCGACAGCGACGTGTACGAAGCCTATCCGCCGGCCGACGCCAAAATCCTCGTCCGCGGCCAGGTCCTGAAGGGCATGAGCCCGACCGACGCTCCCGCCGACCACCGCAAGAAGCGGGCGACCGACAAGCAGGAGCAGGCGGTGAACGAACCCGCCATGCCGATCGTCTGGACCCGTCTCGCCGCCAACGATGCCGGCACCAAGAACAAGATCCTCACCACCACGATGGGCGCCGCCACCGACCTTGAGCACGAGGGGCTCCGCCGGCTCGTCATCAACGGCGTCTACTGGGGCCTCGGCCTCGACGTCCCGGCCAAGGCCGACGTTCGCCTCGTCGATCCGTACAGCCCGCACAAATACGGTTTCAAGGGCCAGCGCTACGGCCTGAAGCCCGCCGACTACGCGCTCGGCCAGACCGTCCCCGAGGGCAAGACCCCGCCCCCCGCCCCGAAGAAGTAACCGCCCCTTCCACCTCTAAGCACCACCGCATCAGGCCCGCACCAGCGTTTCGAAAAAACGATCCTCTGTCGCGGCGACCGAAGTCCACCACCCTCCCTCCCTTACCTCCGTGTCACACCACCGCTCCTTTTTCCCGCTGGCCCTCGGCATCACCCTCGCCGCCTCCGCGTTTGCCCAAAACCCGCCCGCCCCTGCCGCCGGCTCCGGAACCTCAACGCTTACCGCTCCACCCGCAACGTCCTCTTCGGCCCCCCTCCAGCTGAGCCCCGGCGAACACATCGCCATCATTGGCAACGCGCTCGCCGATCGGATGCAGCACCACGGCTGGCTGGAGACGATGATCCACGCCACGCACCCGTCGCACCGCGTCGTCGTGCGCAACCTCGCGTTTTCCGCCGATGAAGTCGTGACCCGCGCGCGTTCGAAGGACTTCGGCACACCCGACGAGTGGCTGGCCAAGGTCCAGGCCGGCGTCGTGTTCTCATTCTTCGGCTACAACGAGTCTTTCGCCGGTCCGGCCGGCATCCCGAAGTTCAAGGAGGACCTCGAGAAATTTCTCCGCGACACGCGCGCGAAAAACTACAACGGCCTCGCCGCCCCGCGCATCGTCCTTTTCTCCCCGATTGCAGCCGAGAAGCACCCCGACCCGAACTTCGCCTACAAACCCGAGATCAACGCCAACCTTGCCGCCTACGCCCAGGCGATGGCCGAGGTCGCGCGCGACCAGGCCGGCGTCACCTTCGTCGACCTCTTCAAACCGTCGCAGGAACTCTACGCCGAGGCCGCGCGCACCGGCGGCCAGCCGCTGACGATCAACGGCGTCCACCTCAACG
>CAIJFT010000219.1 GCA_903820035.1 uncultured Opitutia bacterium
ATCTGCCCCATCCGCCCCCTAACCCCATTCGTTCCGCCGTGTTCGCCACCATCACCTCCGCCGCGCTCCAGGGTATCGAGGCCGCGCTCGTCCACGTCGAGGTCAACGCCGGCGAAGCCGGCGACCCGAAGCTCATCTTGGTCGGGCTGCCCGACGCCGCGGTCAAAGAATCCGATGACCGCGTTTTTTCCGCCCTGACCAACAGCGGCTTCAGTATCCCGCGGACCCGCACCACCATCAACCTCGCCCCCGGCAACCTGCGCAAGGAGGGCCCGTGCTACGACCTGCCGATCGCGCTGGGCATCCTGGCCGCGACCCGCCAGCTCAACGCGCCCGACCTCGGGGACTGGATCATCGCCGGCGAACTCAGCCTCTCCGGCGCCACCCGGCCGGTCCGCGGCGCCCTTGCGATGGCCCGCCTCGCCCGCAAGCTGCGCAAGCGCGGCGTAATCCTGCCCGGTCTCTCCGCCGAGGAGGCCGCCCTCGTCGAAGGTGTCGTCGTCCACCGCGTCGACTCGCTCGACCGCGCCGTGCGTTTCCTGAGCGGCGAGATCCCGCTTACGCCGGTGGACGGCGCCGCACTCCGTCGCGCCACGAAGGCCCAAGCCACCGGCCCCGCCGAAGCGCACGGCCCCGACTTCGCCGAAATCAAGGGTCAGCACGCCCTGCGGCGCGCCGTCGAGGTCGCGGTCGCCGGCAACCACAACCTGCTGATGATCGGCCCGCCCGGCTCCGGCAAATCGATGGTCGCGAAACGCATCCCGACGATCATGCCCGCGCCGACCGGCGACGAGTACCTTGAGATCATGGGCATCCACTCCGCCGCGGGACGGACCCTCAACGGCGAACTCACCGGCCCGCTCCGGCCCTTCCGCTCGCCCCACCACACCGTCTCGGATGTCGCCCTCCTCGGCGGCGGCACGATTCCCGGCCCGGGCGAAATCTCCCTCGCCCACCACGGCGTGCTCTTCCTTGACGAGTTGCCCGAGTTCAAACGCTCCGCCCTCGAGGTTCTCCGCCAACCCCTCGAAGATGCCGAGGTCACGATTTCGCGGAGCGCCGGGAAGGTCACCCTGCCTTGCGCCTTCATGCTCGTCGCCGCGATGAACCCCTGCAAGTGCGGGTATCTAGGAGACCCACGCCACGAATGTCGCTGTTCGCCGGGGGAAATTCAGCGCTATCGTGCGCGGATCAGCGGCCCCCTCCTCGACCGCATCGACATTCACATCGAAGCCCCGGCCCTCTCGATCGCCGAGTTGCGCACTGAAAAGCTCGGCGAACCCTCAGCCCCGCTGCGCGACCGCGTCCAAGCCGCCCGGTTACGTCAACATGCCCGCTTTTCTGGCACGAAAGTCACCGCCAACGCGCGCATGACCAACGCGCACATCCGCAAACATTGCGCGATCGACTCCACGCTCGGCGATCTCCTGCAACAGGCGATGGAGCAACTCAGCCTCTCCGCCCGCGCCTACGATCGCATCCTCAAAGTCGCGCGCACGATCGCCGATCTCGCGAGCGCCGAAAAAATCGAGGCCCCGCACCTGCTCGAAGCCATTCAATACCGCAGCCTCGACCGCACGGTGTTCTACTAATTTCAGCGCGCTTCACACATTCGCGCAATGAACCCACCATCGAAATTCATTGTTTCAAAAACGCCCCCTCGATCGGGATAGACACCCTACCTCGCCAGAGGACGCGGTTCCGCGGCGTTGCAGAAACGGTCCATATAGAAACGGGGCAATTCCGACTCGAAGCCCGCCAGTCCTAAAGAGGTAGAATCCGCCACGGTAGGAATCTGAGATTGGTTCGATGGCCCGAATCGCATCAATCGCTGCCAGCCGCTAACACTTCCTCCATCGTGGCCAATAGCATCGGGAGACTGAAGGGTTTCTTGAGTGTGCGATTGGCGCCGAGCGCACCAGCGATCTTTAGGTAAAGCGCGGGATTTTTTGCAGCACCGCCGGACATCGCGATGATGCCGAAACTGGGAAAATCTCGACGAAGGTCGGCCACCGCAGCGGTGCCATCCTTGTTGGGCATGACGATATCGGTCAGCACCAAGTCGGTCGGCTCCGCGTAAAACAGCTTCACGCCTTGCGCGCCGTCGGCAGCCTGTGTGACGGTGAAGCCGCGCTCGGTTAACGCGTCGGCGAGGGCCCCGCGAAAAAGTTCGTCGTCTTCAATGAGAAGGATGGAGGACATGTTGATTCAGGGCTGAAGGCTTGAATAAAGCAGTCCTTGCACTGTGGCGAGGAGGCTGTCGGCGGTGAACGGTTTGTGGAGCAAGGCATGAGTCAGTTCCTTTGCCGCATCGAGTTGAGAACTGCCGCTCGTCGGGCAGGACGACCCGCTGATAACCAGCAGCCGAAGTCCGGGGCGAAGTCCGGTGAGCATGAGGGCAAGTGCGGCACCCCCGACAATGGGCATGTCAACATCGGTTACGACCAGCACGACATCGCCACCGTGCTTAGTGAACTGGCTGACGGCCTCCCCACCGTCGCTCGCGGTCAGCACGCGGTAGTTCTGTTTCGTGAGAATCGCGGTGACGGAGTTCCGCCAAGGTGGTTGGAGTCTCGTTGAAAACGTGAACCCGCCTTCATCCCAAAAGAAATCGACCGCGTTGATGTCGCGCACCAAGGCGTCAGGCGCCAACGGCTAGTCCGAAAACGGCCCGAAGCGCGGCCCAAACGAAAGGGCGCAAGGGGTGAGCTCTGAAATTACAGATCAACCGTGAGTTGGAGGATGAACTGTCGCGGATCAACGATGCGGTAGGAACTCGGGGTACCGTCCGGATAGGCGGAGATCGGCTGGAGGCGTCCGTTTTCCTGAAGGTTGCGCACATTGAGTTGCAGCCGGGCGCCATACCGATCGGAAAACAGCCGCGTGCCATAGGCGACAAACGCATCGAAGTAGGCGTGCGACTTGTCGTAGACGGGATGATGTACGTCCAACGCCGTGATGGTGGCCGGCAATTGTTGAACGCCATAGTAGCCGATCGCGCCGCGGTCTTCCCAGCGGACCGCACCGCCCACCGTCAACTTTTTCAGGAAGCGGTTTTCCGTGAGCCGCGCCAGGCGCACGCTCGAACTCAGTTTGCCGTTGTAGCGCCGAACCGCCGGGTTGGATTGTCCCTGCTTAGCCAAGATCAGGGCAAAAGGGCCTTGAATATTGGCAATATAGAACTGCTGCGCCGTTTGGGAGCCGCCGTAATTCGTCGAAAACCATGGGTTGCCGGTGCGGGGATCAATAATCGAATTCCAAATTGCCAGGCGCTGGCGCAGCCACGTCGCGATGTCGCCGGAGACGTTGGAGTTGATCGCGCGCATATCCGTGGCCGATGCCGCCAGCGTCCAACTGGGGCTAGGATTGAAATTAATTTCCAGCTCCGTGCCCTTCGCCGTCACATTGTTCGTCGAGGCTACCTGCCCGGCGACGAGGTAGCTGTTCAGCGTGCCTTGGTAGCTCCAGGGAATCCCCATCTCCTTGGCCACCTCGTCCTGCACCTGCTGCGTCGTCCAGGTCGGATGCAATTGGGTAACCCAGGTGGTGGCGTTGGGCTGGAGGCTGAACACCGTCGGCGTGGTGAACGGCAAATCGATGCGCAGCGCGCGCTGCACAATCGTGGCCGGATCGCCCCCTCGGAACCCGATCTGATGGTTTTCGTAATGATTGACCCGCACGACCAACTTTCCCTCGAACAGGTTCAACGCGACGCCATAGTCCTTACCGTCGCCGACCGGGTTGCTCAGGGGATTGAGGAAGAGATCCACCGCAGGGGCGGCCGGAATAAAGCTGTCGGATCGATTGTACGTGAACGACACCCCGCGCAGGAATTGCGCCAGCACGCTTCCCACCCCCTGCCCTTTGTTGGCCTGGCGGCTAATGAAACTCCATTCGCGGAATGGACGCACCACCGCGCCCGCCGTGGTTGTCTTGCCGCTCACGAACTGGTAGTCACCCGAGGCCCAATGATTGAGCGAATCGTAGTTGAACGTCATGCCGTCGGCATTGAGCAACTGAGGCGTCGATCCGTTTTTGAAAAATTGGCGGTCTTCGCGAAGGCCGAAAGTCGTGACGACCGAGTCGGCGAGCAGATGACTCTGCACCACGGCGCCGTTGGTCTTAAGGATCGTCTTGGAGTTGTTCGGACCACCGGTGTTGTCCGTGGTCGCAATTTGGCCGAGGGTTGACGGATCGCGAACGAAGCCGGTGGAACTGTTGCCGAACTGGTAAGTGTAGTTGCCGTACTTGTAGCCGGAAGGGGCGTAATCGACGTTGTTGCCCGCAGCATCTCCGACATAGAATCGGGTGTACTCGCGGGTAAGTCCCGAGGCAGCGCCCGGGCCGCCCGGCACGGCGCCCTGATTGACGCGCGAACCGGCTGGAATCCACGCGTTGTTACTCGTGATTCCGTCCTGAAACGTATATTGGCGGTTGATTCGGTATTTGTACTCCGTGTAGCCGGTCACGATATTATTGCCGAGCCACTTTGGCCAGCCCTGCTCGCGCGAGAGGTCGAGTTTGTACGCCAATTGTCCGCGGTAGGTGTCCCACTTGGCCGGTTGCCAGAACGTCTTCGGCTGCCGGACGCCAAAGTACGGCCGCAGGAAATACGGGTTGGTGGAACCGTCGAGTCCCCGCTCGTTGATATCGATCATGAGCTGCCCCTGCTGGCCGATATCGCTCAGGGTGCCGAGTTGGTTGCGCTGATAGCGTAATGCGTCCTCGCGCAGGAATCCAAATTGGGCAGCCAGTAACTGGCGCGGCGTGTTGAGGAAAATTTGGTCCAGCTGGACATTCGCGGTGAGAACGCGGTCCATCACGCGATTAACGGCCGCGGTGTTGATCGAGGACCAATCGTAGATCGCCTTGCTGCTGACGGCGGGCGTCGTCGAGAAAAAGGGTTGGGCGGAATTCAACCCCGTTCCCTTGGACCCCGTCGAGCCGCTCACTTCCTGCAGGCGCACTGTCCCCGAACTGGCGATACCGTTGGTCGCGGTGAGGGGGCTGGTGCTGAGCGTGGTCTGCGGTACCGTCCACAAGCCGATGCCGCTGCGATCGACGTAAAGCTGGGATATTCCGGACCAGTTGGTCGAGCGGTTGAAATAGTCGGGGATGTTCGTGTCAGCGGTGAACGGCCCGAGCGTCGCACCGTTGACATGGATCACTTGGGCGACCGGGTCCCAGGACGGCTTCCCGGAGGCCAGCCAATACGATAGATAATCGCGCGGCGGCTGAAAATTTGGGCGATTGCCGTTCAGGCGGTAATAGGAATAGCCCGCACTGATCGTCGTCGTCTTGAACGGCGAGTACTTGATCATCCCGTTATAGCGCTCCGTATTCACCCCCGACGGTTTCCGGACAAAGCCCTCGTGCTGGAAAACCTCGGCGAAGCGGACCGCGAGTTTGTTGGCGACCACGACGCGATTGACGTCCAAGCTTTGGCGGTAGCCGTCGTAGCTGTCGGCGCGGGCGGTGACTGCGGACCGGTTCCGGGAGAAATTGGCCGTGGCGGGAACTTGGTTGACCGTTCCGGAGGCGTTGCCGAGCCCAAACACGTTGGCGTTGGGACCGCGGCTGATTTCGATGGCATCGATGCTGATGGGATCGACCGGGACACGGCCCATCGTCTCGATGTTGCCCAGGGAAATGTTGGCCGGCGCGAGTCCGCGAATGCGATTAGCCTGCGTCGGGTTGAGTTGCACGTCGTCCGAAACGCTCCCGTTGCGATCGATCGTCGCGGCTGTATAGGTGCCGGATCCTTCCGCGCTCGCCGTATACAGGAAGACATCGTTGATATCGATCATCGCGAAATCCTGCATCTGTTCCTTGGTCATCACGGTGAGCGAGGAAGCGATGTCTTCAATCTTGGTATTGAAGCGCGTACCGGACATGGCGGTCGCGGCGAAATAGCCGTGCGTGTCGGACACCACTTCGAACGGCGACAGCATCAGCGGTGCGGGATCGGCCGCGATACCGGGCGAGGCCGAATCGATACGTGGGTTTGCCACGCGCGCCTGGTCCGCCTGCCAGGCAGCCCGTTCGCCGGGGTCGAGCTTCCCGTTGCGTTTCCGGTCGTACTTCGCCAGCGGGGAAGCGTCCGGCGGAGGCAACACGGCGACCTGGGCCCACAGCGCCGAAGCCGTCGCAACCGCCCATGTGGCACCCAGCAAAAAACGCGCACGGTCCCTGCAAATCGGAATCATGTTCATAGCGTGCAATCGCGAGAGTCCCACGACGAGTCAATGGACTTCCCCTGCCAGTGGGAAATAGTTCTCAAACCCCGTTTCACTTCGCTGCGGAACCGGGAAACATTGGAGAAAGTCGCATCCGTGCGGGTTTGGAAACCTGCCGCGCACCCTTCCCGCGCACATGGATTCGCGAATCACGAACTGGGTGGAAATCGTGAGGGTGGGCGCCGGCCGGGAAGGATTTCGAGCTCGCTTGATCACGAACTCGGCCAGATGCCGGCCCAGTTTCTCCGGAAATTCGCGCACGCGCGTGAGGGGCGGATAAAACAGGGTGCTCTGGGTATCGTTGAATCCAGCCACGCGAATGTCGTCCAGGAAGCGACGGACGATTCTCGCAGCGCGCTGGCGAGACCGATGGCAACTTGATCCGAGCCGGCCAGCACCGCCGTGATTCCGTCGCGAGGGTTGAGGATGCCCTTGGGCCCGAGATAGCCGGGTTCGGTGCCGTCAGAGCGCAAGTCCACCCGCTGCAATTCGCGTCCCGCTCCGCGAATTTCCCGCCCTTGCCTCCCATTCGGGTGCGGGAATTCTTCCCTCCTCCTCGAACATAAAACCGGTCTATGATCGCTCCCGTCTCCGTCGCAACATTCACCTCATGAAAATCGCATTCTACCAGATCGGCGTGGTCTTCAGCGCGTTCGCCTCCGTCATCACGCCGGCTTGCGCGAACGCCGAAGTGTCGGATCGTCTGCCGCATCTCTACCTCGTGGGAGATTCGACGATGTTCGATCGCCGCTTGGATAAACCAACGCCGGGCCGGGGCTGGGGACAGATGTTCAAGGAACTTCTCCGCGATCCCACGCGGGCCACGAATCTCGCGAAAAGCGGGCGCAGCAGCAAAAGCTTCATCGACGAAGGCGCGTGGGCCGCCGCGATGGGGCGGTTTCAACCGGGCGACTACGTGATCATCCAATTTGGCGGGAACGATCAAAAAAAGGAGGACCCGAAGCGCTTCGCCGCGCCGGAAGGCGCCTTCAAGGTCAACATGACTCGCTTCGTCACGGACGTTCGCCGCAAGGGCGCCTTTCCGGTCCTCGCAACCTCGGTCGTGCGGCGCAAATTCGACGGTCAAGGCATACTGATCGACACCTACGCGGGCTACACGGAGGTGGTCAGAGCCATCGCCAAGGAACAAAATGTCCCTCTTCTCGACATGAATCGGGAGACGACCGTGCTGCTGCGCAAATACGGCCCCGACGAATCCAAAAAACTGTTCATGTGGATCAAGCCGGGCGAATATGAACTCTATCCGAACGGGCAGCAGGACGATTCGCATACGTCCAAGCTCGGTGCGGAGCTTTTTGCGGCGATCGCGGCTTCCGAAATCAAGGCCCAGCAACTCCCGCTCGCAGAGTGGCTGAAGTAGTCGTGGACTTTTAAGCCACGAACCCGTCTCACCTTCGAAGACACTCATCCGCTCCCTCCCCGACGGCATCAACATCGCGGCGGATTCGTTTTACGGCTCGGCGCCGAACGATTGGGCGATGGGCAAGGGACCGACCCGCACGGCGAGCGCGGTGGTGCGGCCGCTGCGCTGGCTGAGCCTGCACGCGAACCGCTTCGACAGTTTTCAACCCGCAAGTCCGGCCCTGAACCTCGATCTCAACCGGTTGCCGGATCCGGCCGGCAAGGGCGAGGACGACGGCTTTTCGCTGACGCTGTTCACCGGCCGCCTGGTGCTGCGCGCAAACCAGCACTCAACCAAGGTCATCGGTACGCGCGCCGGCACGGCCGGTACGATCAACGCCTACCCCGACGACAGCGCGAGCGCCTTCCGCATCGTGGATCCGCGGCAGTTCATCGTAAGCGCATCGTTCGATCTTTAGCGCGCGGGGGACCCGCGCGCGGTTGAACGTTCCTAGTTGAAGGTTTAAAGACAGGAGAAGTTCCGACGAACGTAGCCCTGCGCGTGGGGGGCGCAGGGCCACAGCATCGAAAGGCCGCTACCGCCGGTCCCGCTCCTGGACCAACTGCGCTGCGATACTAAGCGCAATTTCGGCAGGATGGTTCGAGCCGAAATCAAGTCCGACGGGACAATGGAATGCCTTCGCGCGCCGCACGCCGACACCGGCGGCGACCAGTTCCCGCCGCAGCACGACCGCCTTGGCGTCGCTGCCGATAACGCCGATGTACGGAAATTTCCGCTCGGCCAAGGCCCGGAGCAGAACGGGAAAATCGCTCGTGTGCCCTTTGGTGAGGCAAAGGAGAAACGCGTGGTCCGGCATCGTCGGCACGAGTTCCGCCGGGTTATCGTGTTGCAGGTAACGCGCGTTGCGGGCGCGCGGCAGCCGGTCGAGCCAATCGCGGCGCGGATCGACCACGGTCAAGGTACAATCGAGCGGCGCGAGCACCGGCACCAACGCCTGCGCCACATGGCCCGCACCAAAAATCCAGATCGGCCAGACGCCACCGGACGAACGCGCCGGGTGCGGCTCAAAGTAGAGTTTCACCGCGCCGCCGCAGGTCATGCCGACGTCGCCCTTCAGCGTCCACGACACAAAACGCGGTTTGGCGTCCGGCTCTCGCAACAGCTCTTGCGCCAGCGCAATGGCCTTCGCCTCGACGCGTCCGCCTCCGATCGTACCGGCATGGAGACCCGCGGCGGTCACGAGCATCTTGGCGCCGGTGTCCTGCGGTGTGCTGCCCAGCGCATCGACGAGCACCACCAGCACGCCGCCCGTCCCTTCGTTCTTCAGGGCGAGCAAACGGGCGTAGAGGTCGGCGTGGTCCACAGGTGACGAGCGTGGTGATTCAGCGCGTCGAAGCAAACTCCGCGCCGTGGCGTAAAACCCCGGTCGTTTCTGGTTTTTTTCCCGAAGGCAGGTTGGGCAAAGCGCTGCCTCGGCGAGCAGGCCGACACGGGTTGAAGTCCAGAAGCGCGCGCCGTTGAGATAAGACCTCGGACGTGCCCTCCCCGCTCACGCCAGCAGGCGGGCGAGTTCCGTGCGGCCGGACAGGCCGAGCTTGCGGTAGATGGCGTTGAGCTGGAACTCGACCGTGCGGAGAGATTTTCCCAATTGCGCCGCGACATCCTGGTTGCGACCGCCCCGCGCGACCAGCAAGGCGACTTGGCGCTCGCTGGGGCTCAGCACTTGCAGCAACGCCAGCACGTGAGGGCGCGGGCCCGGCGAGGCGGCACCGGTCGGGATGATCGCGAGCAGATAGTCGACAAAGCTCAGGTTACTCCCGGCCTTCACGAGTCCCGCCACCGCGCCGGCATCCAGCGCACGCGGCTCGATATTGAGCCCGGCGCCGGGCTTGAAGAGATGCACCACGAGCAGACCGAGCCCGAGCGCCAGGGTCGTCACCACCTCGAAGTAGGCGATCGACTTGAATCCCATGCGACCGACTTTTTTCAAGTCGCCGGTCGAACCAATACCAAGCGCCATCGTCGTGAAGATGATCGGCGGCAACATCAGGCGGAGGGCCTTGATGAAGGCGTCGGAGATCGGCTTCAACTTCACCGCCCGCGCCGGCGCCACGCTCCCCAGCGCGACCCCGAAGACGATGGCCACGAAAACCTGAAAGTAGAGCGACGTGTAAAAGGGCTTGGGCGCCGCCTTCCCATAACGGGGTGGCATCGGACTGGGGTATGACGACATCAACCTCATCCTAACCTGCAACGGGCGCCGGATCTATCCGTGGAACCACCTGAAACACCGCACCACGTCGCCGGCGTTTCAGGTGGTTTCACCGATTGTCGCCGCCACGGATCCGACGTAGGATCCCAACATGGAAAACTATCGAATCGCCACTATCCCCGGCGACGGGATTGGCCGGGAAGTCGTCCCGGTCGGCATGCGCGTGCTCGACGCCGCCGCCAAAAAACACGGCTTCGCCCTTACGTGGGACGTCCGGCCCTGGAACTGCGATTTTTATCACGCGACCGGTCGCATGATGCCGGTCGACGCGCTCGCGCAGATCCGGCACCACGATGCGATCTTCCTCGGCGCCGTGGGTTTTCCGGGCGTGCCCGACCACGTTTCGCTCTGGGGCCTGCTGATCCCGATCCGGCGCGAGTTCCGGCAATACGTTAATATCCGCCCGGTCCGCCTCATGGCCGGCGTGACTCCACCCGTGCGCGATCGCGTCGCCGGTGATATCGACATGGTCATCGTGCGGGAAAACAACGAGGGCGAATACTCCGCCGTCGGCGGCCGCATCAACGAAGGCACCGAGGACGAGGTCGTGTTCCAGCAGTCCGTCTTCACGCGCCGCGGCGTCGACCGCATCCTGCGTTACGCGTTCGAGACCGCGCGGAGCCGGCCCAAGAAACACCTGACGTCGGCGACGAAATCGAACGGCATCACCATCACCATGCCGTTTTGGGATGAACGCTTTCAGGCCATGGCGAAGCAGTACCCGGACGTCCGCACCGACCAATACCACATCGACATTCTCACCGCGCACTTTGTGCGCAATCCGCACTGGTTCGACGTCGTCGTGGGCTCGAATCTCTTCGGCGACATCCTCTCCGACCTCGGCCCCGCCGTCACCGGAACCATCGGCATCGCACCCTCCGCCAACCTGAACCCCGAACGCGAATTCCCCTCGATGTTCGAACCCGTCCACGGCTCCGCCCCGGACATCGCGGGCAAGGGCATCGCCAACCCGATCGGCCAGGTCTGGTCCGGCGCGATGATGCTCGATCACCTCGGCCAGCCCGAGGCGGCCGCGACCGTCCTGCGCGCCATCGAGACGGTGGTACAGCACGGCCCGTGCACCCGTGACATGGGCCAAGGCCACACCGGTTCGACCCTCGCTGTCGCCGCCGCCTTGGTCGCCGCCGTCGAGGCCGCCTGAGTCCGTTACTTCCCGTCCTCCAAACCCCGAAGCCATGCACCCGAAATTGACCGCCACCCTGCTGCTCCTTGCCGGCAGCCCGCTCGCCGTCGCCCAGCAAGCCCCCGCCGCGATCACCGAGCCCACCGTCAAGTTGGAGGCCTTCACCGTGACCGGCTCCAATATCAAGCGTATCGAGGTCGAACGGACACTGCCGGTGACGGTTCTGACCCCGGAGCAGTTGGACATCCGGGACGCGACGCAGACGTCCGATCTCGTGACGGCGTTACCCATGGTCACCGGCCTCCCCGGCAACGAGACCGCCAACGCCACCCAGAACGCCAGGGGCGACAACGCCTCGGTCTCCTTCCGCGGCCTCGCCTCCGGCAACACCCTGATCCTGCTCAACGGCCGTCGCCTCGTCCCGCACCCGATCAGTCAGAGTGAGCGCGGCATTCCGGCGCTCTCGGTAAATATCAACACGCTGCCGAATCGCGGACTCCGCAGTGTCGACGTACTGCGCGATGGCGCCTCCTCGATCTACGGTTCCGACGCCGTCGCCGGGGTCATGAACTTCCGGATGAACACCGCCTTCCAAGGCACCGAGCTCTCCCTGAGCTACGGCCTGACCGGGCAGCGGGACGGCGATCAAGTACGCGCCACGCTCACCCAGGGACTCCGCTTCGCGCAGGGGAAGGGCCGCCTCGTGCTGACCGCGGACTTCTCGAATCGCCGCGCGTTGTTTCAGAGCGCCCGCTCGTTCTCCAGTGACGGTGATCACATCGCCGCGGCCCCGGCCCCGTGGAACGTCTACTCGGACACCACGTTCAACGCGCGTACGACCACGAGCCAATACGGTCAGTTCACGCTCGGCACCTTCAGCGGGTTCGGCACGTACGGCGCGCCCAACTTCACGGCGACGCGGCCGGCCGGCATCCCCGCCAGCTATGCGACCACGGCCGGCACGTTCTTTCTCGTTCCGCAGACCAACGGCAGTGTAACCCTCGCCACCGCTGCGCCCGCACGCAGTGCTGCGGGTCCCGGCCTCGATTACTATTGGAACCTGGCCGGCAGCCGCCTCATCCAGCCGCAATCGACGCGCGGCAGCCTCTATCTCAACGGCGAGTTCGATCTGTCTCCACGCGTCACCGCCTTCACCGACTTAAGCGTCTATCAATCCCAGTCGATCAGCTACCGCGACCCCGATGTCTATACGTCGAGTTCCAACGGTCCGATGATCGTGCCCGTCACCAATCCCTACAATCCGTTCGGCGATCGATTCTGGTCGCCGACCGGCGCCCCGAACGCCGACGGCACGCCGCGGCTTACCGGCACCCCGTCTGTCGTGAGCCTGGTCAGTCATCGTTTCGCCGATTTTGGCGTGCGCCAGGATACCGTCACCCATTCGCTCTATCGCGGCGTCGCCGGACTCCGCGGAAAACTCACCGATTCCTGGACCTGGGAAGGCGCTCTGCTCTACGGCCGGGGCCGCGCCATCGAATACGAACCCGCGGCGCGCATCAGTCTGCTGCAGGCCGCACTCCTGCAGACGAATCCGGCCAACGCGATGAACCCCTTTGAGCGCACCTTCGCCGTGCGCAACGGGGCTTTGGTCGACACCGGGACGTTCGTGAATCCGCCCGCGGTTAAGTCCGCCATCTATGGCGACTATATCCGCAACGGGATCACCCGCCTGGCCAGCGCGGATTTCCATGCGAGTGGCGACCTCCTGCCGCTCTGGCGCGGGAACAAGATCGGCGGCGCGATCGGCGGCGAGTTCCGCTTTGAGAGCTACGACGACTACCGTCCGCCCTACGTCGGACTGAATCCCCCGAGCTCCGGACTGGATCCCATCATCAGCGATTTCGTCAGCGCCTCGTCCGTGCCGGATATGATACGGCGGTCTACAACAGCCTCGCCAAGGGCCGCGGCTACACCCTGCAGCTCACCCAGAAGTTTTAATGGCGGAGAACAGCTTGGAAAGTTCGGTGAGATCGGTCCTATCCCATGAATATGAGCCCGCACCGCCTTCGTCTCGCCCTTGCGCTCGTCGCGTGGACCTTCGCGCTCGGCGGCCCCGCCCGCGCGCAGGGCCGCAACGACTGGCTCGAACCGTTTCCGGCCTTCACCATCGCGGGCAACCTCCACTACGTCGGCAGCAAGGGCCTCGCGAGCTACCTCGTCACCACCCCCAAGGGTCACCTCCTGCTCAATCCGTCCCTGGAGGCCAATGTGCCGTTGATCCGGAAAAGCGTGGAGGATCTCGGCTTCAAGTTCAGCGATATCAAAATCATCCTGATCAGCCACGCGCACTGGGATCACAACGCCGGCGCCGCGCGGCTCCAGGAAGCGACCGGCGCGGCCTACGCGGTCATGGCGGCGGATGTCGCCGTCGTCGAATCCGGCGGGCGCGCCGATTTTCACTACGGCCGTTTTCCCGCCTCGCTCTATCCGCCGGCCAAGGTCGATCGCCTGCTGCACGACGGCGACACGGTTGAACTCGGCGGCGCCGTGCTCACCGCCCGCCTCACCGCCGGGCATACGAAGGGTTGCACCACGTGGACCCTAAACGTGAGCGACGGAGGCCGGACGCTGCACGCGGTGATCATCGGCAGCCCCAACGTCAACTCGGGCTACAAGCTCGTCGCCAACGCCGCGTATCCTGAAATTGCCGACGACTTCGCCCGGATGTTCGGCACGCTGAAGGCGCTGCCGTGCGATCTTTTCCTCGGCTCCCACGGCAGCTACTTCGGACTCGCGGAAAAATACCCGCGACGAAACCCCGCCGCCGCGAATCCGTTCGTCGATCCCGCCGGCTATCAACGCTACGTCGCGGACAAGGAGCAGGTATTTCGCACCGAACTCGCCCAGCAGCGGTCCGGTGAAACACCGGGCACCAAGGCCAAACGCCGGGCCCCGCCGAGCGTGGTGTTTATCGGCAACAGTTTCATGTTCGGGGCCGGCTCGCCCGTCCGGATCTACCGCGCCGACACCGTAACCGACCTGAACGGCGGCGGCATCGGCGGCGTGCCGGCGCTGTTCAAGTGCTTCGCGCAACAGGCCGGACGCGATTTCGCCGTCAGCCTCGAAACCTCCGGCGGGAAGAATTTCGACTACCACGTGGAGCAGAAAGCCGACGTGCTCAGCCGTGCCTGGGACTATGCCGTCGCGCTCGGCTACAGCACCCTCGACAAGGACAAGCCCGGCGATCCGGCCTTGCTGGTCCGCTCCGCCGGTCAACTGGCGGAACTCCTGCGGGCCCAGAACCCCGGCGTGGACGTCCGCCTGATCGCGACCTGGTCCCGCGCCGACCAGACGTATCCGACCAAGGGGCACTGGCACGGCAAACCCATCGCGCAAATGGCGCTCGATGTCCGCGCCGCCTACGATCTCGCCGCCCGCAGCTCCGTCGCGATTCGCGGTGTGATTCCCGTCGGGGAGGCGTGGAACCGCGCCATGCAGACCGGCGTGGCCGACCCGAATCCCTACGACGGAATCGACTTCGGCAAAGTGAGCCTTTGGACCTACGATTATTACCACGGCAGCACGTTCGGCTATTATCTCGAGGCCCTGATGATTTTTGGCGATCTCACCGGCCTGGACCCGCGATCCCTGGGTAAAAGTGAACGCGCCGCCTCCGACCTCGGCCTCTCCGGCGAGCAGGCCACCGCCCTCCAAAAAGTCGCCTACGACGAACTGATGGCGATGCCGGGCCGCGCGCCCCTGCAGGTCTTCACGCCTGCAACTTCGGCCCGCTAGGACCAACCGCGGAGGCGATCTCCGCCGATCATCGACGCGCGCACGTCCCCGCCCGCGCGCCGGTCCTCGCTCGCCACCGGGGACATTTCATTTCCAAGTTATGCCCCAGATGAAAGTTCGCCACTCCGATTTCACGCGCTGGAAAAGCGGTCTTACCCTCCTCATCGGCTGGCTCGTTGCCGTCGTCGGTGCCAGCGCGCAGCCCGCGGCGCCGGGCGCCATCGAAGGCCGCGTCTTTGATGCCAGCCGCGGCGAATATCTCGAAAACGCGCGCGTCACCGTCGAGGGCTCCAACACCGAGGCCCTGACCGACGGCATCGGGCAGTTTCGACTCTCCGTCGTTCCCGCCGGCACGGTGCGCGTGAAGGTTTTTTTCACCGGCTTGGCGGGTCTGACTGAAAGCGTGGTCGTCTCCGCGGGCCAGATCGCGGTGCATGATTTCACCTTTGGTCGTCAGGACCGCCTCCGGGGGGCCAATACGGCCGATATCGTCAAGCTCGGCGCCTTCCAAGTCTCCAGCTCCAAGGAGATGGAAGGGGCCGCGATCGCCGTCAACGAACAGCGCTTCGCGAAGAATATCGTCAACGTGCTCTCGGCCGACGAATTCGGTCCGATCGTGGACGGCGCGGTGGGCGAGTTCATGAAGTTCCTTCCGGGCGTCCGCATGGACTACGTGAACGGCGACCCGCGGCTGATGACCCTCGACGGCGTCCCCCCGAGCAACGTCCCGATTTCCATCGGCGGCTTCGACGTCGTGAGCACCGGCGGCAGTTCAAACATGAGCCGGCAGGTCGCGCTCGACCAGGTTTCGCTCAACAACGTCGCGCGCATGGAGGTGAACCGCTCGCCGACGCCCGACGTTTCCGGGTCGGCCCTGGCCGGTTCGGTCAATTTTGTGCCGCGCAGCGCGTTCGAGCGCAGCCGGCCAACCTACGCGTACAGCCTGGCGTGGATGTGGAAAGACTCGGAGCGCGCGTTCGGCCGGCGCACGCCCGGCCCCGGTTTTGGCGGCGCGATGACCTACAAGATCCGCCCCGGCATCGACGCCTCGGCGATCGTGCCGGTGAACAAGAATTTCGGCTTCACGGTCTCGGCCGGCTACTCCGCTCAATATTCGCCGCACGACCGCGCCGGGCCGAACTGGCGGGGTGTTGCCTCCTCCACCGGCGTCGCCTCCACAACGGACCCCTACCTGGGCGTCTTCGGCTGGTATGACGGCGGTCAGGATACGACGCGGCATTCCTTCGCCACCACGCTGGACTGGCGCCCGGCGCCCCACGACCGCCTTTCCTTTGCCTTCAACTATGGCCTTTTCAAGCAACTCACGGGAAACCGCTTTCAGACCATCACGATCAACACCATGACCCGCGGCAACTGGGACGCTACCCACGCCTATAGCTCCGCGAGCACGTTTCCCGCCACGGGCTCGGCGGCCAACAGCGCACAATACGCCATGGCCAACAGCGGCGCGCTGCGCTTCGGATTCACGGCCACGCCCTCCCTGCGGTGGTTTCACCACGGCCCCCTCTGGACGGCGGAGGCCGGCGCGAGCTACGGCAACTCCCGGATCCATTTTCAGGACGTCGACCGCGGCGCCTTCAACGGCGTCTCCCTTCAGCGCAATTACGTCCAGGTGAAGTTCGACCACATCACCTACCTGAATCCGGGCCGGATCACGGTCCTCGACCCGACCGGCCGGATCGTCGATCCGTCCCAGCTCGACACCTATTCGATCGCGGGCGCCACGAGCACGCGCAAGCTCACGCAGGACATCGCACGCCAAGCCTACGTGAACGTGCGGCGCGACTTCAACGTCAACGCCGCCAACGTGACCGTGAAACTCGGCGCCGATGTGCGCACACGCACCCGCGACGCCCGCGGCGTCGGCACCGAAACCTACACCTGGGTCGGCGACGACGGCGTGGCGAGCACGACGCCGTTCAAGCAGAACGGACAACGCAACGACGACAGCCCCCTGCCGTTTCTCGACACCACGTATTCCGAACGCATCCCCACGTGGGGGCTGCCGAAGCAACAGCACGTCGACAACGTGAAGCTCTGGGCCGACTACCAGGCGCATCCCAACCACTGGACCCGCAACGCCGGCTCCGACTACACCAACGCCACCAATGCCTCGAAGATCGTGAACGAGATCATCTCGGCGCTCTTCTGGCGCAACGATGTCTCGTTATTCCACAACCGTCTCAAGCTGGTGGCGGGCGTGCGCGCCGAGCAGACCAACATTGATGCCCACGGCCCGCTCAACGACCCGACCCGCGACTACCAGCGTGATGCGGCGGGCAAGGTCCTCCGCGCCGCCAACGGTGCGCCACTTCTCATCGTCCCCCTCAACGCGGGCCTCGCCTACAACCAGCGCACGCTCCTCGACCGCGGCTACCGCGCGCAAAAGGAATACCTGCGGCTCTTCCCCAGCCTGAACGTTTCCCACAACCTCACCGAAAACTTCATCAGCCGCGTCTCCTACTACGAGTCGGTCGGTCGCCCCGACTTTGGCCAATACGCCGGCGGCCTGACGTTGCCCGACATTGAGCAGCCCAAACCGACCGACAAGATCACGGTGAGCAACGCCTCGATCAAGGCGTGGCAGGCGCGCAGCTACGTGGCGCGACTCGAATATTACTTCGGCACCGCCAGCCAGCTCACCGCCGGCTTCTTTGTCCGCGACTTCACGAATTTCTTCGCCGACGTCATCAGCCCGGTCACCCCTGAGTTCCTCGCGGCCTACGGCTTGGACGAAACCACCTACGGCCAGTATCCCGTGGCGACCCAGGTGAATCACCCCGGAAACGTCCGGATGACCGGGCTGGAATTCAACTACCGGCAGACCCTGACGTTTCTGCCGGTTTGGGCCCGGGGAGTGCAGTTCTTCGCCAACGCCACCTCGCAACGCGCCAAGGATACGGACGAACTGCAAGACATGAGCCCGTTCAGCGCCAGCGGAGGCCTCAGCGTAACCCGCCCGAAGTGGAACCTGCGGATCAGCGAAAACTACCGCGGCCAGAAGCGCACCGATCCGGTCACCGGCACCAACATCGAGCCCGGCACGTACAGCTACTACAAGAAACGTCTCTTCATCGACGTCAGCGGCGAATACTACCTGCGCCGCTCGCTCGGCCTGTTCGTGTCCGTGCGCAACCTGAACAACGCCCCGGAGGACCAAAAGATCTACGGACCGCATACGGCGGAATACGCCCGGTTTCGCGCCCGCGAGGTCTACCATCCCCTCTGGACCGTAGGCCTGAAGGGTACATTCTAAGTCGGGCCATAACCCAAGCGCCTCCTGCGCGTGAGAGCGGTTCCAAGCTTCCGGTCGCCGCGTTTGAGCCGGAGGCAAAAACGTGGTCATCGCCTGAGCGGGGCTCAGGCATTTGAGCGCTGAACGTTGAGGAAAAAAACCAAACGGTGGGTTTACCCCACCGATGTCGTCCGGGCGCCTCGCCCTCCGGGGCCTGGTCGCTCAGCCCTGAACTCTCATCCCTGGACTGAATTTTTCCGGCAGAGGACCACGTGGTCGTTGCGCGCCAACGCGGCTAAGATCGTATTGGAACCGCTCTCCCCCCGGCTTTGAAGCCGCAGTGGACCGGCCCGCTTTTCCGCGCCTTTTCCACGGAACCCGGTCAACGGCGCCGTAATTGATTCCAGAGGTACCGGACGCGATAGGTCGCCATCCGCGCGGGGGCGAGGAGGGCGCCGGGAGCCTTCATGCCGTCGGCGTCGATGCGATACATCAGGCGCGAATCCCAGGAACGATTGAGCGCCCCACCGATGCGAAATACATGGCGGTACCTCAAGCGGGCTTTGGTTAGCGATCGCGGGGAATACCGGCCGTAGGGAAAAACAAAACTATCGACCGCCTGGTCCAACCGCGCGGAAAGGACCGCCCGGGGCGCTTCGATTTCCGCTTCGAGATCCACCTGCGGGTCATCGAGGCGGGTATGGGTAAACCCGTGGGCGGCGATTTGAACGCTTCCGCTTGCGGTCATCTCCGCCAGTTCGCTCCAAGTACAAAAGCCCCCGCGACTCGGATGCGTGAAAGCGTCGTCGGAATCAAACCCGAGGCGATCCGCGGTTTTCACCGCCACCGTTTCGCGAATGACATAGGGCGGGATGGCCAGCAGTGCGCGAAGATTATGCCTACGCAGGAGCGGAAAGACCGTCGTATAGAAATCGAAATAACCGTCGTCGAAACTCACGCAAACGCTGGGCTTATCCGGCGCCAGGGTTTCTCCCGGCAACACGTTTGCACAGCGGCTGGCAAGATACGCAAAATGGGCGTCAAGCATGGCGGCCGAGTTGCCATGCCGGCCCTCCCGGGCGCGATGATACATCAGGACGAGCAGGCTCACGGGAAAGACCGCAAAGGGGGTGGCACGACCACGCAGGTCCGGAATTTACCGGCGGCGCTGAAAATCGACGGTAGACTCATGCTTTTAACCGGCGATTCGCCTCCGCCAACATCAGGTATTTCCAGAAAACGGTTTGAGCGTTGTACACGCTGATAACCAAACCTTCACGCCCCTGCATAAAGCCTCGTTTCAACAGGTAGCTGCGAAAAAAGGCCCAAAGACTCCGCGCCACCGCCTTGCCCGGGCCGGACTTTCTCTTTCCGGCATTTTGCTCCGCAAATAAGCCCGCGTATGCGTTCGTCTTGCGGAGAAAGTCGGCCAGCGCGACATACGAGTAGTGATCGATCGGGTGCCGGAGCCTAACCAGCGACAGGTTTGTCGTCTGCACGCGTTCATGCACCATACCGGAGGAAAAATTCGTCGCCTGCCGGTGAAAGAGCCGCTCGTGAAATTCGTGATTCCAGCCGCAGGTCGTGATGTGCCGGCCGTTAAAGTGGTTCCGAAATGGAATCGCGTAGACCGTGTGCCGATCCAAGGGGAGCGCTCGGATTTCGCCGGCCAGTTCCGGGGACAGCACCTCGTCGCTGTCGACGGAGAGTATCCAGTCATGGCGCGCGAGGGCAACCGCCCGTTGGTGCGCGAGACCGAAGCCGGGAAACGGTCCGTTCAGGCGATGTAGTGATACGTTGGGATGTCGCGCGGCGATCACGCGCGTGTCGTCCTCGGACCCGGTATCGAGCACGACCACTTCGTCGCACCAAGCGAGCGACGTGAGCACACCATCGAGTAGGCGGGCGCTGTTCTTGGTCAAGACGGTCGCGCTGATCGGCACCACCGGAGGTAAGGGCGGTGAATCCGCCCGGGATATCCCGGACTCGGATAATACGCTGTTTGGACGAAACGTGGAGTTCGCAGCTCCGTTTCGCCCCGCAAGGGTAAGGGTTGGCATTACCTTACCACTATGGCGAAGTCGCGCGGGGAAAGCTGCGCGGTCGGATAGGAGGGCGCTTGTCAGGCGAGATACTACACCGTTTCCGCGGGGCCCCGCGGGCTTTCCCGCTCGTGCCAACTAAACGCGATGCGCGCCAGCTCCTGTCCGTCTTCAAGGCCCAGCTTCTCCTTGATCCGAGCGCAGTAGGTTTGAACCGTCTTGAGGCTGAGGCCAAGGCTCTCACCGATGTCACGGGTCGATTTTCCCTCGCCCAACCGGCGGAACACTTCCATCTCGCGGTCGCTCAGAATTTCGTGCGGAGCTCCGGAGTCCCGCTTCGCACGGCTCATCAGCCGCGCCGTCAATTGGGCGAGAACCTCGGGGTTGGCAAAGACCCGGCCGGAACGCACCTGCCGAATCGCCGCCACGATCTGGCCGGTGGATTCCTGCTTCATCACATAGCCGGCCGCACCCGCGCGGAAAGCCCGTTCGATGTCCGTGATTTCCTCGTGCATCGACAAAACGACCACCGCAACCTCCGGAGCTTGAACCCGGAGCCCTTTGATCAGTTCAAGGCCGGACCCCCTTTTCAGTGTCAGATCGACCACGGCCACGTCCGGTGGCAGCGCAGACATCGCGGCCAGCGCCTCCACCGGATCGCCGGACTGGCCGACCACCAGCAGGTCCCGCTCGAGCCCGAGCAGATTCGCCAGCCACTCCCGTACGAAGGGATGATCGTCGATGATGTAAACGCGGGTGACTAGGTTGCTCATCTTCCAGAAGGTTCGCGATGGGGTAGCCGGCAAATGATCTTGGTGCCCTCACTGGGATTGGACATCAAGGAGAACGACGCGCCGATCAACGTGGCGCGGTGCTGCATGATGCGGAGACCGATTCCGTGGTGATCCCGGTCGGTGGCGGCAGGCAGCCCACACCCGTCGTCTTCGATCATGAGACAGAGTGAGTCCTGGTCGTTGGCGAGCATGACGGTGACCCTACGGGCGCCGGAATGCCGGAGCGAATTGGTCACCGCTTCCTGGGCGATGCGAAACAGTTGGGCGCATTCACCCGGGCCCGCCTTTAAGGTCGGACCTTTATGCACGAGCCGGCACTGTACGCCACCGCGGCTGGAAACGACGGCAAGTTCCTCCAATTCCTGCGGCAGGCGTTCCGGCTTAATGCTGGAAAGCAGTAGCCCGCGGGCCAACTTCCGGCTCTTGCCAATCCCCTCCTCGATCCAGTGCACAATGGCGTGCGCATCGACGGCCGGCTTCCCTTCCAGTTTCCGAGCGAGCACCTGCGCCGCCATCGCGGTGGCCACCAGATGCTGACCGAGTTCATCGTGCAATTCGCGTCCCAGCGCACTGCGCTCCCGGGATCCGACTTCCAGTAATTCCTGTTGCAACCGCTCCCGGTCAGCCACCGAGGCCCTTAGTTCCGAGGTTCGTTCCGTCACCTGACTTTCCAATTGGCGGCGAAGGGAGATCAGGGCGTTGAGCAGCCAAACGGCGAAGAGAAACACCGCGAGGGAAGCCGGACCGTTCCACCAAGTCTGCGCGGGGAGCTGATGCGGAGAGACGCTCTGGTAGTCACCGAAAACCCGCCCGATAGTACATATGATGGCAACCGTCACGCCGGCGGACATGCCCAGCCAGCCGGTCGCGAGCGAAATCGGGACCAGATAGAAAATCGCGAGGGAAAGTTCCGTGCCGGCCACGTAATCCGCCAGGCCAATCGCCACGACTAAGAGCACGGTAATCCGCCAGGCTTTAGTTTTGTTCGGTCGCGCCTGGCCAAGAAAAACCGCGAGAATTCGCTCCGAGTTGCGGTCCCAACCGGGTTTGGATGGCATTGACCAACATTGGCGCTTTTTGCGGGGTCGCCAAGCGCTCTTTCGGTGCTCGTCCCGTCGCGCTGCCTGACCTCGCCGCGTGCCGGAAAAACCAGCGGGGCCAAGGAGCGCGTTTCCGAAAAGAGTGCAGCTGGTTGGCGCGCAGCGCCAACGACGTCCTCAGCCGTGACCACGTTTTCACCTCCGGCTCAAACGCGGCTAGGGCAATCCTGGAACCGCTCTCGATAATTATCGGCCGTCGTGACAGCGACGCCGCCGGCGGCACCTGTCGGTCGGCTCAGTTCTCAGACATCGGGCGCGGATCACAACCGGAGGTCATCGGCCGCCCCGGGGTCCGGACCTACCTGGCAATTTGGACGGCGTAAACATGGCGGGCCCCGTGAAAGTTACCCGAGAACACGACCCATTTGTTATCCGGCGTGATGGAGCCGTTGGGTTCGATGCCACCGCGACCGGTGACGTAATTGTGTTTCGACATGTTCACGAGCTTCTCACGCACCAGCGAACCGTCGGCTTGCGGGCGGAACAGATTGATCCACATGCCGTCCGGCGCGAAGGCGACCTGCGTCGGATCGCCGCCGTCGCCCATGAAAAGGCGGTTGTCGCGGGAAACGTTGTAGTGCACCGACCAGGCGTCGCGGGCGACGGAGTAGCGCGTTTCCTGACCGGTGGTGAGGTCCACCCCCGCAATCCAGAACACCTGGCTGCGCGGCGTCTGGAGATCGAACCAAATGGTTTTCCCGTCGTGGCTCCAGAATTCATGCCCGGCGATTTCCATGTCCATCGTGCGCTTGTACCGGAGCGTCTTGGCGGTGCCGTCGGTGCGGATCGTCCAAATCCGATCAACCTCGTGCCACGTCCCCTCGTGGCAATAGAGGAGGAGGTTCGGGTCCGTGGGAGAAAACTGCATGTGGTTCAGCGAACCGTATTGGTAGCCGACGGTTTTCGCCTCGCCGGTTTTGAGGTTGGTGAACGTGAACGCCATGGCGGGGGGATTCACGGTGCGACGAACGAGGCCGTCCTCTTTGTTGACGGCGTAGCGCTGCTCGGGAGTGAGTTCGGCGAGAGTCTTGCCGGGAAACATGCGGGCGAGCTGCGGACGAGCCTCCCGAGCGGGCGGCTTCGGGGTGGCTCCGGTGGGATCCTCGCCGGAGAACGTCGCCAGGGTGAACGTTTCGTCGGCGTTGATCAGCGTGCGCGCGGCATGGGGGACTTTGCGGATTTCCTTGGTGGCAAAATTATACGCAAAGACTTCGCCCCCGCCGAAACCGCCCCGACCGCCGCCCCGCTTCACGCTCGAGGTCGAATCAACGGCAGGCGCCGGCGGCGAAGCGGGCGCACCCGCAGCGCCGTCACGCGCAGACTGCGCGTTAGGCGGCGGTTCGCCGCGGCCGGGCGCGTTGCCGCCGCGCACGAAATAAATTTCCGGGGTGCGGCGGGCCATGTACGGACCGCGAGCTTGGGGGACGACCACCTCGGGCTGGAGCGCAGCGGACCCGAGCCGGGAAATGTCCAGCAGAACAACGCCCGAGGGGCTGTTGAAAATCAGTTTATCGCCCGTCGGAGAATAGCTGTTGTCGTGAAAATAGAGGGTCGAACTGCCGGCTTCGGTCGAGAGCCGGAGGATACGATGGCCGGTATCGGGATCAATCCAGTCCGCCGGCAAGGACCCGGGGGCAGATTCGGCGGCACCCGCGAACAACTGAACCGTTAAGGCGAAAGCAAAAAGGAAGGGTTGGAGCGGGCGCATGGGGGTGGGAAGAGAAGGCCGGACGCCGGCAGTGGGGCCAGGATACGACGCAGCTGCACGGACAGGCCGACGGCGTGGCGGAGCATGAACGACGAGAGGTAGGCGGACGAACGTACGGGGAATCCGCCACGCTCCAAGGTGATTTGAATCGAGTTTATGCTTACGGCGCTCGCCCACCCGAGACCTCTTAGGAGATGGCATCCGGCGGCGGAGTGCGGTTGATCTTGGTCTGCCCGACGCCCCTCTCCGTATTGGCGCTGGATCACACGCCCCCCTCCTCTTCGATTTCGCTTTCAGGTCTCTCTTGGTTCAACGCACCGAACTGTCCGACGCGCCCACCCGCAACGAAATCCCACCCCCGACGTTTGTTCGTCCAGTGGGCCCTCAACGCGATCGCGACGCTGGAATTTGCCAAACCGTGGCTGCCGCTGCGGGAAAAAGCCCTTAATCCCCCCTCGACCCAATCCCAACCCCGCCTTGTCGCACGCCCGATGAAAATCCCCCTCCCACCCTGCCTGGCGCTCGCCGCGCTGCTGCTCTGCGCCACGTCCGGCATGCTCCGCTCCGCCGATTTCGATGTCCGCGCCCACGGCGCGACGGGCGACGGCCAGGCGCTCGACACCCCTGCCATCAACCGGGCCATCGCCGCCGCCGCGGCCGCCGGCGGCGGGACCGTGCGCTTTCCCGCCGGCACCTACCTGAGTTTCTCCGTCCGGCTCAAAAGCAATATCAACCTCCACCTTGACGCCGGCGCCACCCTGCTCGCCGCCACGCCCTCGGCCGCGCTCGGTGGCTACGATACGCCGGAGCCCAACGAATGGGGCGACCAACTCCAGTATCAGGATTTCGGTCACAGCCATTGGCACAACAGTCTCATCTGGGGAGAAAATCTCGAAAACATCTCCATCACCGGCCCGGGGCGCATCGACGGCGCCAAGGGTCTGGTCCGCAACGCCGGCTTGGGCGGCCGGTCCGGTCGGGGCGGTAACGGGCCCAACGGTACCGTCGCCCCCGGCACCACTCCCTCACCTTCGGCCCCACCCGTCGCGTCGTCCGCGCCGGTCGCCGGCAACAAGGCCATCGCTCTGAAAAACTGCCGCAACGTCACGATCCGCGATGTCTCCATTCTGCTCGGCGGCCACTTTGCCCTGCTCGCAACCGGAGTGGACCACCTCACGCTCGACAATCTCAAGGTCGACACGAACCGCGACGGCTTCGACATCGATGCCTGCCGCCACGTCCGGATTTCCAATTGCAGTGTCAACGCGCCGCACGACGACGCCATCGTGCTCAAATCATCCTTCGCCCTCGGCTTTGCCCGCCCCTGCGAGGACGTCACGATCACCAACTGCGCCGTCACCGGTTTCGACGCCGGCACCCTGCTCGACGGCACTTACCAGCGCACCATGGAGCGCGCCCCCGACCGCGATGGCCCCACGGGCCGCATCAAACTGGGCACGGAGTCGAACGGCGGATTCAAAAACATCACCATCGCCAACTGCACCTTCGAACGCAGCCGCGGCCTCGCCCTCGAAACGGTGGACGGCGGGGTGATCGAGGACATCGCGATCACGAACCTCACGATGCGGGACATCACCAATGCGCCCATCTTCCTCCGCCTCGGCAATCGCGCCCGCGGCCCCGAGCACTCGCCGGTCGGCGCCATCCGCCGCGTGCTCATCAGTAATGTCACCGTCGCGAACGCCGACCCGCGCTACCCTTGCCTCATCGCGGGCTTGCCCGGTCATCCGATCGAGGACGTGCGCCTGCAGGGCATCGTCATCACCCATCGCGGCGGCCTGACTCTCGGTCAAGTCGCCCAACAACCCGCCGAGCTCGTGAACACCTTTTTTCTACGCGGCCCCGGCCTCACCGGCCCGCGCGATCCGTTCACGCCCCCCGAACAGGAAAAGGGTTATCCCGAGCCTTCAATGTTCGGCCTGCTGCCCGCCCACGGACTCTACGTGCGCCACGCGAAGAATCTCAGCGTGCGCGATGTCACCATCTCCTTCACCGCCGAGGACACGCGGCCCGGCGTCGTGCTCGACGACGTTGCCGGTGCGACATTCGATCGCGTCAACATTGCGCGTACCGCCCCGGCTCCCGTTTTCGTCCTCCGCCACGTCACCGACTTCAGCGCCCGCGGCATCGCCGGCCTGGTCGACGCCACCCTGCTCGCGGCCGAAAAGGAATCCCTGTGAAACCCGTCGTATCGTCCGCGGCCCCGCGCTTCGGCGGACGCGCGACCGCCGCCGCCCGATTCGCCTCCGCGTTTTTCCTGCTCCTCACCGCCGGCATCCCGGCCGCCCCGGCCCAGATCGGCACGCGTTTTCCGGCGGAGAAGAAAGTCGTCATCGACGAGACCGCGGGAGTTCCCCTCACGTTTCTCACCTCTCGCCCCGCCGGCGACGCAAAGATTTACCAGACGCACCACCCGTGGACCTCCGACGGACAGTGGCTGGTCTTTCGCTCCCATCGCGCGCCCGGCCAGGCGACTGCCGTCAATGAGGCAACCGGCGACCCGGTCCAGGTCACCGCGAACGGTTACTCCGGCAGGCTCGGCCTCGCGGAGCATGCGATGAGCCGCTACTTCCTCCGTATCCGCCCGCCTCCCGTCGAAACATCCCCGAAGCCGGCCGCCGACGGCCGGTCGATGAACCTCGGTGCGATCCCGGTGACCGCAAAACTCCTGTAGCGCACGTAAGCCCCGAAACCAACTGCCCCCCTCCCCGATGCTCCACCTGAAGCGCCTTGCCCTCCTCTTTATTTCCACGTTCCTCGGCGCCGCCGAGCCGACCCTTACCCTGAACGTGTGGCCCGCCCTGCCCCCCGGCGACAAACCCGGCTTGGGCGAAGAAAAATGGGAGGCGAAACAAATGCTGAAGGGCGTCGTCACGACCCCGACGCTTGCCGTCTATCGGCCGGCCCGGGAAAAGGACACCGGCGCGGCCGTCCTCATCGCGCCCGGCGGAGGATTCTTTCAACTTTCCATGGGCCACGAAGGCGCCGACGTCGCCGCGTGGCTGAACACCCTCGGGGTCACGGGCATCGTCCTGAAATACCGGATTCCCGTGCGCGAGGGTATGGCCCGCTCGCTGCCCATGACCCAGGACGCGCAGCGCGCCATGAGTATCATCCGCGCTCGGGCCGCCGAGTGGGGCCTCGACCGGGACCGCATTGGCATCTGCGGATTTTCCGCCGGCGGTGAAGTCGCCGTCAACGTGCTCAGCCATTCCGGCGACCGCCTCTACCCGGCCATCGACGCCTTCGATCAGGTGGACCCGCGCCCCAATTTCTCGCTCCTGATTTATACCGGCGGGATCCTGAAGCGCGACGTCACGCCGCCCACGCTCAACGACGGCATCGGGTTCAACAAGGACACGCCGCCGGCCTTTCTCTCCGTGTCGCATGACGATCGCGGGGTCGAACAGACCGTGCTGCTTTATCTCGCGTTGAAGCGGGCGGGCGTCCCCGCGGAAATGCACATTTGGTCCGAGGGTGGCCACGGCTACGGCATTCGGCCGGGCCCCATGCCGCACACCACGTGGCCCGCGCGGGCAGCCGATTGGCTGAAAGTCAGGGGATTCCTGAAACCGGCCACGTCCGTCAAGTGAAGCGCAGGGCGTCCGCCGAGAGTGATAAAAACGCCACCCCGAGGCCGAGGTTTCCGTGGAGGCGATACGCCGCGGCGCCCACTGACAGGAGTTGGAAGTAGAAAACTGGCGGAGAGGGGGGGATTCGAACCCCCGGTACGCTTTTACACGTACAACGCTTTAGCAAAGCGCCGCTATCGACCACTCAGCCACCTCTCCGTGAACAGTCCGCCGAGGGAAACGCTCCCGACGTAAAGTGCAAGGCGGATTTAGACCCTTCCCTCCCCGCGTTCAGCCGCCGGCCGCCGCGAGGAAAATTTCGCCTCAGCCCGCCACTTTTTCGTAGGCGGCGGCATCGAGCAGCGCGCCCGCGGCGGCGGCATCGACCGGCTTCAAACGCAGCATCCAGCCCTCGGTATACGGCGCGCGATTCACCGTCTCCGGCGCCGACTCCAGCGCAGCGTTCACCGCTAAGACGATTCCCGCCACCGGCAGGTAGAGATCGCTCGCCGCCTTCACCGACTCGACAACGCCGAACACGTCGCCCGCCTTGTACGTCGCCCCGACCTTCGGCACCTGCACGTAGGTGATATCGCCGAGTGAATTCTGTGCGTAATCAGTGATGCCGACGGTGACGCTGCCGTCACTCTCGGCTCGGACCCACTCGTGCGATTTGGCGTAGCGAAGGTCGGCGGGGATATTGCTCATGCGGAGGTTTTTTTTAGTTCCACGAACGGCGGTTTGACCAGTTGCAAATTCAATTTTGTGCCACGGATGTCGACGAGCAGCGGTTGCGCCGCCGCCGCGGTCGCAACCAGCGCGGAGCCAATTGCCTCGTTGAGGATCGGCGAGAGCGTGCCGGAAAGGACGCGTCCCACCGTCGCGCCCGCCGCATCGATCACCGGCGTGTCGGCCCGGACGATGCGCCGGTCGCCGGTCTTGAAGAAGACCACCTTGCGGGCCCCTCCCCTTTCCTTTTCGGCAACGAGCGCGGCCCGGCCAACAAAGTCCACGCCCTTATCGAGCTTCACCGTCCAACCAAGTCCGGCGGTGAGCGGCGAGATCTCCGCGGTGATTTCATGACCGTAGAGCGGATAACCCGCCTCGAGGCGCAGGCTGTCGCGCGCGCCAAGCCCGGCGAGTTCGAGGCCGTGCGGCTGGCCGGCCTCAAGTACGGCGGTGGCCAGCGCCACCGCATCGCCGGCGGCGTGATACAGTTCAAAGCCATCCTCGCCGGTGTAACCCGTGCGGCTCGCGAGGCAGTGGATGCCGGCGACCGTCGCCTCGGTGAAATGATAATACTTCACGAGCCCGAGCTTCGCTCCGCTGAGCGATTGCACGATGGCCGCGGCCCGCGGGCCCTGCACGGCGAGCAGGGCGTAGTCGGCGCAGCGGTCGGTGATCGTAACCTGGAACGCCGCGGCCTGGCCCCGGATCCACGCGAGGTCCTTCTCGATGTTGCCGGCGTTGATGCAGAGAAAGTAGTCGTCGATCCCGCGCATGTAGACGAGCAGGTCGTCCACCACGCCGCCGTCCGGATAGCACATCGGCGAGTAGAGCACGCGGCCGGGAAAAAGTTTGGCGATATCGTTCGTGACGAGGTGATTCAGGAACTTGGCCGCCTCGGGACCGCGGACATCGACCTCGCCCATGTGGCTCACGTCGAAGAGTCCGGCGGCTCGGCGCACGGCCTTGTGTTCCTCGAGGATGCTCCGGTACTGCACGGGCATTTCCCAGCCGGCGAAATCGACCAGACGGCCGCCGTGGGCGGCGTGAAAATCGCGCAACGGCGTGCGTTTGAGTTCGCTCATCCCGCCAGAGTAGCGGTGCGCGCGGCGGATGCAGCAAGGCTCTTTTGCGGGTGCTGGCGGAGGTGCGCGCCGGCGGCGCGCACCAATCGGCGCCGAGCCGCGACGGAGAACGTAACGTAATCCGCGACATCCTAACGAGCCGCGCTCGCCAGCGGGCTGGCCGATGACTCCGGAAGCGGCGTGGTTCTGCATTGCCGCAACCCCGCCGGCGCGGCCAAGAATCGGGCATGCCGTTCGCCTTTTGGGTCCACGATCTCAATCCGTTTCTAATCCGATTCTCGGAGAATTTCGGCATCCGTTACTACGGTCTCGCGTACCTTGCAGGATTCGCGGCGGCGCTCGGGATCCTGCACCTCTATCACAAACACGGGCGCTCCCCTTTTAATTTCAACGCCACTTCGGACCTGATGACCTACCTTGTCGTGGGCGTGCTCGTCGGCGGCCGCCTCGGGTATTTTTGCCTCTACCAGCTCCACTCGCTCGGCACCGACCCGCTGATCTTGTTTCGCGTCTGGGAAGGCGGCATGGCCAGCCACGGCGCATTCCTCGGCGTGTTACTCGCGGTGGCCTGGTGGGCGCGCAAGCAGCGGGTTCCGCTGTTTCAGGTCGGCGATCTCATCGTGACCGCGGCGCCCGCGGGTTTGCTCTTCGGTCGTATCGCCAACTTCATCAACGGCGAACTCGTCGGTCGGGTCAGCGCGGCCAAGTGGGCGGTCATCTTCCCCCATAACGAATTCGACCGCGGGGTGCGTCAGGCCCTGCCGCGGCATCCATCCCAGCTCTACGAAGCCGCGCTCGAGGGCGCACTCTTGCTCGCCCTGATGCAGTGGCGGATATGGGGCAGCGACGTGGCGAAGCGCCAGCCCGGACGGCTGAGCGGCGAATTTTTCGCGGCCTACGCCGTGGTGCGGATGTTCGGCGAACAATTTCGCGAACCCGATGCGTCGCTCCTCTTTGGTCTCAGCCGCGGCTCGTTCTACTCGATCTTTTTACTGGTCGCGGGCGTCGGCCTCATCGTCCGATCGATCCGCGCCGGCCGAGTGGCGTAACCGCCGGCAGCGGAGCCGCCGCGAACTAACCCGCTCAATTCACCGGCGCCAGCTTGAGGTCCACCATGAGATCGGTGGCGATCTGCTCAAGATCAGCGCGGACGGCGGAAAGTTTGACGGTGGGCGGGCACAGCACGGTGGCCCGTGCCTTGAACAGCATGCCGCCGCCCATCGGCGCGCTAACGCGCTCGGAGGCCAGTTCCTCGACGTTCACCCCGTGGGCCGCAAAAACGCCCGATACGCTGCGCAAAATGCCGGGGCGGTCGTTACCCACCAACTCGATCGTCGCGAGCGTGCCGACGGTGGCCGGCGCACCCACGCCGCCCTCGGCATGCATGATAACCCGCAGCCCGTCCACTTCGAGGGTACGCAACGCGTTCACCAATTCATCACGCCGCGCCTGCGGCACCTCGACGCGCAAAATGCCGGCGAATTGCCCGCCCAACCGGCACATCCGGCTTTCCAGCCAGTTGCCGCCGTGGTCAGCGACACGCGCCGCCACCATTTGCACCAAACCGGGCCGGTCGGATCCGATCACCGTCATCACGAGAGTCGCGAGCATAGGCGTGCAGCTTCAGCCCTCCGCCGCCGCCGATCAACCCAGGATTCCACCCTGCTTCGTCCGGCCAGACCGCAGGGAAGCAATCCCCCGCCACCGCCTCACGCCTCCAGTTCCACGTTCCAGTAGGCCACGTCGAGAAAGTCCTTCCATACCTCGTGGCGCCGGTTGCCTAGGACAATGGAAATTACCGGCCGCCACTTAGGCCGCACGGCCTTGCGGATAAGCCGCATGTTGGCCTCGTGCGGGAGGCGGTTCGCCTTGCGCGAATTACACTTGATGCACGAGCAAACGATATTCTCCCACGTCGTCTTCCCGCCGTAATCGCGTGGAATCACGTGGTCGAGATTCAGCTGCTCGCGCGGCAGCAGCCGCGCACAATACTGACAGGTGTTCTTGTCGCGCTCAAAGACGTTGTTGCGCGTCAGCTTCAACTCCTTGCACGGCAGCTTGTCGAAAAACGTCAGCAGAATCACGCGCGGGAACCGGATGATGCGCGTCGGCGTGTGGACCTTGTCGACTTCCGCGACCGGCGGGTTGTTCACCGAGAAATGGATCCAGTCCAACATCGAGAACGTCCGAAAATCATCGTCGTGGTGGTGCACGACCTGTGCGTGCCCACGCGCCAGCAGGGCGAAGGCACGCTTGGCGCCAATCACGTTAACCGCCTGCCACAGGCGGTTCAGCACGAGCACCGGTTGTTCGAGCACGGCTTCCATGGGAGTGGATACGGGGGAAGGCCAATACAAGGGTGCGCGCCCGAGTGTCAAGGACGCGCCCTGCTCCCGTTCCGCCCGCTCCGCGCGAATTCGCGGCGCCCCGCGACGCGGCGCGCGACCGCAACAAAGGCCGGGGATGCCCGGTCGAAATCCGCCGCTAGAGGCCCTTCGCGTGCGTCACCTGGCGGAGCGCCTCGAAACACGCCACGCCGGCGGCGGTGCTCAGATTCAGCGAACGCAACCCGTCGTTGGCGCGCGGGATCGTCACCCGTTGTCCGCGCAGTTCGTCGTGCAGCCAGTCCGGCACCCCTGCGCTCTCGCAGCCGAAGACGAGGCCGTCGCCGTCGGCGTAGGCGGCGTCCCAAAAACTGCGTTCCGATTTCGTGGTAAACAGCCACAGCCGTTGCGGCGCGTGCGGGCTCTGCCGGAAAGCGGTCCAGTCGGCGTGCTCGTGCACGTCCAGTTGCGTCCAATAATCCATCCCGGCGCGCCGCAGATTGCGGTCGTTGATCACGTAACCGAGCGGATGAATGAGGTGCAGCCGTGACCGGGTGAGCGCGCACATCCGCCCGATATTTCCGGTATTTGGCGCAATCTCCGGCTGGAATAAGACCACGTGCAACATGGCGCGGAGATTCCGTCGATTGCCGCAACGAATCAAGCGCCGGTTGGGTCCGGACGCCGCGGCTTACCCGACACGGCGTTTCATCGCCTGCTGCACTTCGCGCAGTTGCACGCGCATCTTCAAGTCGTCGCGGCGGTCGAACTGCTTCTTGCCGGTGGCGAGGGCGACTTCAACCTTCACCAGGGCGCCCTTGAAATACATGCGGAGCGGCACGACGGCCCGACCGCCGCCGCCGGTGTCCAACGCCACCCGGATCTTGTCGATATGGCGGCGGTGCAGCAGCAGTTTCCGGATGCGCTTGGCGTCGTGATTGTTGATGTTCCCGAACGCGTATTGCTCGATGTGCGCGTTGTGGAGCCAGAGTTCGCCCTTCTCGACCCGCGCAAACGCATCGTTGATCTGCGCCTTGCCGGCCCGGATCGACTTCACCTCGGTGCCGCGCAACTGAATGCCCGCCTCGAACCGCTCGTCGACCGTGTAGTCGCGGAGCGCCTTCGAATTCCGGACCTCGGAAAAACGCACAGAATCTTTCTTGGAGGCGGCCATGGTTCGGAAACGAAAAGTACTATACAAAAAAGGCGGCCCGGTTTCTGCAACCGCAGAACCGGGCCGCCGGAGAATGCAGAAGCCGTGCGCTTAGGTGGCGAGTTCGTGGCTGATCTTGCCTTCGATCACTTCGCGGAGCGCGGTGTCCTCGGGCGAAAGCTTTTCCAGCGACTCGACCAAGGGCCGATTGCCGCGCTTCAACTGCTTCACTCGGCGGGAGACCAAGTTGATCAGGATGTTGGGATCGTTAACCGCCTTCAGCGCTTCTTTGATGTAATCGTCTCTCATGATTTGACCGGAATTACGGGTGAAAACCGCCAAAGGGAACCGCCCCCCTGAGGTCCGTCAAGGGCGAATTCCCGGCTTGCGCGAGCCACTGCCCCGCGGGACGTTTCGCCATGTTCATCGCCTGGACCACGGTTGCCACCCGGCAGGATGCAGACCGGCTGGCGACCGGGGTCGTCAGCCGCGGCTTGGCCGCGTGCGTCCAAATCGAAGGGCCCGTTATTTCACACTATCGATGGGAAGGCCGAGTGGAACGGGCGGAGGAATTCCGGCTTACCTGCAAGTGCCTGCCGGAGCAGCGATCCGCCTTGGAAGCTTGGATTCTGGCCGAGCATCCCTACGAAACCCCCGAGTGGATCGTTGTCCGGGCGGAACATGTGGCAGAAAAATACTTGTCATGGGCGCGGACGAGCTCTAGCACTCCGCCCCTTTAGCAAGTCGCAACCACCTTTTTCAAAGCCATGTCACAGCACAAAAGCCTCCAAGGCGTCTCCGGCCTAGTCGTTAAACGCAATGTCCTCAAGCGCTTCGAGCGCGTCGAGCTGCTCCGCAAGCGCAACCAGTGGAAGGCGGGCGACCGCGTGCACAGTCTCCGCAAGACCAAGCCGGACGTCTGAGCCTTTCGCTCCTCCCCTTTGGCAGGCAGTCTCCACTGCCTGCCTTTTTTTTGCCCGTTTACCCGTCTTCGCTGCCATGATCGACCTCATCAAGAAGCTCATCGACTTCATCCTGCATATCGACCGCCACTTGGCCGAGATCATCGCCAGCTACGGCACCTGGACCTACGCCCTGCTGTTCCTGATTATTTTCGCGGAAACCGGCTTGGTCGTGACCCCGTTCCTGCCGGGTGACTCGCTGCTCTTCGCTGCCGGCGCCTTCTGCGCAAAGCCGGAAACCGGCCTTAGTGTCCATCTGATGGCGTTGTTGTTGTTCATCGCCGCCGTGATTGGTGACACACTCAACTACTGGATCGGCGCCAAAATCGGCCCCGCCATCTTTAAACGCGAGGACTCGATTTTCCTGCGCAAGAAGCATCTCGAGCGAGCCCACCGCTTTTTCGAGAAGTACGGCGGCCGCGCCATCATCCTGGCCCGCTTCGTGCCGATCGTGCGCACCTTTGTGCCGTTCGTCGCCGGCGTCGGCCAGATGACCTACGCTCGCTTCATCACGTACAATATCGTCGGCGGCTTCGCTTGGATTTACTTTTTCACCTACGCGGGCTTCTGGTTCGGCAATCAACCTTTCGTGCAGAAGAACTTCAAGCTCGTCATCCTCGCCATCATTATCCTTTCCGTCGTCCCGATCGTCTGGGAACTCTGGCGAGGCTGGCGCGAGGCCAAGGCCGACAAAAAAGCCGCCTGAGCCGGCGGCGGTCGAGCGCTGGTGCGAATGCCGGGAGTCGAAATCGGATAAATATCCGTCGTAAACACCTGTCAATTAGCTAACTAGCAAATCACCAACACCCTCGCATTTTCGCTCCTTTGCAGGGCGTGGCAGGAAGTTGCAACGAGCGGCAGGAATTCTGGCAGGAATCTGACAGGAATTTATTAGAAAAAAGGGTCCCATATTTCGCCCCCTTCCCGCCCAAGAAAGATTTCGCCGGCCTGGGAGATTATCAACTAGGGCGGAGTCTGTTTCGAATCCGCGCCTCTGAGTGTCGTTGTTCGAATCGGCTTACTCTGCAGCTTGGTTCAACCCGTGGATCCGAGATTTGGCGGGACCACTTGTTGCCGAGAACCTTTCAGAAACAGTGGAAAATCGGTGGCTGGCATCCCAATATCGCGAGGTCGGCAGCTCGCGTCTTTAGTTTGGGGTCCTTCAGCGCATCACTCCAGCTTGCGGTGAATTGCGCTTTGGGAGTTGCGCATACGGCAAATTGCCGGATGATGTTCGCATGGCTACTTTGACGGCAAAATCCACCCGGGCACACACGCTGACAGCTCGACTGGAAGCGCGCATTCCCCGTGATCTGAAAAAGACGTTGGAACGTGCGGCTGCGGTCACCGGGCATCCAACCTTGACCAGCTTCATGATCCACACGTTGCAGACGAGCGCGCGTAAAGTGATCGAGGAACACCAGCGCGCCAAGCTCACGGCGGATGAATCAACGAATTTCGTGGATGCGTTGCTGGCTCCGGCGGCTCCGAACACTGCCCTTCGCGCCGCGTTCGGGCGCTACCAGCGGGAAGTCCACGCCTGATGATCTACCGCTTTGAGCCGCTGACCAAG
>CAIJFT010000220.1 GCA_903820035.1 uncultured Opitutia bacterium
CGCGTCAAACCGCATCGTCGTCAACAACGCCGCCATCAAGCCGTGGACGGCCAACACGGTGAAGGTGCGCGCCGAGTACTATTTCAGCGGCGTCGGCCAGATCTCTTTCGGCGCGTACCGCCGGCATTTCCAGAATTTCTTCGGGGCCACCGTCTTCACCGCGACGCCCGAGTTCCTCGGCCTCTACGGCCTCGATGCCGGTGAATTTGGCGGCTACGAAGTCAGCACGCAGCGCAACGTTCCCGGCACCGTGCGGATCGAAGGCCTCGATTTCAGTTATCGCCAGGCTCTGACCTTCCTGCCGCCCTGGGCGCAGGGCCTGCAGGTCTTCGCCAACGGGAGCCTTGAGCGCACGAACGCCAAGCGCGGCTTCCTCGGCAACAGCAGCTTCAACGAGATTCCCCGCAACGCCGCCTGGGGCGTGAGCTTCACCCGCCCGCGCTACAACGTCCGGCTCAACTGGGTCTGGCGCACCGACCAGATCCGCGGCGAAGTCACCGGCCAAAGCATCGAGACCGGCACGTACAACACCACGCCCGGCTTCACCAAGCTCGACCTGCTGGGCGAGTTCACGTTCTGGCGCAGCTTCGCCGTCTTCGCCAATCTCCGCAACGTGGGCGACGTCCCCGACCGCGGCACGACCGCCGGCCCGAGCACGCCGGAACACGCCACGCTGCGTTACCAGGAACGCTACGGGTCGCTCTGGACGCTCGGGGTCAAGGGCACGTTCTAACGCGGGCGGCCACGACGGGCGGGACTCAACGCGTCATGGGGTACGCAACGTCGAACTGATGCTCGGCGGCGCGGGGAACGTAGTTGGTGCTTTCCACCAACTCACGCTTCGTGGTGTCAAAGGTGATCACGCGAACCTTGTTTTCCGTCGGGATGAAACGATAGAGCCGCAGGGGGCCCGCCGACGTGTAGTCGGAAAGCAGGGCATGGACAAAATTCCCCATGCTGCCTTGCGCCGCGAGACGCATCGCGGTGGTCCGGCTCTGGTCGCCGGAGAAAACGAAGCCGATGTTGGCATGCTTCGAGTAGAGCTTCTCCCACAGCTGCGCCGGGCTGTTGCCGAGTTTGCCGTGGATTTTCACCCACGCCATCCGCCCTTTGGGGTCTTTGAAGAACCCGGCGTCCGCCTGCGGGCGCTGCACTGGACCAAGGTCCATATGGGTGCTGATGAGGGCGCGGCGCCCGGAGTATTTGGTGAGGAGTTCGCGCGCCCATGCGACGACGTCGTCGGGGGCGTTGCACTCGAGATTAAGGTGAATGAAGTCGAGTCCGCCGGCGGAGAACAACTGGTAGCTGTTCACATTATTACCGGAGATGTGCTGCGCGGCGCGAGCGGGCTTAAAACAGCCGCCATACCACGGAAAGGACCGGAAACGCTCGGCGGGAAAATACCGCTGAAAGAGGGTCGCATCGCCATCGTGTTCCATATCGTGGTTGCCGACGGTAAGCCCGTACGGCACCACGCCGTGCAACCGGTCCAGACACTCGCGCGCCAAGCGCCACTGGTCCTCATTGTTGATATCTACGATGTCGCCGACGTGGCTGACGAAAACGATGTTTTGCGCGCGGATATTTTCCGCGATCCAGCGCGTGTGATTTTGGAACACCGGATTCGTGAGCGGGGCGGTACTCGTGGGCGTGCGTTTGGTGGCCCTTCCGTCATAGCCCTGCGAGTCCGGGATGACGACGAGGGTGAAGGCCCCGGGCGGCGGCGCATCGAGCCCGACCGCGCGGAGCGCGGGCGCAACGCCCGGCAGCGTGACGAACGCGACCAGCGCAAACCGAAAGCAGGGACGGAACAGGGCGGTAAAATTCACAGTTCGCGGGTCACGCCGAAGTTGAGCGACCAGTCGTAGTAGCGCACCGCGGTCGGATTCGAGGCGTTGCCCTGGTAGGTGATCTTAGGCGCATCGGTGAGATTCTTGGCACTCAGGTAAAACGACGTCCGGCGGTCCACCCGGAACTTGGAGGAGAAATCGAGCGTGGCGCGCTCCTTCTCGTAGACATCGAGGGCGCGCCGGGCGCCCACGGAGCTGAGGTAATTTCCCCGCGTGTTGTAGAACAGGCGCAAATCCAGGCCGCCGCGCACATAGGAGAGGTTGAGGTTTCCGGTACGCTTCGCGGTGCCGATGAAAGTGAGCGCTCCGTCACCGGGACGCGTCGGGTAGCGGCCGGTGGCATCGACCCAGGTGTAGTTTGCGCCCAGGCCAAGACCGCTCAACGCGCCGGGCAAAAAGCTGAGCCGCTGCTGCCACTCGGCCTCAAGGCCGCGGACTTTACCGCCGCGCCCCATTTCGGTGCGGGTGAGCCGGTAGCCGTCGTATTCGCCGCCGACGACGGTCGTCGCCGTGTTGAAATAAAATCCTTCGATTTTTTTATCGAACGCGCCGAGCGAGATAACCCCGAGCGGTTTCAGGTAGTACTCGGCGCTCACGTCGATGTTGTCGGAGGTGCTCACCTTGAGGTTGGGGTTGCCGTCCGCGAGCGTGCGGGCGTCGTCATCCACTCGGCGGGCGGGCAACATGGCCGAAGGGCTCGGCCGCGCGACCGTGCGGTTCGCCGAAAAGCGCACGAGCAGTTCGGGCCGCAGCCGGTAGTTCAGATGCAGGCCGGGCAGGACGTTGTCGTAGGAGGAGGAATTCTTCACGACGACCGACTGGGTCAGGATGCCCTTCGGGGTGCTGAGCTGGCGGGCCTTGCCCTCGAACTCCGTGCGCTCGAGCCGGGCACCGCTCACCACATTCAGCCGGCCGAACGTCGCACTGCCCATCAGATAGGTGGCGTAGATGTCCTCGGTCGTGCTCTTGCGGTTCGACTCGATCAAGATGGCGGAGGCGTTTTCGCCCCGCGTGAACTCGGAATTGCGCGCATAGAAGGCCTCGAGAAACGGCGCGACGTTCGGATAGACCGAGGGCAGGACGACGCGGCTGCCGCCCTCGTGGAAGAAACGGTCGTTCACGTAAATTTCCGCCAGCTGCGCCGCGGTCTTGGGGCCGGTATAGGTCCAGTTGCCGAGCGCGGTGTCCCCGCCAAACACCCAGCTCCGCAATTTCGCGCGCGCCCCGGTCTTAAAGCTCGCCTTGAAGGGCAGGCCGTCGAGCTCGCGACGGGCGTTGAAGTCGAAGGTGTATTCCTGATCGCGCGAGGGATGCTGGTTCCGGGCGATACTCGTGTGCACGTACTTGGTCGGATCGTTGATGTTGACGCCATTATCAACCCGGAAGAGCGGGAATTCGCGCACGCTGCGGTCGTAGGAAAGATCGACGCCGTTGAGTGAGAATACCGGGGTAAAGGTCTGCGTGTACTGGTTGGTCGCGCGGCTGTAGCTGAACTTTGATTCCAGATTCCAGCGGTCAAACTTGTTCTCCATACCTCCCGCCAGTTGCCAGTTGGCGCTGATCGGCTCGCGAAAGGAGCGGCTGGTGTCGATGCGGCCATTCTTCGAGTTCGCGGAGTCGGGCGTGATATTGGTGCGCGTACCCGGCCGATAGACGGCGATGTAATCCTCGAGCGAACGGGTGTCGTTGCTGTAAATGCCGCGCGCCCAAAGGACCGTCGCCGCACTCAGCTTGTAGTCCATGCTGCCCGAGTATTTCAGCTTCCACGAATCGTCCTCGATCCGGTCCTGCAGCGTGTAGGTGGAAATGTTGAAGTTGTCCGCGGCATCCACCGTGTAGCTGATGCTCGACGTGTGATAGCCGCGGTCGGAGCGATAGTGGTTGATCGACGAGTAAACCCCGAGGCGTCCGTCCTTCCCGTAGCGATCGCCGTACTCCAGATTGATCTGCTTGTCCCAGTTTTGCTGCTGGGCGTTGAAGGCGCCGCCGACGTTGAGTTTGAGCACGCGCTCGGAGAGATCGAAGGCGCGCTTGGAAACGAGGTTGATGCTGCCGCCGATCGCGTCGCCCTCCATGTCGGGCGTGACGGACTTCATGAGTTCAACGCGCGACAAACTTTCGGCCGGGTAGCCGCTCACGCCGTCGGACCGGTCGTTGTTGGTGTTGCCGATGCGGACACCGTCGAAAGTGATCGAGTTGAACTCGGATCCGAGGCCGCGGATGTTAGGCCGCACCGGCTGATGCGTGCTGATCTCAAGGTAGAGGCCGGGGAGCGACTGCAACACTTCGCCGACTTCGCCGAGCCGAGAGTTGGCGAGCGCATCCTGCGAGGCGACCTTGCGGATGTTCTCGGAGTTCTTTTGCACGTTGAGGGCCTGTGACTGACCCTCGGCCTGCGCGGTGACCATGAGCTTTTCCATCGCCACAATCTCCGAGGCCAGGCGCAGGGTCAGCGGAGCCGTTCCGCCGGCGAGCACGATCACCGGAAACTCCTTCGCCTCGGAGCCGGCCGATTCAACGCGGACGCGATAGTCCCCCGATCCCAGTGACCCGAAATTAAAGCGCCCCTGGCTGTCCGTGACCGTGGTGTGGGTGGTGCCGACCACCGCAAGCCGGGCGCCTTGGACATAGTTGCCGGTGGCGTCGTTAAGCACGATGCCCCGGATCGCGCCGGTGGCGGGCGGCTGCGCGGAAAGCAGTTGCGCCACGGCTAGGGAGCCAAGGAGCGTAAGACGGTGCATCAGGATTTTGAGGGAACGAGCCATGCGGATTTTCGAGTGGGGCACAGGATGGACGCGAGGCGTGACGGCTCCGCGACCTTCGGGTGACGTTCGGGTGATTTTCCGGCGCCCGCTTTTCCCCGTTCGGTGTTTTACTGGAAGTGCGACCGCTTCCCGCTATGCCTCTTCGCCATCATCGCAGCCCCTCCCCGCGGCCCAGCACCTCGGCCCGCTGAATTTTCCCCGTTCCCATGAAGCCCCTTTTTCCCCTGCTGGTCTGCGCACTCGCCGCTTGCACCTTCGCGTTCGGCGCCACGGCCCCCCGCCCCAACGTCGTCTTCATCGTCGCCGATGATCTCGGCTACGGCGAACTCGGCTGCTACGGCGGCCGCGACATCCCGACGCCGCAGCTGGACGCGCTCGCGGCCGGCGGGGTGCGCTTCACCAACGGCTACGTGACGGCGCCGTTCTGCGCCGCCTCGCGCGCGGCCCTCCTCACCGGGCGTTACCAGACGCGGTTCGGGTTTGAGTTCAATCCCATCGGCGCGAAAAACGCCGCACCCGGCATCGGCTTGCCGGTCGCGGAAAAAACCGTCGCCGATCACCTGCGCGACACCGGTTACGCCACCGCCCTCGTCGGCAAGTGGCATCTCGGGGGCACCGCCGAATTCCACCCGCAACGGCGCGGCTTCGACGAATTCTTCGGCTTCCTCCACGAGGGCCACACCTACGTGCCGGCACCGTGGCACGGGGTCACCACCTGGCTGCGCCGCCGGGCCCTCCCCGACGCGGGTCGGGGCCGTTGGACGTCCCCCGACGGCCGCATCGTCTGGAGCACGCACCTCAACACCAACGAACCCGACTACGACGCCGACAATCCGATCCTGCGCAACAGCCAACCAGCCGACGAGCGCGGCAACCTCACCGACGCGTTCACCCGGGAAGCGTGCGACTTCATCGGCCGACATCGCGCGCAGCCCTTCTTTCTCTACCTCGCCTACAATGCGGTCCACAGCCCGATGCAGGGCGCGGACGCTTACCTGCAGCGCTTCGCGCACATCGAGGACATCCACCGGCGCATCTTTGCCGCGATGCTCGCCCAGCTCGACGACAGCGTGGGCCAGGTGCTCGCCCGGCTACGCGAAACCGGCGTCGCCGACCGCACCTTGATCGTCTTTCTCAGCGACAATGGCGGGCCGACCAAAGAACTCACCTCCAGCAACGCGCCCCTGCGCGGCGGCAAAGGCGAACTGCGCGAGGGCGGCATTCGCGTGCCCTTCATCGCCTCGTGGTCCGGCCGCATCCCCGCGGGGCGGGTGGTCGACGATCCGGTGGGCGCGATGGACGCGACCGCGGCGGCACTGGAAGTCGCCGGCGTGCAGCGCGGGAAGCTCAAACTCGATGGCGTGAGCCTCCTCCCGTTGCTGACCACGCAGACCAAGCCCGACCCGGGCCGCGCGCTCTTCTGGCGGGTCGGCAAAAAAAACGCGCTGCGTCGCGGCGATTGGAAACTCATCCGCGAGGGCGCGGCCTGGCAGCTCTACGATCTCACCCGTGACATCGGCGAGACCAACGATCTGGCCGCGCAGGAGCCGGCGCGCGTGAAGCAACTTGCGTCGCTCTGGGACGAATGGAACGCCCAACAAATCGAGCCGCGTTGGCGCTAGGCGGCATTTTCCCCTCCCTGCTGGCCGCCGCCGGAGCCGGGCCCAGTGGGTCGCACGGTTTCGCCGAACCAGGGCAACCCGCTGCCCGCCCCTCACGTCTTAGCCTTCGCGGCAAATCCGCCGCCCTCTCTGATGAACCCGCTGCCCCTTCTTTTCACCGCCCTGACCCTCGCGCTGGTGGCCCCGCTGGCCGCCGCCGCGCCGAAACCGGCGCGTCCACCGAACATCCTCTTCATCCTCGCGGACGATCTCGGCGCGCATGACCTTCACTGCTTCGGCAGCACCTATCACGAGACGCCGCACCTCGACGGTCTGGCCGCCCGCGGCGTGAAAATGACGCAGGCGTATGCCGCGAGTCCGCTGTGTTCGCCGACCCGCAGCAGCATCCTCGCGGGGGTGCATCCGGCGCGTTCCGGTATCACCGCGCCCGTCTGCCACCTGCCGCAGATCCAGTTGGAGAAACAGCTCGCCCCGGGAAATCCCAACACGCGGGCGCTGAACGCGAACAGCGTGACGCGGCTGAAACCGGAGTACGTCACGCTCGCGGAGTCGCTGCACGCGGAAGGCTACGCGACCGCCCATTTCGGCAAGTGGCACCTCGGCCACAACCTCAGCCCAACGGATCACTACGAACCGCAGGATCAGGGTTTCGAGGTGGATTTTCCGCACGCCCCCAGGGCGGCCGGTCCCGGCGGCGGCTACCTCGCCCCGTGGAAGTTCATCACGGACCCGACCATCCAGGCACCGGCGGGCACCCATATCGAAGACCACATGGCGGAGGAGGCGGCCAAGTTCATCCGCACGCACAAGGACCAGCCGTTCTATGTGAACTACTGGGCCTACTCGGTCCATTCGCCGTGGAACGCACGGAAGGACTACATCGAACATTTCAAGCAGACCGCGGACCTGAAGAACCCGCAGCACAACCCGCTCTATGCGGCGATGGTCCACAGCCTCGACGACGGCGTGGGCCGGTTGCTCAAGGCCCTCGACGACGCCGGCGTGGCGGACAACACGATCATCGTTTTCTTCTCCGACAACGGCGGCTGGTCCTACCGGCCGCGGGCCACGGATCCCGAGGGATTCACCGACCAACCGGCGACGAGCAACCTCCCGCAACGGAGCGGCAAGGCTTCCCTGTACGACGGCGGCACGCGCGAGCCGTGCATCATTGTGTGGCCGGGCCAGGTGAGGCCCGGCACGGTCAACGACGCGCTGCTCCAGAGCACCGACTTCTACCCGACGCTCCTCGCGATGGTCGGACTCAAGCCGCAGCCGGGCGTGAAACTCGACGGCTTTGACCAGAGTGGCACGCTGCTCGGCCGGCCGTCGCCGCGCGATCGCGTGTTCTGCCATTTCCCCCATGGCTCGCCGAGTCAGGCGGTGGAAATCCCGGGCTTCCTCCCGGGCACCTACGTGCGCCGGGGCGACTGGAAACTCATCCGCTTCTACGCCGACAACGACGACGGCAGCGACCGGTTCGAGTTGTATGACCTTAAGCATGACGAGGGCGAGTCGCGGAACCTCGCCGGCGCACGCCCCGAGCTCGTGCGCGAACTCAACGCGCTCATCAACGAATTCCTCCGGGACACCGCGGCCGTCGTCCCCGTGCGCAATCCCGCCTACCGCCCGACCAGTGCCGCCCCGGCCGGTGGCAAGGCCAAGGGCAAGGCGAAGGCCAAGGGGAAGGACGACGAATTCACCGGCCTGCAGGGTTGGAAGGCGCGCGGCGTAGGCTATGCGCTGAAAGACGGGATTGTGACACTCACGCCGCAGAACAACGCGCCCTTCCTCGGGGTCGCCGCCGCCATGAACGGGCCCGCCACGATCACCTTTCGGATTCGCTCCGCGGGAACAGGCGAGGCGCAGATCGAGTGGCTCCCGCCGGGTGCGGGCAAGCCGCAGTCGGTGCCCTACGCCCTCAAAGCCGGCGACTGGCAGGAAATGAGTGTGCGCCTCCCGGCGACCGGCGCACTCGGCGTCGTCCGCCTCTACGTTCCCGCGCGACCCGAACCGGTCGAGCTCGATTGGATCGAACTCCAAGGCGCCGGGGCGCAGAAGCGCTGGGACTTTTAGCGTGAAGGCCAGACGGCCTTTCGTCTGACTCTTTCGACCCCATCATGAAAAGCGTTCCCGTTCTCCTGACCGCCCTCCTCAGCGTCGCCTCGTCCCCGCTCTTCGCGGGCCCGCCGGCCAAACCCAACCTGCTCTTCCTGATCACCGACCAGCAGACGATCAGTGCGTTGAGTTGCGCTGGAAACCCCGACCTAAAGACGCCGAACCTCGACCGACTTGCGGCGCGCGGCGTGCGCTTCACCAAGTCCTACGCGGCACATCCGTTGTGCGTGCCGTCCCGCGCCAGCCTGTTCTCGTCGCGCCTGCCGCACGAACTCGGCATCTACGGCAACACGATGGACGCCGTGCTGGAGACGAAAGGCGTGCCGACGCTGGGCGAACTCTTCCAGGCCGCCGGGTACGAGACCGCCTATGCCGGCAAGTGGCATGTGCATTCGGCCTTCCCCGCCTACGAGAAAAAAAAGAACACGATCCCAGGGTTCACCGTGCTCCCCCTGGGCGGCAAGGATCCGCGACAGGGCGATAAAAAAACCGAGGAGAAGGCCCCGCAGTGCGATCCGTTCGTCGCCGAGGCCGCCGTCCAATTTCTCCAACAAGCCCACGCCAAGCCCTTCCTGCTCACCGTGTCGCTGCTGAACCCGCACGACATTTGCGAGTTCTCCAGCTTCGAGGGATTCAAGTCCATGCTCCCCACGGATCCCGCCCAACTGCCCCCGCTGCACGCCAATGTGCATGACACGGGACAATTACCCTCGGAACTCGTCGGCGACGTCCGCAAGACCCGGGACTGGACCGACCTCCGTTGGCGGCAGTACCTGTGGCTTTACTACCGGCTCGTGGAGTCCTCCGACAAACTCATCGGCCAGATCCTGACCGCGCTCGAGGCGAGCGGCCAAGCGGCCAACACGATCGTCGTCTTCACCTCGGACCACGGCGAGATGCTGGGGGCGCACCAGATGGTCACCAAACAGAAACTCTACGAGGAGTCCGCGGCCGTGCCCCTCATCATCGCGCCGCCCGGGGCGACCGCCGCGGTGGACCGCGAACACCTCGTCAGCGGCGTGGACCTCATGCCAACGTTCCTCGACTACGCCGGGATCAACGCCCCGGCCTCGCTGCGCGGACACAGCCTGCGCCCACTGCTGGACGGCAAACCGGTCGCCTGGCGCGAATTTGTCGCCGCGGAAACCATGGAGCCCGAGGCCCGCATGATCCGCACGAGCCGGTACAAATACATTTGCTTCGGCGCCGGGAAAAATCGCGAGCAGTTCTTCGACGAGGAACAGGACCCCGGCGAACTGCACAACCGGATTGCGGACGCCGCGCTCGCCCCCGAGGTGGAGCGCCACCGCCGTTTCCTGCAGGAGTGGATGCGATCAACCGACGACCACTTTGACGCCGGCCCCAAAAAACTGAGCGAAGTGAAACGCCGCGAACTGGCGCGAGCCCGCAAGGGCGCGCCCGCCAAAGCCGAGGCCACCCCTCCGCCGGCCGCCCCAGCCACGCCGCCGTCCGACGCGGACCGCGCGACCAGCTTCGCCAAGAAGGACACCAATCACGACGGCAAGTTGGACTTGGCGGAATACCTGGCCAGCCAGAAGGAACCCGACGCCGCCCGGAAGCGCTTTCAACGGTGGGACACCAACAAAGACGGTTTTCTGTCGCGTGAGGAATTCATCACCAGCGGTGTTGCTCCCGCCAAATGAAGGCCAAGCCGATGCCCGTGCCGCTGCTCAAGGTCTTGCCGGCGCCAAACGTGCTCCTTTCCTGATGAAGCGAGTGAACCTCGGCGCGGCCCTCGGGCCGCTCCTCTTCATTCTCGCCCGCGCACTCGCCCCGGCCGCGGTCACGACCGCGCCGGGTTTCGTCGTGGAGCAGATCTACGCGGTGCCGCGGGAGTCTCAAGGCTCGTGGATCGCCCTCGCACCCGATGGCGCCGGCGGCCTGTTCGCGTCCGACCAATACGGTCCGCTTTACCGGCTCACCCTGCCCGCGGCCCCGGGCCGCCCCGCGACGGCCACGCCCGTTCCGCTCGCGATCGGCGGAGTCCACGGCCTCACCTGGGTGGGCCGCGATCTCTACGCGGTCGCCGCCCAAAAGAGCGTGTATCCGACGGGCCTTTACCGCCTGCGTTCCACCCGCGGCGACGGTGAAATGGATCGCGTGGAATTACTGCAGGCACTCGAGGGTGACGGCGAACACGGGCCGCACGCCGTGATGCCCGCGCCCGACGGGCGCTCCCTGTTCGTGCTGGCCGGCAATGCGACCAAGCTGCCCGACCTCACCCGCTCCCGCGTGCCTCCCCTCTGGCGCGAGGAGGCCCTGTTTACGCCCCTGCCCGCCGTGATCGGGAGCGAAAACAACGGGCGTCTCGGCGGCAGCTGGATCTGCCGCACCGATCTGGACGGGCGACGTTGGGAACTCGTCGCCGGCGGACTGCGCAATGCCTACGCGCTCGCAGTCGATCCCCACGGTGAAGTGTTCACGTTCGATTCCGACACCGAGTTCGAGATCAACCTGCCTTGGTATCGGCCGACCCGCGTGCTGCATGCGGTCAGCGGTGCCGACTTCGGTTGGCGCCGGGGCCTCTACAAAGTTCCGGAGGCCGCGCCCGACGGCTGGCCCGCTGTGCTCCCGCTCGGCCTCGGTTCACCGACCGCCGTGTTATTTCCGCGCGAAGCCCGGATTCCCGCGAAGCTCCGTCACGCCCTCTGGGTCGCGGATTGGACCTATGGCCGGATCATCGCGCTGCACCTCACGGCCAACGGCGCGACGTTTGCCGCCGAACCGGAGGAGATCGTCAGGGGAGTCCCGCTCCCGGTCACCGCCGTGTGCGTCAACCCGGCGGACGGCGCGCTTTACTTCGCCACCGGCGGCCGGCGCACGCAGTCCGCCATCTACCGGCTCAGCTGGACCGGTGCCGTCCCGCCCGCCGCGGCCAACCCCGTCGCGGTCGCACCGGTCGTGGCGGAGCGCACGGCGTTGGAGGAATTCCACGGGCGGATCGACGCCCGCGCCGTCGCCCGCGCCTGGCCCGCGCTGGGCCACACCGACGCCACGGTCCGGCGGGCGGCCCGGACGGCGCTGGAAAGTCAGCCGGTGGCGGAGTGGGCGCCGCGCGCGCTGACCGAGCAATCCCCGCGCCGGGCGCTGGCCGCGCTGCTGGCCCTCGCCCGCGTCGATGCGAAGACGCACCAAGCCGCCCTGCTCGCCGCGCTCGAACGCCATTTCGGGTCCGGAGTGGATCCTTCGCTCCGCGACGAGGCGCTGCGCGTGCTCACGCTCACGCTGATCCGCGGCGGCAAGATTGCACCGGCCTCGCGCGAACGGTGGGCCACGTTGGTGGGCCCCCTTTTTCCGGCCGCGAATCCGGCCCGGAACGCCGACATCCTGGAGATTCTTCTGTATCTGCGTGGCAATGACGCGCTGGCCCGTGGTTTCGCGGCGTTCGACGCCGCGATCACCCGCGAAGCTCAACTCGATCTCGCCCGCGTGCTCCGGAATCGGCTGACCGAGTGGAGCCCGGCGCAGCGCAGCCGCTACTTGGTTTGGCTGCACCAGACCGGCTCGTGGCGCGGCGGCGCCGCCTTTGGCGCCTTCCTGAAAGAACTGCGCAACGAAGCCATCGCCGCCGCCCTGCCGGCCGACCGGCCCGCGCTCGAGAAATCGCTGACGGCCTCGATCAAAACTGCGCCCGTTGCGGCGCTCCCCGTCGACCGCGGCATCGTGCGCACCTGGCCGGTCGCCGAGTTGACGGCGTTGGTGGAGAAATCATCCGCCCCGCGCGATCCCGAACACGGACGCCGGGTCTTCGGCATGGTGGGTTGTTTCACGTGTCATACCTGTCGCGGCGAAGGTGGCGCGCTCGGCCCTGACCTCACCGCGGCCGGCACGCGGATGGGGACCCGGGATCTCCTCGAAGCCATCATCGATCCAAGCCGCGAGATCAGCGACCAGTACGGCACGTCGCTACTTCGCCTGCGGGATGGCCGACAGTTGTCCGGCCGCATCATCAACTACACCGAGCAAGGGCTGGCCCTCGCGGAAAACCTACTCGATCCGGCCAAGGTGGTCCGACTCAAGGACTCCGAGATCGTCTCGATTGAGCCGTCCAAAATTTCCCTGATGCCGCCGGGGTTGCTCAACGTCCTCACCGCCGACGAAGTCGCCGATCTCCTCGCGTTTATCGGCACTGGTCGGAGCACGCCTTAAACCAAATTAGCCTCCGCCGCCCCGTCACCCCTGCGCCTCACGCCGGATCGCAGCGTGGCCAGCATCGGCCCCGATGCTCCGCTCGACACCGGCGTTGGCTAAGCGAAGCTAGGGAGACTCGAAGCCCCTCGCCGCCTCCCGCTGAACTCTGCGAACGCCCATGCCCGCCACCCTGCCGCCCAGCATCTTCAACGACGTTATCGGCCCCGTGATGCGCGGGCCGTCCAGCTCGCACTCCGCCGCTTCGGTGCGCATCGGGCGCCTCGCGCGCGACCTGTGCGGTGGTCAGCCGGAGTGGGTGCTGATCGAGTTCGACACCGAGGGCTCGCTGGCCACGACGCACGCCAGCCAAGGCTCGGACATGGGGTTGTTCGGCGGCCTGCTCGGTTGGGAGGCGGACGACGCGCGCCTGCCCGATTCGGCGAACGCACTGCGCGCCGCGGGCATCCAGGTTGAGATCCGCATCTCCACGCTGCACGACCCGCATCCGAACACGTACCGACTGACGCTGCGCAAGGCTGGGGTCGAACACCGGCTGATCGCGCTCTCAACCGGCGGCGGCATGATCGAAGTGGTCGCGATCGACGGTGCCGCGGTGACGCTGTACGGCGACTACGCGGTAACCGTGCTCGACGTGCACGACGACGGCCGCAGCACGGCCGCCGCGTTGGGCGCGCGGCCTGACGTCGACGCCGTGGCGATCACGGGGGCGGCGCCGGCGCGCATTGTGGTGTGTGCTCAGTCATTCGTCAGCGACACCGTGCTGGCGACGCTACCGGCCGTGCAACGCGTGCGCCGGCTCGGGCCGGTGCTGCCGGTGCGGTCGCGCAAGGACCTCACGGTGCCGTTCCTGCACGCGGGCGAGATGGTGCGGCGCGCGGACCCGACCGCGCGCAAGCTGTCCGACTGGGCGCTCGAATATGAATGCGCCCGCGGTGGCCTCGGCGAGGCCGCCGTGCTCGAACACATGCGCCGGATCCTCACGATTATTCGCGGCGGGGTACAACAGGGTCTTGCCGGCACTGTATATCAGGACCGCATCCTGCCGCGGCAGAGCCATCGCTTTGCGGCGATGCTCGAACGCGGGCAACTACTCGACGGCGGCATCTTGAACCGCGCGATCCTGTACGTGACGGCGCTGATGGAGGTGAAGAGCGCCATGGGCGTCATCGTCGCGGCGCCGACGGCGGGCTCGTGCGCGACGTTCCCGGGCACCACGGTCGCCGCTGCGGAGGTGCTGGGCAGCGACGAGACGACGACCTTGCGCGCGATGCTGTCGGCCGGCCTGGTCGGGGTGTTCGTGGCGACGCGTTCAAGCTTCGCGGCCGAAGTCGGCGGCTGTCAGGCCGAGACCGGCGCCGGGGCGGCCATGGCGGCGGCGGCGCTGGTCGAACTGATGGGCGGCAATGCCGCACAGGCGCTGTCGGCCGCGAGCCACGCGCTGCAGAACGTGCTCGGCCTCGTCTGCGATCCGATTGCCAACCGGGTCGAAGCGCCGTGCCTCGGCCGCAACATCGCCGGCGCCGCCAACGCATTCGCCTGCGCCAACATCGCACTGGCCGGCTACGACCACCTGATCCCGCTCGACGAAGTACTCGATGCGCACCGTCAGATCAGCGAGCGGATGGCGCGCGAGCTGCGCTGCACCGCACTCGGTGGCTTGTCGATCACGCCGACGTCGAAGGCGATCGAAGCGCGCCTGTGCGGCAGTGGCGGTTGCGGCAGCTGCGGCTGAAACCGCCGGCGAGTTGCGGGGAGCCTTGGGCCTGAACCCACGCAGCAAGCTCGCTTCAGGTTAGACCCCAACCGTTCGACCACGGGCGAAATAAAACCCGCGGGAAAAGGCCGACTTCAGCGGGGCTCCGGGCGGAAACCGTACTCTCGCCCGCGCCCCGGCGGCTTAAAATCGCACGGTGAGCGTGAGGTCGAACTGCGGCGGCATGACGTAGGTATAACGGTAAACGGCGGCCCCACTCGCCATCGTCGTAAAGCCGGTCTTGCGCTCCTTGCCGGTGTTCTCGAGGTCGATGAGGTTCTTCACCCCGGCGCGCACGCGAACCTGCTGTCCCCAGATCTTCTGGTCACGCATCACATAGGCACTCACCCCGTGCGTCGTGCCGCCGACGAGTTCACGGCCATTGCTGATCCCGAGGAGATACGAATCGCGCCAACTGCCGTTGACGCCGAGGCGCACGCCCTTGAGCGGCGCCCACGTCTCCCGCGCAAAGGCATAATCCACAATCCAACTCGCCGACCACGGCGCCGCCCGCGCCCCTGTCGGCTTCGTCACAAAGTCGCTCGAGTCCAGAACCTCCTTGGCGTCGGCCATCAGCGCCGGCGCCTCGTCGCCCCGCTTGAGCGCCGCGTCGTAAAACGCGCGGAAGGACGAGAAGTCGGGCCGTGTGATCACATCCGCCTTGGCGATGGTGAACCGCGTCTGCAGCCCCTTGAACGGCCGCGCCAGCAGCGTGAGATCGAAGCCTTTCGAACTCTCCGTCGATATGACATCGCGGAATTGGTTCACATCGCGCCACGAGCGTTGGTAACGGGGATCGTTCGCGGTGAGGTTGTTCGGGTTCATCAGATTCTCGATGTCGCCGCCGCTGAACGTCGACGGGGTCCAACGAAATTCGACGTTCTGGCGGTCAATGTGAAAGACCCCGAACGTAAACGTGAGCCGATTATTGAACAACGCCCCCTTGAGCCCGACCTCCTTGGTCACCCCGGAAATCGGACCGAAGATCTTCATGTCAAACGTCCGCGCGTCCTGCCAACGGAACGAATCGGAGTAAACGCCGTAGAGGTTGATATCCGGCGTGAGCACGTAGGTGAGGCCGGCGGTGTAGCTCGTGTTGAATAGGTGCAGGGCGGGATTCTCCACGTATTCACCGGGCAGGGCATCCGCCCGACTCGGCGGCGCAATGTCCTCGTTGTAACGACCGAACGTACGCTTGCCTTGGTACTCGTAGGTGCGGTTCCAATCCCAGCGCACGCCGACCAGCGACTGCAGCCGGCCCTTGAAATACACGCCGTTGGCCGAAACCGCCCCGGCGTACGCCTGCCGCCACTCGGTCGCATCGGCCGCATTGCCAAAGGAAAGCTGCTTGCCCTCAAAGTCAGCCGTCGCGGGCAATTTTTCCAGCGTGAAGCGGTCGAAGAGCGCGCGGGAATAGAACTGCGGGTCGTCCAGGTAGAGACGGAAACGCACCCGGTCGTTGGTTTGATTGACGGCGGTCACGACGCCGTTCTCGAACCGCTTCACGTTGTAGAGCGCCTTCCGGTAGTTGTTCGTGAAATCCTCGCGGTATTCGAGGCTGCCGACAAACGTCTGCTTCATCCAGCGGAAGGGTTGCCAGGGCAGCACCGCCGTGCCGCGGAACGCATCGACGTCGTTGCCGAAGCGCTTCCAGTCGATCCCCGCGGTGTCGATGTAGGGGCGACCGTTGACGTCAAGGCTCACGGTACTGCTGAAAAAGTTATCGTTGCGCAGTCCATCCGTGTTCTGGTGGTTGTAAGCCAACTCCAGTCCGAGCGGGCCCACGCGCTGCTCAATCGTAACCGAATAGGTACTGAAGGGCCGCCCCTGCCGGTCGAAGGAACCGCGCAGGTTGTAGTGCTTGGGGAAACCGCTGACGCGCTTGGTGCCCACGATGACCCCGGCGGCGTTCCGCATCGCGACGTCGACGTAACCGTCCTCAAGGAGCGAGAGCGAGCCGCCGGCGGGGCCGTTGGTCGAACTGCGATCCGCGGCGGCCAGCGTCGACTGGTTAAACCACTTGCCGTCCGAAGTGTACCAAGGCCCGGCACTCGTATAGCCGAGCGAACGGGCGGATTGTTCACGCACGGTGATACCCGAGAAGCCGCGGGCATTTTCGAAATCGCCCCGCTCGGCCTCGAGCCGGATCAGCGTATGCCGGAACGGCTGCCAGGTGAGCGCCAGGGTCTCGCCCTCCAACTTGTAGGCCGAGGCATCCTGAAATGTTTTCTCCTGGCGGCGAACCGCATTGAGCCGGAGCGCGAGGCCGTCGCGCAGCTTGCGGTTCAGATCGATTTGGTAGCGATAGGCCCCGTCACTGCCCACCTGCGCAAAGAGCGCGCCGACGTTTTTCATCAGGGCTCGCTTGGTGAACACCGAACCCTGCCCGCCCGGCTCGACATCGCCGAAAATCAGCGAGTTTGAGCCTTTGCCGAAATCAATCCGCTCCACGTTGTAGGTGTCGGACGGCACGTACCAGCGAAAGTAATTGCGCGAGACGTTGAAGCGCTGCGACAGCCCGCGGAACGAGAAATTGTCCGTCTGGTTGTCGTTCTCCATCGTCGGCGCGGCATAGACGTTGGCCACAAAACGTGTGACCTCGTCGGCGGTGTTGAGCCCGAGATCTTCAATAAAATCGGCCGTCACGGCGTCGATGTTCACCGGCACATCCTTCAGCGCCTGCTTGGTGCGGGTGGCCGATAGCGTTTCATTGGCCGACCAGCCGGTGTCGCGTTCCGTGGAGATGATAAACGGCGACAATTGCACGGCCTCGTCGGCGGCGGGAGCGGGCGCGGGCGCCGCGACGAGCGGGGCGGCGACGAAGGCGACGCCGAGCACACTGAAAAACCGCCCGCGGGGAAAGGGGAACGAGAGGAGGTTCGACATGGTGAAGGTTGGCGCTCGGAACGGAAATCGCCCGTGGCGTCGTGGGAGAGATTTAACGTCCTGACCGACCACAGTCGAGCGTGCGGAAAAACACGGCCGGACCGACGCAGGCTGCCGGCGCGTCCGCTCGGCCGCGCTCGACATCGACGGAGAAGCCTCGCCACGGAAAGTTCGTACGCGCATCTTACCGACTCCCCCTGCGTCTTCCTCCGCACCGTCGCACCGGTGCCCGCAGCGCCCCACCCTTCACCTGCGGTCCGGCTCCCAACCCGACCCGCCCCCCCCCGAGAAACCCGATCTTCACCATGAAACGCCCCATTATCATTACCGCCCTCGGCCGCTGGCTTGCCCTCGCGCTCGCGTCGACCGCCGCCACCTACGCGGCCAACGACAACGCCCCGGGAGCGATCGAGGGCCGCGTGCTCAACACCGCCACGGGAGAATATCTCGCGAAGGCCCGACTCACCGTCGCCGGCACCGCGCTGGAGATCTTCAGCGGCCCGTCCGGCGAGTTTCGCCTGAGTCCGGTGCCCACCGGAGAACTCAAAGTCACCGTGTTCTACACCGGAACCGTGCCGCTGACCGAGACGATCGCGGTCGCCGCCGGCGCCACTGTGCCGCACGACTTTAATCTCCGCTCAATCAAGGATGGCCGCGCGCGGAGCGGCGACGACAAGGACGTGGTGAAATTGGACGCGTTCACGGTCGCCACCTCCCGGGCGATGGACGGGGCCGCCGTCGCCATCAATGAACAGCGCTTCGCCCCCAACGTGACCAATGTCGTCGCGGCCAACGAATTTGGCATCAGCGCCGACGGCAGCGTGGCGGAATTCATGAAGTACCTGCCGGGCGTCAGCATCAACTACGTCGGCGGCACGGCCAACACGATCTCCATCGATGGCGCACCGACCAACAGCGTGCCGATCACCGTGGGCGGATTCGACCTCGCGAGCACCTCGAGCGCGAGCACCTCGCGGTCCATCGAACTGCTTCAGCTCTCCATCAAGAATCTCTCGCGGCTGGAACTGCTGCAATCCCCCACGCCCGAATCCCCCGGTTCGGCCCTGGCGGGCTCGATCAATCTGGTGCCGACCAACGCCTCTGATTTTAAGCGGCCGGTCCTGGACGTCAGCGCCTTCTTGATCATGCGCGACAACTACCGTGAGTTCGATCCGACGCCCGGGCCCTATCGGGAGAAATCCTACAAGGTGCAGCCCGGTTTTGATCTGCGCTACGTCAACCCCGTCAACCAGCGGCTCGGGTTCACGGTGTCGGCGAGCTACTCGAATCAGTTCCTGCCGCAGGACACGTTTCAAGCCGCATGGCGCGGCGCCGGCTTGGCGACCAACGGGACCACGTTGCCCGACACCACCGTGGATAAGCCGTACCTGAGCGATTTCACCCTGACGGACGCGCGGAAATTCAATCAGCGGAAATCATTCGGCGCGACGGTTGACTACAAGCTCACCGCCCGCGACATCCTGTTTTTCGCCTATGACTACGGCACGTTCTCGTCCGAGTATACGAACAACTCGCTCGCGCTGAATGTGACCAATGTGGCCGCCAACGGATTCAGTCCGACGTTTACGCACGGGCTGCCCGGCGGCGGGTTGACCATGACGGCGGGAGGGCGCTGGCGCGGAGGTAATACCCACATGCCAACCCTGACCTACCGGCACAACGGTCCCGTCTGGAGTGCGGAAGCGGGTGCGGGCTATTCGCGATCCACGAATTATCTGAGGGACAGCGATCGCGGCTACTTTGGCAGCGTCACCGCACGCCGGAGCAATGTGACCCTCTCGTTCGACGGGGTAAATTCCACCGGTCCCGGCACGGTCACCGCCAGGGACGGGACGAGTGGCGCGGTCTTTGATCCGTTTCAGTTGAGCAGCTACGTCCTTACGGCGGCGGGAAACCCGAATCCGCGCGATTCGATCGACGCGAAGAAGACGGCGTATCTCAAGGCGGCGCGGACGTTCACGATCTTCGGATTGCCCGTGAAACTGAAAGAGGGCTTGGATCTGCGGCAGGCCATGCGCGATATTCGCGGCACGTCGACCACGGCGAATTTTGTCGGCGCCGACGGGCGCGGCACCACGACGCCCACGGCCACCGGCGGCAGCGACGACGGGGCCGGCGCCTACGCGGACCGGAACTTTATGGCGCATGGTTCGCCGTACGGTCTGCCGCCGATCGAATGGCCGAACATCACGGCGCTCTACAAGCTCTACGGCAGCCAGCCGGGCTATTTCGTCTTCGATCAGAATGCGGGCTACCGCAACGCCGTCAGCGTTTCGAAATGGGCGCAGGAAACCATCTCCGCCGGCTTTGTCCGCGCCGATGTGTCGCTCCTGAACAATCGATTAAAACTAATCGGCGGCGTGCGCGCGGAAAACACCGAGGTCAAGGCGCAGGGCACGCTGACCGACCCGACGGGCAATTTCCAAAAGGATGCGAAGGGCAAAGTGCTCCTCGGCGCCAACGGCGCGCCGTTGCTGGTGCTGCCGACCTCAAACACGCTCGGTGTTTCCCAACTCACCTTTCTCGATCGCGCGGCCCGGGCCAACAAGGAATACCTGCGGTACTTCCCGAGTCTCAATGCCGCCTACAGCATCGGTGAAAATCTCGTCGTCCGCGCGTCTTATTATACGTCCGTGGGCCGGCCGGATTACGTCCAGTATACCGGCGGCCTAACCCTGCCCAACACCGAATCGCCGGCCTCGACCAGCAACCGGATCGTCGTGAACAATGTCGGGATCAAGACGTGGAGCGCCGACACCACCAAGTTGCGCTTCGAGTATTACTTCCAGGGCGTCGGGCAGTTTTCGGTCGGGGCCTTCCGCCGAGATTTCCGAAATTTCTTCGGCACCACGGTGTTTCGCGCGACCCCGGAGTTTCTCGCCCTCTACGATTTGGATCCGAACGTCTACGGGCCTTACGACGTCTCGACCCAGTTTAATCTCCCCGATCCCGTGCGGATGACCGGAATGGATTTCAACTACAAGCAGGCGTTGACGTTTCTGCCGCATGCGCTGCGCGGCGTGCAGGTGTTCGCCAATGCCACAATTCTCCGTCTCACCGGGGCTGATGCCGCTTCGGCCAGTCTGGTCGGCTATGTCCCGCGAACTTATAATTGGGGCGTCAGCCTGACGCGCCCGACCTTTGTCCTGCGCGCCGGCTGGAACTACAGCGGTGAGCGCAAGACCTCCTCGCCCCAAACCGGGCGCGGCCTCGAGCCCGGCACCTTCCAATGGAAACCCCAGAGCCTTAAGCTCGACGTGCAGGGTGAATATTATTTTTGGCGGCGGGTCGCGGCGTTCGCGAATTTCCGCAACCTGACCGACGCGACCGAGGACACCGGGATTTACGGACCCAATACGCCGGGGTTCGCCCGACTGCGGCAGCGCGACGACTATGGTTCCTCGTGGACCTTCGGCGTTAAATCCACGTTCTAACCCCACCTCCCCCGCCATTTTTCTAGTCGTTCGCCGCACGCACCCTTGCCTCCATCCGGGTCCAAGATTGGCGCGCTCGATCGGCGGGTGCACGAGGATAGCATGAATACAATAACCGCAAAAGTCTTCAAAGCGGGAAAGTCTCACGCTCTGCGCCTCCCTCGCTCACTTGGCGTCAGCGCCAAATCTTACGGGGCAACCCCGATGACCGACGGTTTTATTAGCACCCTTCTCGCTCGCGTTGGAATTACGTCTCTCCCCCCAAAAAATCGATGAATACTCTCAATCGTACCCTCGCCGCGTGCTGGTTCGCACTCGCCCTGACCTCGCTCGCGCCGGCGCAGCCCGCGGCGACCGATCCGCTCGCTCCCTGGCTGACCGGCGTGACGATTCAGCCCGTCGCCGCTTCCGCAGCGCGGCACACCCTCCACACGTATTACCTGACGCGACCCGAAAGTCCCGACGGTACGCGCGTCTTGTTCTACGTTTCCACGACCCCCGACGGTCACCACGGCGATTTGCTCGTCCGCGACCGCGCGACCGGCCGGGAAACCGTCATCGCGCGGGACATCGACACCGAGGACGCGCACCGCGCCGCCTGCCAGCAGTGGATCAGCAACGGGAAACGCGTGGCCTACCACGATGTGAAGGCGGGGCGTTGGAGCGTACACGTCGTGGATCTTGCCAGCGGCACCGACCGCAAACTGGCGGAGGACCGCCAGCTTTGTTTCGGCCGCGCGATCGACGACGTCCTGCCGATTTACGGCTGCCACTGGAATCCGGGTGCACATCGCGATCTGGAGTTTCTCGACGCCGCGACGGGCGAAATTCGCACCGTGATGACGATTGCCGACGTGGAGAAACGCTACGGCGCCTGGCTCGCCAAGGAATTCGGCGGGCGCCCCACTTCGATTTTCTTTCCCAATATCTCACCGGACGGGCAGCGCGTCTTCTTCAAGATGTCGGCGCCCGGCCCCGACGGCGCGGCGAACAATTTCCGTTCGGCCAAGGCCAGCAATCGCCAGGGCACGGTGGTCTTCGACCTCGTCGCCAAGCAGCCCGCGTTCATGAGTGAGAAATGGGGCCATCCGGCGTGGTATCCCGATTCGCGTACGATCACGGAGGCGGGGAACTCATTCTATAGCACCGATGGTGACGGTAAAATCGCCCGCCGCCCCGGCCTGCCGAAATTGTCCGGGGACCATCCTTCCGTCAGTCCCGATGGAAAACTCTATGTGATGGATGGCCCGCTCACCAACCTCGAAGGCAAACCCGGCGAATGGGGCGTCGTGGTCTGCGACATCCGGGGCGATCACTACAAGATCCTCCATCGCTTCAATAACAGCCTCGGCGCCAAATCGTGGCGGAAGAACCACCCGCATCCGATCTTTAGCGCCGATGGCCGCCGCATCTATTTTAACGTAAACGAGAGCGAGTGGACCCAATTGCTCGTGGCCGAGTGCGGGCCCGACCTTCGTTGAACCGTAGCAACCGGCGCTAGAGCGGTGCCGAAATTTCGGTCGCCGCGTTTGAGCCAGCGGCGACAACGCGGTCACGTCCGACGACCACGTTGTCGCTGCGCTCCCCCGCGGCTACACACTTTCAGGCTGTGCTTTAGCCGGAACGGGCCGGTTGCATTCGCGGCACCGTCCCACGCCAAGCCCGCGGGGTTTGCGCTCGGACCGGCCTGCGCCTGGCCCGGGTAATAAGCGTGACCGCGCCCAGTGACACCTGTGCGCCAAGCAGGATTTGCCAATCGCGCCGGCGTCGACCACATCTCGCCAAGCCCGAATACCCCGTAGGTGGAGTCGCTTTCACGTCGTCCGCCGCTCCTTTTTTTCCGAATCCCACCCCGATGTTATCTCCTGTCATGAAATCAGCTCTCGTGTCCTCGGGCCTGACCGGCCTCTTCGCGATTTTCGGCGCCACGACCGCCATCGCTCAATCCATTCCGGCTGTTGGTGCGCCCGCATCCGATGCCGTGCTGCTCACCCCCTTCGAAGTCTCCTCGGCCAAGGACACCGGCTACGCGGCCACGGAGACACTCGCCGGCACGCGCATGCGCACGAACCTCCGCGACGTCGGCGCCTCGCTCACGATCCTGACGCCGGAGTTCATCCGCGACCTCGGCGTGAATTCATTCGAGCAAGCACTGCTCTACACCCCGAGCGTTGACTCAACCGAGGGTGACAACACGGACGCCAATCGCGCGAGCGGCACCCAGATGCGTTTCGGCACCGGCCAGTCGTACTCGATCCGCGGTTTCAACACCAACGCCGGCAATCAATCGATCTCCCACGACTTCTTCACCGCCCTTGAGCCGACGGATAACTATAACCTTGAGCGCATCACGCTCTCGCTCGGACCCAACGCCCTGCTCATCGGCGTCGGTAATCCGCAAGGCACCGCCGTCACGTCCACGAAGCGCGCCCAATTGCAGCGGCGGAAAACGGAAGTCCAGACGCAGGCGGATACGAATGGCTCGCGGCGTATCGCGATCGACCACAATCAGCCGCTCATTAAAGACAAACTGGGCTTTCGCCTGAACGTGCTGCACGACGAAGCCCGCGAGTTCCGCAAATACGAAGGCAAGAACCAGGAGCGCCTCACCCTCAGTGTTTCCGCCAAGCCTTGGGCCAACACCCGGCTCACGCTCAATCACGAGAGTTATTCCCTCGGCACCAACACCTCGAGTTTGGTGTGGGGTTTCGACGGCGGGGCCTTGCGCTGGGCGGCCGCCGGCAAACCGACGATCGATTTTGTGCCGGCAGGCCAGACCTGGACCGCCACGCGGCCGTATGTAGACGCCGCCGGGAAACCCATTCCGGTCGCACGCGGGGTGGTTGACCCCGACGGCTTGGTCGACTCCCGCAACGATTTCGACCCGAACCTGGTCTTGGGGCAGATCACCGGAAACACCCAAGTCTACACGGTCGGGCTCAACCTGCCGAATCCGATGATCAACACCCGCTATCAGGGCCAGTTGTCGGCGGCGACTTTTGGCGGCGTCTCCAGCCCCAACTACCAATCCGCCAACCCCTGGGCGATGTTCGGTCTCAGCAAGAGCACGAATCTCAACGGTGGGACGTGGGCCGATCCTTCCTCCGCCCAACACGGCCGCTGGAGCCAGCTCATGCTGGAGCAAAAACTCGCGGAAGGACTCTTCCTCGAATTGGGCGGCAACCTGGCGCTCTACAACCAGTCGCAGGCTCCGAACTTTTTCACGACCGTCACGATTGATCCCAACCGCTACCTCCCCGACGGAACACCCAACCCCGGCTACCTCGTCCCTTACGCCGAGAACAACCAGATGCAGTTTCGTCCGATCAAGAATCGCTCCGCGGAGTATCGCGGCACGCTGTCCTACGAACTCGATTTGACCAAACACCACCGCTGGTTCGGCAAACACAATTTCGCGGGGCTCTACCAGACCACGCGCTCGGACGCTGACCAGGATCTCACCCGCGTATTTAATCTCGCCACCGTTGGCCTGCCCGCGGCCGGCGGCTGGTCCGGCGATGCCGTCAACGGCGCGAACGCCCTGCTCACCCGCGCATATTTCGTCAACGGCAACGTGCCCGTCCTCCCCGACTCCGTGCAGGTGCTCAATCATCTCGCCCAGCTCAACAGCTATGGGAAATTACTGGGCGCGACGGCCAACGAGTCCGCCCCGGTCAACCTCAGTCGGATCTCGTTTCTCAACGCCCTCAAAAGCAAGTTCACCTCGACGGCCTTTTCCCTCGGCTGGCAGGCCCGCTGGTTCGACGGGCGCCTGATCACCGTCGCCGGTTACCGGGCCGACGACACCAAGAGCTACGGCGTACCCACTGTCCGCAACGTCGCCAACCCCGCCATAGCCGGCTCCGCGACTGACCCACTGAAGCAGACTTTCGCCCTCGCCCAGGACGTTCCTTACAACGACCAGCCCTCGATCGTCGCCAACGGGCAGTCCCGCACGTACGGCGGCGTCTATCACGTGCTGCCCTGGCTCTCGCTCACCGCTAACCAGTCGAGCAACTTCCTGCCGGTGCCGAATGCCTCGTGGGTCGACCCGCTCGGCCGAGCGGCCCCCAATTCCCTCGGCAAAACCACGGACTACGGCGTGCGCCTCTCGCTCCTCCAAGGCCGGTTGGCGCTCGGTGTAAGTCAATTTACCACGTCGGCCGACAACCAAGCCCGCAACGCCAACGCCAGCGTCACCGGCACGCGCAACATTCTCGCTCGCCTGCGGACCAACTACAAAGTCTCCGGCGACTCGCATTTCACGGATCTGGCCGAAGCCGGCGGCTATCCGGTGGATACCGGCAACACCTCCGACACCTGGAGCTACGTCGCCAAAGGCTACGAGATGAATCTGGTCTACAATCCCTCGCGGAACTGGCGCGTCTCGCTCTCCGGCAGCGTCAATACCAACAAGCTCGGCACGCACTTGGCCGCCGTCGGCGCCTACCTTAACACCGATTCGAAGTTCCAGGGTTTGGGCACCTGGAAGAAGCTCGCCGCGGACCTGCGCAAGATCGAGGCCGGGCAAGCTGCTCCGTCCTTCGATCTCAACCCGGCGAATGCCACCGCCCGCGCCCAGGCCGGGGCGGACGCGCTCTACCTTGAGCAACAAATCGCCGCCCAGGAGAAGAGCTATCTCGACGACGTCGCGCTCACCGGTGTCACCACCGCGCGCAACGGCAAGTATGCGTTCAACGGACTCATCACCCGGGTCTTTAACGACGGCGTGCTCAAAGGCTGGACGCTCGGCGGCAACTTCCGCTGGCGCAGCGAAAACACCATCGGCTACCAGCGGCTCACGGACCCGTCCGGCGTACCCAACGGCCGCGTTGATGTGAGCCGCCCGCTGTTCGGCGATCCCTTCTGGGATCTCGGGGCGATGGTTTCCTATCAGCGCCGCATCTTCGGCAATGTGAACCTCCGCACCCAGCTGAATATCCAGAACCTCCCCAACTGGCAGGCCCCGCGATTGGTGAGATCGGACTACGACACCAACGCGGTCTACGGTGCCACCAACGCCATCGTCCCGGTGCTCTGGGAACTGCGCCGCCCGCGAAATTACGTCCTCACCGCGACGTTTGAATTCTAGTTCCGGTCGCGAGCGGCACCCGGCCCCCGAACCGTTGTCGCCGGAATACTCGGTCAACGCGTCATCCCCTTAAAACCATCTCATGCGTCGCCTTACCTGCGCCCGATTCTTCCTGCTCGTCCTTCTTTCGGTTTCGGCCGTCCTCGCGGCCCAGAAGGAACCCGCCCCGCGCCCGAACGTCGTCTTCATTTTCGCCGACGACTGGGGTTGGGGCGATCTTTCCGCCCACGGACACCCCTGGCTGAAGACGCCGCACCTCGACCGGCTGGCGCGCGAGGGAACTGATTTTCACCAGTTCAATGTCCTTAATCCCGTGTGCTCGCCGAGTCGCGCCGCCGCGATGACCGGAATGTTTCCCTCGCGCTTCAGTATTCACCAGCACTTCGCGGCCCCCGAGCAAAACCAGGCCCGCGGCATGCCGGACTGGCTCGACGCCCGCGCCCCGACCGCCGCGCGTTTTTTCCAAAAGGCCGGATACCGTACGGCGCACTTCGGCAAATGGCATCTGACCAATCGCAACACGCACGGCGCGCCCGTCCCCAACGCCTACGGCTTCGACGAGTTCGCCGTCTTCAACGGCGGCGCCGAAACCGCCTCCGCCGATCTGCACGCGACACCCGACAACGCCGCGAGGTTCATCGCCGCAAACAAGGCGCGACCGTTCTTCATCAACGTCTGGCTCCACGAGAGCCATCTGCCGCACGTACCCACGCAAGTCTCGCTGGAAAAATGGGCGCACCTTGACGCGCAGAAGCGCGTTTACGCCGCTGTGATCACCGACGGTGACAACGCCGTCGGTCGCGTGCTCGATGCGCTCAAGTCCGCCGGCATCGAGGAAAACACCATCGTGATTTTTTCCAGCGACAACGGCCCCGAGACCACCGCACCGAAATCCCAGCTCAGTTCCCGCGACGACGATGCCGGCGTCACCGGCTACGGCGGCTACTACAGCATCGGGTCCACCGGTGGCCTCCGCGGCGAGAAACGCAGCCTCTTCGAAGGCGGCGTGCGCGTGCCCTTCCTCGTGCGTTGGCCGGGGCACACTCCCGCCGGGGCGACCAACAACAGCACGGCGTTCACGGCCGTCGACTTGCTGCCGACCCTCTGCGCCGCCGCGGAAATCTCGCTGCCCTCCGACTATCGGGGAGACGGTGAAAACCTGCTCGCCGCTTTCCACGGCCAACCCGTCCGGCGCACGCGGCCGATTTTCTGGGAATGGACCGGCAAGGCGGCCGAACCCGATTGGTGGCCGCGACTCGCCGTGCGCGACGGCGATTGGAAACTCGTCCTCGGCGCCACGGCGCAGCGCGTCGCTTTGCATCGAGTCACCACCGACCGCGCTGAAGTCGTCGATCTGGCCCAGGAGAACCCCGCCATCGTGGCCCGACTCACCCAACTCGCCCTTGCGTGGAAAAGCACGCTGCCCACCTCGGTTGATACGTCGTGCCTCAGCGTCGCCGACCGGGCCGCCGCACCGGGCGCGCCCAAGGCCCCCGCCAAGAAAGCCAGTATCGACCGCGCCGCCGCCTTTGCCCGCATGGACACCAACCACGACGGCGTCCTCACGCTCGAGGAATACGTCGCCGGCCTGAACGGCGCCGCGAACCTCGAACAGCGTTTCAAAAACTTCGACAAAAACGGCGACGGGAAACTCAGCCGGGAGGAATTCGTGACGCCGTCCGCAAAATAACCCGCGCACCGCACGCGACACCGCTCACCATTACCATGACGCCCTCGTCCGCCCGCACCGCCGGCCTTCTCCTCGCTGTTGCCGTGCTCACGGCTCAGCCCGGCCGCGCCGCCGCACCTTCCGCCGCCGAGCTATCGATGGACCAGATGTGGGGCGCCACCACCGCCCTGCCGGGCCTCGATTCCTCCGATCGCGTCGCGCTCTTCCGCGACGGCAACTACGGCATGTTCATCCACTGGGGCATTTACTCCCACCTCGGCGGGCAATGGCAGGGCCAGACGTTTTACGGGATCGGCGAATGGATCAAACGGCAGATGAAAATCTCCGAAGCCGACTACATGGCCGAGGCGAGAAACTTTAACCCGACCGCCTTTGATGCCCGCGAAATCGTCCGCGTCGCGCAAGCCGCGGGGATGAAATGGATCATCATCACCTCGAAGCACCACGACGGCTTCGCGATGTTCAAGTCGGCTCACCCCTTCAACATCGTCGATGCCTCACCGTTTGCCCGGGACCCGATGAAGGAACTTGCCGCCGCGTGCCGCGCCGCGGGGCTCGGTTTCGGTTTCTATTATTCACACAATCAGGACTGGACCGCCCCCGGCGGCAACAATGGTCCCAAGCAAAACACCGACGGCTCGCCCGCCTCCTTCGATCACTACTTCCGCGAAAAATGCTACCCGCAGGTGAAGGAGATCTGCACGCAGTACGGCCCGCTGAATTTCGTGTGGTTCGACACGCCGGGCAACATGCCCAAGGAGCACGCCGAGAAACTCGCCGCCCTCGTCCGCGAGACCCAGCCGGGCGCGCTTCTCTGCAGCCGCGTCGGCTTCGGCCTCGGCGACTACGTCAGCAAGGGCGACATGGAAGTCCCGCCCCGCCGGATGGAAGGCCTGTGGGAAACCTGCGACACCACGAACGATTCCTGGGCCTACGCTTGGTATGACCAAAACTGGAAAGACCAGAAAGAGATCCTGCACCGTCTCGTGGCCACCGTCGGCCGCGGCGGCACCTATCTGCTCAACGTCGGCCCCGATGGCACGGGTCGCATTCCCGCCCAAGCGACCAAGTACCTCCTCCAGGCCGGTGCCTGGATCAAACGTTACCCGCAGGTCGTGTACTCCGCCGGCGCCTCCCCGTGGGACCACGCGCAACCGTGGGGCGACGTCACCACCTCCGGGCACACGCTCAACCTCGTCGTCTTCGATTGGCCCCACGACGGCCGGTTGATGCTGGCCGGACTCGAAACCGAAATCGCCGCCGCCGGCGTCGTCGCCGGCGGCAAACTGCTCCCGGTCACGTGGAAAAAACGCGGGCCATGGACCGAACTCCAACTCCCCGCCGCCCCGCCCGATCGCCCCGCCTCGGTTGTCGCCGTCCGGTTGCAGGCCGCCCCCCACGTTGACCAAACGCTCGGCGTGCATCCGAACTTCCCCACCCGCCTCCTCGTCGAATTTGCGGCAGTGAACGACGCCACCAAAAAAGAAATTCGCTGGATGGAGAAGTTCGGCGAGTGGAAGGCGGCTACCCAAGTCAGTGATTGGAAAACCGGCGGTCATGCCGTCTGGACCGTCAACGTCGCCGCCGCCGGCGACTACCAGCTCGACCTAAACTACAAGGGTAACGGCAAACTCGTCTGGCACGTCGAGACTGACGAAGGCGTGAAGCTCCAGAACCAACAAAACTCCTCGCCCCTTTATCAGGCGCACACCTTCGGGCTACTGACCTTCAAGACCGCCGGCCGCCACACGATCGCGGTCTCGCTCGTCGATGGCCCGCGCGACCAAGCGAGCCTCCAGGCCATCTGCCTCCGCCCCGTCGAATGAAACTCCGCTTCGCGCTCCTGGCGGCGCTGTCCTCGCTCACCAGCTCCGGCGCCGACCCCGCTCGCGACTTCGCCGGGCTGCGGGCGCAGGTCGTCGCCCTCGGAGAACTAATGGCTCCTCCCGCCGTCCACGGCGCTGAAGCCTTCGCTCCCGCCGGCAGCATCAAGCCCCTTTTTTTCGACGGCCTCCCGTATCAGGGAAAAGCGACCCGCGTCTTCGCGTGGCTCGGGCTGCCGTCCGAGCGAACGGGCAAGGTTCCCGGCATCGTGCTCGTGCACGGCGGCGGCGGCACGGCCTTCAAGGAGTGGGTGCAGCAGTGGAACGCGCACGGCTTCGCCGCACTTTCCATCGCCGTCGAGGGTCAGACCGACGAACGCATTCCCGGCGCCCCGCCCGGCGCGCAGTGGAAACGCCACCCCGCCGGGGGCCCAGCGCGCCAGGGCATTTACGGGGATGCAGCCGAGCCGCTGGCCGACCAATGGATGTATCACGCGCTCGCGGACACGATCCTTGCCCATTCCCTCCTCCGCTCGCTGCCCGAGGTGGACGCCACCCGCGTTGGCGTCAGCGGCATTTCCTGGGGCGGTGTCATCACGAGCACGGTCCTCGGCCTCGACGCCCGGTTCGCCTTCGGGATTCCCATCTACGGCTGCGGCCATCTCTTCGACGCCGCCAACCAATACGGCCGCGCCTTGGGCGAAAGTGCGCTCTACCGCGAAGTCTGGGATCCCGTGCGCTACCTTCCCCGGGCCCAGCTGCCGGTGCTGTGGCTCTCGTGGCCGGAGGACGCCCATTTCCCGCTCGATTGCCAGGCCGCCAGCTACCGGGCGGCGCCCGGGCCTCGGCTCGTTGCGCTCCTCCCCGGCATGAAGCACTCGCATCCCGCCGGTTGGAATCCGCCCGACGGTTACGCCTTCGCCGCCTCCGTCGTGCGGGAGGGCAAACCGTGGTGCACGCAAACGCGTCTCACCCTCCAGCCGGACCGCGCCGAAATTGAATTCACCAGCACCAAACCGCTTGCCCGCGCGACCTTGATCTCGACCACCGGCTCCGGCTTCACCGGCAGTCGCCGGTGGACCGAATCACCGGCCCGGATCAGACCGCAGGGCGACACCTGGATCGTCACGACGGAGTTACCCGCCGGGACGACCGCGTGGTTCGTGAACGCGCGCAGCGGGGCACTCACCGTCAGCTCCGATTACCAGGAAACCAACGCCGCCCGATGAAATCCGCTCCGCTCCTCGCGGCCGCGCTTCTCTTGCTCCTCCCGCCGGGCGCCGCCGCGTCCGCCGCAACTCCCGCGCCCGCCGTCGCCTTCCCCGGTTTCACCTGGGACCGCGTGCCCCTCACTCTCCACTTCGGCCAACGCACTGCCGACCTGACCGACGCCGAGATCGAATTTCTGGCCGGACAAAGCCGCTTCATCGTCCTGGAAAAGAGCCACGGTCTCGCGGCGCACGGCAGCACGGAAGCCGGGATTGCCGCCACCGCGCGCCGCATCGTGCAGCGCAACCCCGCGGCCAAGGTCCTCTTCTATTTCAACGCCTTCATCAACTGGCCCGGCTACGACGCGTTCAAGACCTACCGCCCGGAGTGGACCCTCCGCACCCCGGCCGGCGAAGTCGTCAGCCACCCTTCCGGCACACCGCGGCCGGATCCGTCGAACGCGGAGTTTCGCGAATGGTGGTCCGAGGTCGTCGCCGCGGCCAACCGCGGTGCGCCGCTTGGCGGCGTATTTGCCGACGCCCTACCGCAGGCGCTTTCTCCGGGCCTCGCCAAGCAGGTCGGCGAGGCCAAGGCCCGCGCGATCGTGGCGGGCCTTCGGGAAATGTTGGCGTTAACCAAGCGCAAACTCGGCGCGAACCGCCTGGTGGTCGTGAACGGACTTCGCACCACCGATTTCCGTGAAATCCTCGATTGGGAGGGCATTGACGGCGTGATGATCGAGCACTTCGGGGCTTTCAAAACCGACTCGCCCGCCGACCTCAAGGCCGACCTCGATTCGCTCGCGCTCGCCGCGGCCAAGGGGAAATTCGTCGTGCTGAAGGGCTGGCCCGGTTTCACGTGGCTGGACCGGGAAATGATGCAGCGCCCCCGCGACGAATTGCAGCGGCTCGCCCTTGAGCACCTGACCTTTCCGCTGGCGTGCTTCCTCGTCGCCGCCCAACCCGGTTCGCACTTCTGCTACTCGTGGGGCTATCGCGAGGACCACGGCGTGTTCGAACCTTACCCCGCATTAAATCGACCGCTCGGCCCGCCGCTGGCGGACGGCAAATGGCAGGGTCTCACCGCCACCCGCGAGTTCGCACATGCTTCCGTCCGGGTCGATCTCACGACCAAGCAGGCCACCATCCGCTGGCGGTAGCCCGGCGGGTTTGCCGGCACGGCGCGACTGCCATCGCAAACTGCCCGTCCGGACTCACCGACGTTTTGCTGCATCCATGTCTCAGATACCTGTGGTCGCATGACCGCGCCCCTGCTGCCGGGCCGCGCGGGGTGGTTCCCGCGTCCAGCCTGAATCTTCTCGCCATTGTCCGCAGGGCGAACATCTGCTGCCGCCACGCTCGCCGCCCCTGTGAGTTCCCCGCCCCCCGATAACGATTCAACCACCGGCCCTTCGCGGCGCTGGTATCTGGAGGAGGTTCGTCCCCACGAACCCGCCCTGCGGGCCTGGCTGCGCGCCCGGTTTCCGTGGCTGACCGACGTGGACGATTTAGTCCAGGAGTCGGTGGCGCGACTCTGGCGTCGGTCGACCCGCTCCAACCTGCCCCCGGTGAGGTCGGCCAAGGCGACGCTGTACTCGATCGCCCGCAATGCCGCGGTGGACCAGGCCCGCCGGCACGCCGTGGTTTCGATCGAGCCTGTCGCTGATCTTGCGTCCCTGGCCGTCTTAGATGGTGCCGACACCGTGGAAGCGGTCAGCACCCGGCAGGAACTCGAACTCCTCGCCGGCGCCATCCGCCAGCTTCCGACCCGCTGCCGCCAAGTGCTCACCCTCACCAAAGTCTACGGTCTCTCCGAACGCGAAGTCGCGGAGCGCCTCGGCATCTCCGAGCACACCGTCCGCACCCAGGTCGTCCGGGGCCTGGAGAAGTGCACCGACTATTTCCGGAGTCGGGGTATCACGCGGCCATGAACGAGCCACTGGATGCCGCGGGGAAACGGATGCAACGGCAGGCCGCCGAATGGCTGGCGCTGCGGCAGGCGCGCGGCTTCACTCCGGCGGAACACGCTGATTTCTCCGATTGGTGCGCGGCCGATGCGCGGCATGCGCAGATTTTCGCGGAGGTCGAAAGGGCGTGGGGCACCCTGGATGGGCTGGCCCGTTATCCCCACTCGCCGGATGTCGCCGCGGACCCGGACTTGCTGCTCCCCGCCCGGCCCGCGCCCAAGGTGTTCCTCCCCCCCCGCCTCGCCCTCGCGGCGGCGGCGCTGGCGGTTTCAGTTGCCGTCGTGTGGAAGCCGTGGGCCGAGTCCAAACCCGTGCCACCTCCGGCCGTCGCGGCGGTCGACAGTCGGATCTTGCATTTGCCCGACGGCTCCGTCGTCGAACTCAACGTCGGTGCCCGGGTCGAGCCGGCGTTTACCCCCGCCGAGCGTCGGGTCAGGCTGCGGCAGGGCGAGGCGCACTTCACCGTCGCGAAGAATCCCGATCGTCCCTTCTGGGTCGAGGCCAACGGCGTCGCGGTGCGGGCCGTCGGCACCGCGTTCGACGTCCGGCTCGTCGGCGCATCCGTGGAAGTTTTGGTGACCGAGGGCACGGTCCAGGTTCACCCGCCCGTCGCAACCTCCGCTGCCGGATCCGCCCCGACCGCCTTGGTCAACGAGGGCCAGAAGACCGTCGTTTCCACCCGGCCGCAAAACACCGCCCCGGTCGTCGAATCGGTTCCGCTCGTCCTGCTCGACCAAGCTCTCGCCTGGCAATCCAGCCGATTCGTGTTCGACGCCATGCCGTTGGCCGACGTCGTGGAGCGCTTCAATCGGAGCGGAACGAACACCGTGCTCGTCCTCGACGACCCCGGTCTGGCGGCCCTGAAATTCAGCGGCCGCCTGCGGGCCGCGCCTGTCGACCGGTTTGTCGAGGTGCTGGAGGCTAACTTCGGGATTCGGGCCGAGCGGCGCAGCGACGGTCGCATCATCCTCCGCCGGGCGCAGTAGTCCTGGCAGCCGGAGTTTTTACCCGCGCCGGAAATTATTTAAACCGTTGTCCCTGCTTGGCGCCGGTTCGTCCGACTTAATACCGTCGCGGTGCTGCTCCCCGCTCGCGCGCCCACCCCACCCATGCCCCCTTCGAACTTCGCGTTTACCGCCCCGACGTCCGGCTGCTTCGGCCGGCTGCTCCGCCTGGCCCTGCTCACGGTCAGTCTGGGCGTGTCCTTCTCCGGCGCCGCCGACACCGGGAAAATATCCTTCGACGTGCCCGCGGCCGATGCCGCCGTGGCGCTCAAGCAGTTCGCCGCCCAGGCCGGCCGCGACATCCTCTATCTGCCGGAATCCGTCCGCGGCACGAAAATGAATGCCGTCCGCGGCGACCTGACGCCGCGCGAGGCGCTCGACCAAATGCTTGCCGGCACCGCGCTGTCCGCGTCCGAGTCGAAGGACGGCATTTTAGCCGTGCGGCGGACATCGGACCCAAACGGAGCAACGGCGGCACCGTTGAAGGCGGACGGCAACCGCCCCGCTCCGATCGCAAGTGACGCGGACACCGTCACGCTCTCGCCTTTTGTCCTGTCCGCCGACAAGGACCACGGCTACAGCGCCGGCAGCACGTTGGCCGGCAGCCGCATCAAATCCCCGCTGAAGGATGTCGCCGCGCAGATCTCCGTTTTCACGCCGGAGCTGATGAATGATCTCGGCCTCACCAACCTCGAGGAGGTCTATCTCTACTCGACCAACGTCGAAGGCTATCTCGAATACACTCCCGGCGGGGATCAGGGCGTCGGCTTCGGGGCGCTGTCGCTCGTCAACAACCATCAGCGCAACGACAGCCGGATCCGCGGCCTGGGGGCGGTGACGATCCTGCGCAGCTTTTTCGAGACGAGCTTCGATATCGACACGTACAACACCGACCGCGTGACGATCGCGAGCGGACCGAACGCGATTCTGTTCGGCCTCGGCAACCCCGGCGGAGTGACGGACGCGAGCCTCAAGCAGGCGGAGTTTCGCGATCGCACCGCGCTCACCTACCGGCGGGACAACTTCGACGCGCACCGCGCCACCCTCGACGTCAACCGGGTGCTGTGGCCGAAGAAGGCCGCGCTGCGGATTGCCGCCCTCGACGCCAACAACCGCTCGTTTCGCCCGAACCACAGCGACGCGAACCGCCGCCTCTACGGCGCGGTGACTTTGAGGCCGCTGCCCGACACCACGATCCGGTTGAACTCGGAGTGGGTGCAACGCGATGCTTCGCGCGCGTCGGCCGTGGTGGTGCACGACTATGTGAGCCCGTGGCTGGACGGCGGAAAACCGCAGTTCGACAATTCCGGCATCACCGCGGCGACCGCCGCCGCCACCGTGACCGGGCGCATCACCGCCGGCGGTCTCGCCCCGGTGCTGACGCGGAGCGGCAACAACTCCATGGTCTTGATGGCCGGCAACACCCCGGGCAATCAGCCGGTCGGCAACTGGCTCAACTCGGTGAACGTGGTCGGGCTCCACACCAAGGCGCCCGTACTCCAGGATCAGGCCTACGAGTGGAGTTTGATCCGGCCCGAGGTGTTCAACCCGTACGCGAACATCTTCGGCGACGGCAACCTCGTGCGCGAACGCGGTCGCGTCCTCAACGCCTTCGTCGAGCAAAAGGTGACGCGTGACCTCTACGTCGAGGCGGGATTCGTGAAGGAACACGCCGTCACGCGCCAGGGGAGCTGGGTCGACGGCAACAACAGCTTCGACATCTTCGTCGATGCGAACCGGTTCCTGCCCGACGGCACGACGCCGAACCCGAACGTGGGCAAACTCTATTCCCAGTCGAATCCGCTCGGCAACCGCGGCTTCGATGATCGCCGCGAATCCCGCCTCACCGCGTCCTACCAGCTGGACTTTACCACCCGCTCCGGACCTGCCGCCTGGCTCGGACGCCACCGGTTCGCCGCGATGTATAGCTATTCCGACTACACGACCACGGCCCAGGCCTCCCGGCTGATCATGGCCGGAGCCCCGGGCTTTCTGTCGGCCGCGGCCAAAACCAACCTCGCCGACACCTCGCGGCTCGTGACCCTGCGCACCTACCTGGGCAACGGCGTCGACCATGTCAGTGCGCCGGTGCCGGGCGGAGCGCTCGACTTCAAGCCGGTGCTGAACCTGACGGGACCCGGCGGCGAGCCGTTCGAGGCGCGGATGTACGGCAACCCCGATGGTTCCTATCCCGTGGCCTCGGGCACCGAACAGAATGTCATCTCCCGCTCGCTGGCCGATCAAACCTACCTCCTCAAGGATCGCCTGATCGCGACCTACGGCTGGCGCGAAAGCCGCGTGCGGATGAAGACGTCCCTGGATACCGCCTCGACGACCGCCCAAGCCAACGGACTTTTCCCGAACCTGGAGAATACCCGCTTCGCGAATAACTGGGATTACTACGACAACGGCCAGTCCATCAACTGGGGCCTCGTCGGCCGTCCCTTGTCGTGGCTCTCCGTCCACTACGCCGAGTCCGAGAATTTCGCCATCCAGGCCAGCACGTGGTTCGATCCCTTTGGCCGGCCGATTCCCGGTTCCAACGGCACCGGCAAAGACTATGGCGTCAGCGTCAATCTGGCCGACGGCAAACTCAACCTGCGGGTCAACCGGTACGTGAACGACCAGAAGAACAGCCGGCCCGACAATACGATCAGCGCCGTGCGCACGATCCCGATGAACGTCGAGCGCCGCATTTTGCAGGTCGCGCCGGGCACCCCGATGCTTGGCATGGACCTGAACCGCTACGGCAATGCCAATTACCAGATCACGAACACCTCGGAGGCCAAGGGCTATGACATCGAAATGGCGGTGAACCCCACCGCCAACTGGCGCGGCGTCCTCAACGTCGGCCGCCAGCGCACCGAGACGCAGCTCGACGACACCTGGTGGAGTTGGGTCGAGCAGCGCCTGCCGGTCTGGAAAACGTTTGGCGCCGGCTGGGACACCGAACGCATCACCGCAGCCAGCGCGCTGACGATTCACAACCAATACGACCAGTGGGTCGCCACCCAGCGGGACCCGCTGATCGCGAGCAACGGCATCATCGTGGCGAATCAGCGTGAATGGCGCGTGAGCGGAGTCCTGACCTACGCGTTCACCGAGGGCCGGCTCCGCGGTCTGACCGCCGGACTCGGCGGCCGGTGGCGCAGCCCCAACAACCTCGGCTACCAACTCACCACCCTGGCCAGCGGACAGCGGGTGCTGGACCTCACGCGCCCCTTCAAGGGCGAAAGCGAGTTGGCGATCGATACGTTTGCGACCTACTCCCTGCGCAAGCTGGCGATCTGGCGGCTGAAGTCCGACTGGAAGCTGCAACTCAACGTACGGAATCTGTTCGACCAGCGGGGGCTCGTCCCGACGCAGGTTTTGACCACGGGCGCGCCTTCGATCTTCACCTTCCGCAGTCCGCGCCAGGTGATCCTTTCGCTGCAGACCGAATTGTAACGCCGCCGGCATCGCCGCTTCGCCCCGTATCATGAAATCCCTGGCATCGCTGCTCGCGCTGTTGCTTTTCGCCCACGTTGCGCCCGCCGCGCCCCCGCCCGCCCCGCGGCCCAACATCCTGCTCATCGTCGCCGACGATCTCGGTTGGGGCGATGTGTCGTACCACGGCAGCCGGATTCCGACGCCGAATCTGGATCGCCTCATGCGCGAGGGCGTGGAACTCGATCACCACTATGTCATGCCCCAGTGCACGCCCACGCGGTCGTCGCTGCTGAGCGGAGTCTGGTCGAGCCGTTACGATCTCACCCACAGTCAGGGCAAGGCGGGCTCCGGATTTCCCGCAGGCCTCGTGCTCTTGCCGGAGCTGATGCGGTCCGCCGGCTACACTACGCTGCACGCGGGCAAGTGGCACGTCGGCCCGGCCGCGGGCCAGCGTCCCTGGGAGCGTGGCTTCGAACACACCTACGGCTCACTGCACGGCACCGTCTCGCCCTGGCACCACCTCGGCCGCCCCAATGCCCTCGGCGATTTTTGGCAGCGCAACGGCGAGCCCTTGACCGAGGAGGGCGTGCACACGACCGACCTGCTCACGAATCAGGCCATCACCTGGCTGCAGCAACAGGCGGGAAAACCACAGCCGTGGTTTCTCTACTTGGCGCACTTCGCGCCCCACACGCCCCTGGAGCCGCCGCCGGAGTGGCTGGCGAAATTCGCCGACACCAAATTCGCCGGCGACGAACCGGAAAGCGCCCGGGCGCGCCGTTACGCCGCCACCGTCGCCCACCTCGACGATGCGATCGGCCGCGTGATCGCCGCGCTCACGGCCACGGGTCAACGGGACAACACGCTCGTGATCTTCACCTCCGACAACGGCCCGCAGATCGTGCCGTGGGATCCCGCACAAAACGGCGGCACGTCCGGGGAGTTGCGCGGCTACAAGGCGACCACCTACGAGGGCGGCATCCGCGTGCCCGCCTTCGCCTGGTGGCCCGCGCGCCTGCAGCCACGGAAATTTGCTCCTCCCGTCCTCGTGGTGGATTGGTTGCCGACCTTCGCCGCCTTGGCCGGGGCGTCCACGCCGGCAGGCCAAAAACTCGACGGTACCAATATCTGGCCCTGGCTCACCGGCACCGGCGAGCCGCCCGGGCACCGCGTGATCTACCAAAAATACCTCGGCGGCATGGCCGCCTTGCGCGACGGGGACTGGAAACTCGTGACGCGCGGCGAGAGCCGCTTCGCCCGTTCCCTGATGCTCGGCGAAAACCGCGGCGATGAACTCTTTAATATCACCCGGGATCCCTTGGAGCGCGAAGATCTCGCCGCGACGCAGCCGGAGGTGCTCGCGCGCATGCAGCGCTTGCTTGTTGAGCAAATGAAGGGCGACGCTCCCGCCCTTAACGATGGCGTGCCCCAATACTGGTGGTCGCGCTTCCCCGAACAACAACAGCGCATGGAACGTCGCACCGTAGAAGTGCAGCGCGCCCGGGAGTCGGCTAAAAGCGCGGCGACCAAGCGGCCCTGATGCAACTCCCCACCGCCCCTCTCATGCGAACGTTCTCCCCCTGGTTCGGCCTCCTGCTCGCTGGCGCACTGACCTGCCTCGTCGGCCCGGTCGCGGCCGCGCCAGCCTCCCGCCCGCCGAATATCCTGTTCATCCTCGCCGACGACCTCGGGTGGACCGGCCTGAGTTGCTACGGCAACAAGGATATCCCCACCCCGCACCTCGACCGCCTCGCCGCCCAGGGCATGCGGTTCACGCAGGCGTATGCCGACGCCCAATGCTCGCCCACCCGCGCGGCGTTTCTCTCCGGCCAATACGGCGCGCGCAGCGGCGTCGTGAAGGTGATTGCCGAGAAGGAGCCACCGAAGGCGTACCTGCGTCCGCCCGAGGCCAACCTCGCGCTCGCTCCCGACGTAGCCACCCTGGCCCGCACGCTGCGGAGCGCCGGCTACACCACCGGGCTAAGCGGGAAGTGGCACGTCGCCAACAACGCCTTTGTCGCGCCGCTGCGAAAGCGCGACGACGGAAAATATTTTGACCGCTACGGCTTTGATTTCGCCGGCGCGGCCAATCCGGCCGAGCAGCGCGAGGACAAGGCGGTGACCGCGATCACCAGCGACATCATCGGCTTCATCGAGCAGAACCGGGACCGGCCCTGGTTCGCCTACGCCGCCCATCTCACCCCGCACGCACCGTTCGCCGCCCCGCCGGCCCTCGTCGACAAACACGTCGCGCGCGGCTTCAAGCGCAGCAGCACGCCCGGCGGCCGTTTCGCCGAGCGCACCACCGCCAACTACCTCGCGATGCTCGAACACATGGACAACGAGGTCGGGCGTTTGCTGCAGCGTCTCGACGCACTCAAACTCACCGATCGCACCGTCGTGATTTTCGCGGGTGACAACGGCAGCCTCTCCCGCGTGACCGACAGCGGCCGGCTGCGCGAAGGCAAGGGCTCACCCTACGAGGGCGGCACCCGCGTTCCGCTCATCGTGCGCTGGCC
>CAIJFT010000221.1 GCA_903820035.1 uncultured Opitutia bacterium
CACCATCTGGGGCGGCATCGTCGTTCTCCTCGGCGCCATGCTGGGCTGCGCCGCCCTCGGCATCATCATCGAACGCCTCGCGTACCGCCCGCTCCGCGGCGCCGCCACGCTCAACGTCCTGATCACCGCGATCGGCGTGTCACTGCTGCTCGAATACTCCGGCCAGGTCTTCTTCGGCGCCGCCCCGCGCACGTTCCCCGCCGTGTTCCCGTCCGCCAACTTCAACGTCGGCGGCCTCGTCATTTCCACCAATCAACTGGTCGTCATCCTCGTCGCGCTGCTGCTGATGCTCGGCCTGCAGTTCATCGTCTACCGCACCAAGATCGGCACGGCGATGCGCGCGGTGTCGCTCAACCCCAAGGCCGCCCAACTCGTGGGCGTGAACAACGACATCGTTATCTCGTTCACGTTTGGCCTCGGCTCCGCCCTCGCCGCCGCCGGTGGCATCCTCTACGCGATCAATTACCCGTCGATCGACCCGCTGATGGGCGTAATGCCCGGCCTCAAGGCCTTCGTTGCCGCCATCCTCGGCGGCATCGGCAACATCCCCGGCGCCGCTCTCGGCGGCCTGCTGCTCGGGACGGTCGAGACGTTCGTCAACGGCAGCCAATGGTCGACCTACAAGGACGCCATCGCGTTCGCGATTCTGATCGTGATCCTCCTGTTCCGCCCCGCCGGCCTGTTGGGCAAATTCACCGTCGAGAAGGTCTAATCGGAAGAACCAGTGGAGAGATGAGGGTTGAGAGACGATCCTCGGCGCCAAACAAAACCATCCCGTTTCACGCTTAACTCTCGGCACTCAACTCTCAACTGCCCGCTCCGGTCGCTTTTCCGTTACCGTTCTCCCTACTTCCCCATGCCGAAACCGCACCTCGCCCTGCTTGCCGCGCTCATCGTCGCGTTCGGGGTCTCGCGCTTCTCGTCACAGTTTGATCCGTACCACCTCGACGTCCTGACCGGCATCGGCATCAACGTCATCCTCGCCGTGTCGCTGAATCTGGTGAACGGCTACACGGGCCAATTCTCGCTCGGCCACGCGGGCTTCATGTCGGTCGGCGCCTACCTGGCCGCCGCCGTCTCCGTCTTCCTCACGCCGAAATTGATCGGTCCCCTCGCCTCCGCCAGCGCGTTCGCCCAAGGCGCGGCGTTTCTCGGTGCACTCATTGTCGGCGGCCTCGCCGCCGCCCTCGCCGGCCTCGTGGTCGGCGTGCCGTCGCTGCGGCTGAAGGGCGACTACCTCGCACTCGTGACCCTCGGATTCGGTGAAATTATCCGCGTCGTATTCCAGAACATCGAGGTCCTCGGCGGTGCGCTCGGGCTCAACTCGATCCCGCCGTTGACCTCGATCTTTTGGGTCCTCGCGTTCGTGGCCGTCACGGTGTTCGTCGTGACCTGTATCGTACACTCTACCTATGGCCGCGGCTTCCTGGCCACGCACGACGACGAGATCGCCAGCGCCGCGGTCGGCCTGAACCCCACGCGTTACAAGATCGTCGCGTTCGTGATCGGCGCGTTCTTTGCCGGTATCGCGGGCGGACTCTACGGTCACTTCAAACTCACCATCACCCCCACGGGCTTCGACTTCACCAAGAGCATCGAGATCGTCGTCATGGTCATCCTCGGCGGCATGGGCAACACCGTCGGCGTCGTCCTCGCCGCGATCTTGCTCACGCTCCTCCCCGAGCTGCTGCGCCCGATCGCCGAGTTCCGCATGATCATCTACTCACTGCTCCTGATCGTGCTGATGCTCGTGCGGCCGCAGGGGTTGTTCACCTGGAAACGGAGTGGGGCCAAGACTTGAAATCACCCCCTCGCTCCCCACCCTGCCCTTCATGCCCACTGCGCTAAAAGGCGAAACCGCCCGACCGACCCGACGCCCGAAACCGGCGACCAACGGCCGTCCGCCGGGAAGCGCGGCCTTGCACGCGAAGCCAACCGAAATTCTCAGCGCGGGCGAAACGACGACCAAGGCAAAGCTTCGCCGACGGCTGGCAGATCAACGCGATGAATGCTGGCTGAGCATGGACGATTTCCGGCGCAAGGCCGGCCTGCGCTGATGCTGACCCTTCGGATCCACCATCAGGTCCTGCCCGAGTTCCACACCGTCCGGGCGTGGTATGACGCGCGCAGCCCGCTGGCAGCGGCGCAATTCAGCCGGAGGTTCGATGCCGCGATCAGCCGGATTGCCGCCCGCCCCAACGCCCACCCTCGGTGGCGCGCGCTGTTTCGTCGGGCTCGCGTGGTCCGGTTTCCCTACCTGCTCCTTTTCCAGATCTCCCGATCAGTGATCTCAGTCCTCGCGCGGGTCCATCAGCGGCGGGAGTCCGGGGCAGTTTTTAACAGTGTCCGCGGCCCCTGGCTGCGCTTCGGTTGATTCATGGCCGCCCTCCTCCACCTCAACCAAGCCACCATCCGTTTTGGCGGGCTCACCGCCGTCAATGCCGTGGACTTCAGCGTGAACGAGGGCGAGCTGTGCGGGCTCATCGGGCCGAACGGGGCCGGCAAGACCACCGTGTTCAACCTGATCACCGGCGTGTATCCGCCGACCGACGGCACCGTTTCCTTCGCGGGCAAAAACATCCGCGGCCTGCGCACCGACGAGATCGTCGCGCTCGGCATCGCGCGCACGTTTCAAAACATCCGCCTCTTCGGTTCGCTCTCGGTCTTCGACAACGTGCGCGTCGCCTGCAACCTCCACCGCGAAACCAGCCCGGTGCAGGCCCTGATCCGGCTTGGTGCCTTCAAAAAAGAAGAAGCGGCGATCGCGCGGCGCACCGAGGAGCTCCTGGAGATTTTTAATCTCGGGCGCTTCCGCGACGCACCCGCCAAGAGCCTCCCCTATGGCGAGCAACGCCGGTTGGAGATCGTCCGGTGCCTGGCGACCAAGCCGAAGCTACTGCTGCTCGACGAGCCGGCCGCGGGCATGAACCCGACCGAGAAGATCGAACTCGTTCGGCTGATCCAGCAGATCCAAAAACAGTTCAGCCTCTCCGTTCTCCTCGTGGAGCACTCGATGAAGGTCGTGATGAGCTGCTGCCAGCGCATCGCCGTCCTCGACTACGGCGTCAAGATCGCGGAGGGCACGCCCGCGCAGGTCCAGACCGACCCGAAAGTGATCGAGGCCTATCTCGGCGAGGATCACCAAAACTCACTCGCGCACCACTGACCCATGCTCGCGGTCACCGACCTCCACGTTTCCTACGGCGCCATCGCCGCGCTCACCGGCATCTCGTTCCAGATTGAATCCGGCTCGATCGTGACCCTCGTGGGCGGCAACGGCGCGGGCAAGACCACCGCGCTCCGGACGATCTCCGGGCTGCTCCGGGCCAAGGCGGGCAAGGTGACGTTTCGCGGCGAGGACATCACCGCACTGCCGCCGCACCAGATCGTCGCGCGCGGGCTCTGCCACGTGCCCGAGGGGCGGATGATTTTCTCCAACCTGACGGTCGACGAAAATCTCGCGATGGGCGCCTACCTGCAGAACGACGCCGCCCTGAACGCGAAGAACCGCGACTACGTTTTTTCCATCTTCCCGCGTTTGCAGGAACGCCTGCACCAGACCGCCGGCACACTGTCGGGCGGCGAGCAGCAGATGCTCGCCATCGGCCGCGCGCTGATGGGCAACCCGAAGTTTCTGATGCTCGACGAGCCATCGCTCGGCATCGCGCCGCGGCTGATCAGCACCATCTTCGAGAAGATCGTGGAGATTAACCGCCACCACGGCATCACGATTCTACTCGTCGAGCAGAACGCGAACCTGGCCCTCGAAATTTCCACCCAGGCTTACGTCCTCGAGACCGGCCGCATTGTGATGCAGGGCGAGAGCAAGAAACTCCGCGCCGACCCGCAGCTCAAGGCGACCTACCTCGGCGGGTAGCGCAGAGCCGGTGGAGCCCGTGTCCCGATCGGGCGGCTTCGGAAAGCGCATCCATCTGAGCCGACCCGAGGAGGACATCGGGCCCCACCGTTCGGGCCCGCGACCCGCTCCTCCCGACTGTCCGACGCCCCGCTCCGTTGTCGCCACCGCGGGAAGCCCCACCTTTTCTTCCACCATGCGCCCCCTTCGCCTGCTGCTTGCGGTCCTCGCCGCGTCCGTCGTGCTTCGTGCCCAGTCTGCCGATCTGGCCTGGCCTGACGTCGTGCGCGAAAACAAACCCTGGACCCGCTGGTGGTGGCCGGGCAGCGCGGTGGACAAGGCCAGCCTCACCTGGCAGCTCGAGAAACTCGCCTCCGCCGGCATCGGTGGCATGGAGATCACGCCCATCTACGGCGCGAAGGGCTACGAGCCGCGCTACATCGATTTCCTTTCTCCACAGTGGATGGAGATGCTCGAACACACCGGCCGCGAGGCGCAGCGGCTCGGACTCGGACTCGACATGGCCACCGGCACCGGCTGGCCGTTCGGCGGCCCGTGGATCGACGAGGCCAACGCCCTGCAACGCGTCGCGCTCAAGAACGGCCAACTCACCGGCGAGCCCACCAAGATGATGGTGAAGCGCGCCGCGCCCGGCGGCGAAGGGCTCGTCGTCGATCCCTACTCGCCCGACGCCCTGCGCCGTTACCTCGCGCCGTTCGACCGCGCCTTCGCCCAATTTCCGCGCGGACTCGTGCGCAGCCAATTCCACGACTCGTTCGAGTACTTCAACGCGAGCTGGACGGCGAAAGTGCCCGAAGTCTTCCGCGCGATGCACGGGTACGACATCCAGCAGTTCGCCGCCGCGCTAACCACGCGCAACGCCGCCGACGTGACGTCGATCGACCGCGACACGCTCGCGCGGGTGAAGAGCGATTACCGCGATACACTCGCCCAGCTGCACCTCGATTTCCTCCGCACCTGGGTCGCCTGGTCGCATGAGAAAGGCTGGCTCGTCCGTAACCAATCGCACGGAGCCCCCGCCAACCTCCTCGATCTTTACGCCAACGCCGACATCGCCGAAACCGAGATCTTCGGCTCGACGCCGTTCCCGATCCCAGGCCTGCGCCGCGCCGCCGACGAAGTCCGTCAGGACCTCGATCTGCCCGAGCCGCTGATGATCCGCATGGCGTCATCCGCCGGCCACGTCGTCGGCCACAACCTCTCCTCGAGCGAGAGCGCCACGTGGCTCCGCGACCACTGGAAGGAGTCCCTCGCCTATGTGAAGCCGGAGCTCGACCGCATCCTCGTCGAGGGCATCAACCACATTTTCTACCACGGCACGGTCTTCTCGCCGCAGGACGCCGCGTGGCCCGGCTGGTTGTTCTACGCCTCGACGCAGTTCCAGCCGAACAACACGTGGTGGGACGACTTCGGCGCGCTCAATCGCTACATCGCCCGCGTGCAATCGATCCTCCAGGGAGGAAAACCCGACAATCCGGTGCTGCTTTACTGGCCGATCGCGGATGTTTGGGACAACGCCGATGGCCTCACGAAGATGCTCAGCGTGCACAACGTCGGCTGGCTCACCGAACAGCCCGTCGGCAAAATCGGCCGAGCCCTCCTTGCCCACGGCTACGGCTTCGACTACATCTCCGACGCCCAGTTGCAGCAGACCCGCGCCGACGCCGGCGAACTCGTCACACCCGGCGCGCGTTACCAGGTCATCGTGGTGCCCGCCGCGCGCCGCATGCCGGTCGCCACGCTACAAAAACTCGCCGCCCTCGCGCAGGGCGGAGCCACGGTCATCTTCGAAAAACTACCCGAGGACGTCCCCGGCTACGGCCGGCTCGAGGAACGCCGCGCGGCGTTCCAAGCCGCCTTCGCTGCGCTCAACCGCCGCGCAACCGTCAGCGCCGACGTCCTCGCCACGCTTGCGGCCAAAACGGTGACCCGTGAACCCATCGCCGAGACCGGCCTGCACGTGATCCGCCGCACGACGCCGGCCGGCGCCGACTATTTCTTCACCAACCACACCGCGAAAGCCTTCGCCGGTTGGACCACGCTCGGCGTCGCCGTTCGCGCGGCAAATCTCCTCGAACCGCTGACCGGACTTGTCGGCTCCGCCGCGCTCCGCGCCGGCGACGCCGGCAAAGCCCAGGTCTATCTCCAACTCGCTCCGGGCGAATCGCTGCTGCTCCGCACTGGACGCCAGGCGGCGACCAAGCCCGCCGCCGCGTGGCCTTACCGCGAAGTTGCCGGAGACCCGGTAGCGCTCAACGGGACGTGGACGATCACGTTCAACCAGGGCGGCCCCGCGCGGCCGCCGGCGCTCACGACCACGGCGTTGAAATCCTGGACGGAACTCGGCGGCGACGAAGCCAAGCGCTTCGGCGGCACGGCCCGTTACCGCCTCGAATTTGATGCGCCCGCGGCCAAGGCCGACGACTGGCGGCTCGACCTCGGCGACGTACGGGAAAGCGCCCGGGTGCGCCTGAACGGCCACGACGTGGCGACCGCGTGGAG
>CAIJFT010000222.1 GCA_903820035.1 uncultured Opitutia bacterium
GCGGCGCGCGGGTAAACGCGTTTCGGCGGAAGTTCATCCCGCCGGCGGCGAGTGGTAAGTTTACCCTGCTTAAACCGCTCGCAAAGTAGCGCCGTGAATATCCTTCCGTAGCTGTCAGCGCGTGGTTCTCGCGTGTATTAACGCGCAAGTCAGGGGCTCTCGCGTGATAGTTTGCGACTGCGCACTTCTGAAATCGGTTAGGCTCGCTAATAACCCTAGTAGCCGGAGCACCCGACTTTACATCGCCGCGGCAGTAAACGAATTTCGCCACGGTTTTCCCTCCCCAAATCCCGTGCGCGAATCCTTGCGATGAACCTCGTTGGCTCCCTCTTCCGCTCCTCCATCGGCCGCAAGTTTCTGATGGCCGTGACCGGCCTCGTCTTGGTCGGCTTTGTGACCGGGCATCTGGTCGGAAATCTCCAGATTTTCGCCCATCCGGACAAAATCAACGGCTATGCGCACTTCTTGCAGTCCCTCGGGCCCGCCCTGTGGGCCGTACGCCTTGGCCTGCTTGCCTGTGTGGTAATCCATGTGTGGGCTGCCGTGGCGCTCGCGCTTGAAAACAAGTCCGCTCGCGGTCCCGAGAACTACGGGGTCATCAAGTGGCTTAACGCCGCACTGGCTTCCCGTTACATGAAGCACACGGGCGTCGTGATCCTCGCTTTTATCGTTTACCATCTGGCGCATTTTACGGTCGGTGCCGCGCAGGCCGGCTCGTTTAAGACCGCCCTGGCGGAGCATACAATGGCGGGTGACTTCCTCCTTCTGGGGCTACCGATCGTAGCCAAGGGGCAAACCGTGCACGACGTCTATAGCATGGTCTACCTCGGCTTCGCGAATCCGGTCGTCTCGCTCTTCTACATTATCGCGGTCGCCCTCCTTAGCCTACACCTGCTGCACGGCGTCGATTCGATGTTCCAGACCTTCGGCCTGCGGAACCACAGCTGGGTCCCGTTTCTCCGCCGGGTCGTCTCGCTCCTCTGCCTCGCCTACCTCGTCGGCAACGTCGCCATACCCGGCGCTATTTTGACCGGCATGGCTAAGCCCGCCGCCGGCACGACCGCCGCGGAGAAGTTGGCCGCTGTTGCGGTCGCCGCCCCCTCAGTCGTCCAACGCTAATCTTCCCCAGCCATGGCCAAACTCGAATCCAAGATTCCCCCCGGGCCGCTCGCCGACAAGTGGCGCAAGCACAAGACGGACATCAAGCTCGTCAACCCCGCCAACAAGCGCAAATACGAGGTGATCGTGATCGGGGCCGGACTCGCCGGTTCATCGGCCGCCGCCACCCTTGCGGAGCTGGGTTACAAGGTTAAGTCGATCGTGTTTCACGATAGCCCGCGCCGCGCCCACTCGATCGCCGCACAGGGCGGTATCAATGCCGCGAAGAATTACCAGAACGACGGCGACAGCGTATACCGGCTCTTCTACGATACCATCAAGGGTGGCGACTACCGTGCCCGCGAAGCCAACGTCCACCGGCTCGCCGAGGTGTCGGTTAACATCATCGATCAGTGTGTCGGTCAGGGGGTGCCTTTCGCCCGTGAATACGGTGGCCTGCTCGCCAACCGTTCCTTCGGTGGTGCGCAGGTTTCGCGCACATTCTACGCCCGCGGCCAGACCGGCCAGCAATTGCTGCTTGGCGCCTACTCGGCGCTGTCCCGCATGGTCGGGCAGGGTGCGGTGGAACTCGTCACCCAGCACGAGATGGTCGATCTCGTCGTGGTCAACGGCCACGCGAAGGGCGTCATTACCCGCGACCTCGTCACGGGTAAGCTGGTGCGCCACTCCGCCGACGCGGTCATTCTCGCGACCGGTGGGTACGGCAACGTCTTTAACCTTTCCACGTACGCCCGCGGCTCCAACACCACGGCGATCTGGCGGGCCTACAAGCGCGGCGCCTGCATGGCCAACCCCTGTTACACGCAGATCCACCCGACGTGCATCCCGGTGTCCGGCGACTATCAGTCGAAGCTCACGCTCATGTCGGAATCACTGCGCAACGACGGTCGCATTTGGGTTCCTAAGAAGAAGGAAGACTGCAAGAAGGACCCGAATTCAATTCCGGAGGCGGATCGTGATTACTACCTCGAGCGCATCTACCCGAGCTTCGGCAATCTGGCCCCCCGCGACGTTGCGTCCCGCGCCGCCAAGCGCATGTGCGACGAGGGTCGCGGCGTTGGCGAGACCGGCCTCGGGGTTTATTTGGACTTTTCCGATGCCATCAGGCGCTTGGGTGAGGCCGGGGTCCGTGAGCGCTACGGCAATCTCTTCGACATCTACCACGAGATCACGAATGAGAACGCCTACAAGACGCCGATGCGCATCTATCCGGCCGTCCATTACACGATGGGCGGTCTCTGGGTGGATTATAACCTGATGTCCAACGTTCCCGGCCTATTCGTGTTGGGTGAAGCCAACTTCTCCGACCACGGGGCCAACCGCCTCGGCGCGTCGGCGCTCATGCAGGGTCTGGCTGACGGTTACTTCGTCGTCCCCTACACGATTGGGGACTACCTGGCGCAGCAAAAGCCCAACGCCAAACCCTCCACGGAGCTCCCGGAGTTCGCCGAGGCCGAGGCGAGTGTCGCGGCGATGACCAAGCGTTTGATGTCGAATCAGGGTTCCCAACCCGTGAACTACTACCACAAGAAGCTCGGGAAGTTGATGTGGGATTACTGTGGCATGGCCCGTACGAAGGAAGGTCTCGAAAAGGCGCTGATCGAAATTCCGAAGCTCCGCGAAGAATTTTGGGCCAACGTCAACATCCCCGGCTCCGCCGAAAACATGAACCAGGCGCTTGAGCGCGCCGGCCGCGTAGCCGACTTTATTGAGCTCGGCGAACTGATGTGCCGCGACGCGCTCACCCGTGAGGAAAGTTGCGGCGGCCACTTCCGCGAGGAATACCAACATCCGGACGGCGAGTGCAAACGCGACGACGAGAAGTTCGCCCACGTGGCCGCCTGGGAGTACCAAGGGGAGGGCCAGACGCCCCTGCGCAACACTGAGCCCCTCAACTACGAGACCGTCAAAATGAGCGTCCGCTCCTACAAGTGAGCATTTGGCGCTGACCCACTGCAACCGCCCCCTTTTTACGCACTTTACCATGGTCGCCGAAACTTCCACCCAGCTCATCTCGGTCACCCTCCGGGTTTGGCGCCAAGCCGGCGCGGGACAGCCCGGCAAGTTCGTTGAGTACAAGGCTTCGAACCTAAGCCCGAATATGTCGCTCCTGGAGATGCTCGACGTCGTGAACGACGACCTCGAGCGCACGGGCGAGGATCCCATCGCGTTCGCCCACGACTGCCGCGAAGGCATCTGCGGCACCTGCTCGCTCATGATCGACGGCAAGCCCCACGGCCCGCACAAGGGTGTGGCCAGTTGCCAGACCTACATGCGGAGCTTCGCCGACGGTGCCACGATCACGATCGAGCCGTTCCGGGCCCGGCCTTTCCCGGTGATCAAGGACCTGATCACCGATCGCAGCGCTTTCGACCAGATTCAGCAGGCCGGCGGCTTCATCTCCGTCCGCACCGGCGCATGCTGCGATGCCAACGCGATTCCAGTGCCGAAGGGCGTTGCCGATCTCGCGATGGACGCCGCGCAATGCATCGGCTGTGGCGCGTGCGTCGCCGCCTGCAAAAACGCCAGCGCCATGCTTTTCGTAGCGGCCAAGGTTTCGCACCTCGGCCTGCTCCCGCAGGGTCAGGCGGAGCGGGACCGTCGCGTCCTCGCGATGGTCCAGACGATGGATGATGCCGGCTTCGGCAACTGCACGAACCAGTACGAGTGCAGCGCCGCGTGCCCGAAGCTGATCTCGCACGACTTTATCGCGCGCATGAACCGGGACTTTATCGGTGCCACGCTGCGTTCCGCCTTTCAGCCCGTCTCGAACGCGGCCGGTGGCGGCGCGGGTTAATACCAATAGCCGTTAGCTTTTACGCTTCACAAGCAGGCTGAATCCGTGCGATAAAAGAGGATGGCCCGCAAATTACCGCCGCTGGGAGAAGAACTGGTGAAGGAAATCGAAGCGGCGTGGGAGCGGCCCCAGGCCGAC
>CAIJFT010000223.1 GCA_903820035.1 uncultured Opitutia bacterium
CGCCGCCGTGCTCGTCCAACTCGATCCGGGCACCTACACCACCACCATTCGCGGCTTGGGTGGCGCGACCGGCGATGTGCTGGCCGAGATTTATGATGTAAGCCGAAACCTCACGCGCCTCACCAACCTCTCGACGCTCGCTCGCATCAATAGCGAGGGCGACCTGCTGATCCCCGGCATCGTTGTCGCCGGCACGAGCCCGCGCACACTCCTGATCCGCGCCGTGGCCCAGGGCCTCCGGGACTTCGGCCTACCCGCCGACGCCGTCCTCGGCGACCCGCGGGTAACCGTGCTCGAGGGGACTCAGACCGTCGATACGAACAACAACTGGGGGCAGACCAACGCGGCCGTCCTGACCGCGGCGTTCCCCGCGGTCGGGGCGTTCGCCTTGCGCAGCGCGGCCGACGCCGCGCTGCTGAACCCACTCCCGCCCGGCAGTTACACGCTGCAGGCCGGCGCAGCGCCCGTGCCCGCAAATCCACCGGCTAATTTCGTCGCGCCCAACCTCACGGGCTCCGTGCTGGTCGAGGTATACGAGGTCCCGTAGGCGAAACGCTTCTTAGCCGGGGCCCGATGTCCAAATCGGGTCATTTCCGCAGGAGCGCCACCAATCGGCCCGATGGGGAGATCGGGCCCCACCCAGGTTCGCGCCCTTACATCCCCGCCAGCAGCTTGCGCAGGGTTTCGTCGACAAGCTTGGGGTTGGCCTTGCCCTTCGCCGCTTTCATCACCGGGCCCTTGAACGCGTTGATCGCGGAATCCTTGCCGGCCTTGAACTCGGTTAGCGCCTTCGCATTCGCCGCGATTGATTCGCGGCACCATTGTTCCAACTCACCCGAGTCGGTCGGCGCCGCCTTCAGACCACGGCGGTCCGCGATCACCTCCGGCTGATCGCCGGTCGCAAACATCTCCACGAAAATCTCCTTCGCCGCATTCGTCAGCACGGAGCCGGCCTCGACAAGTTTGACCAGCGCCGCGATGTGCGCCGGCGTGACCTTCGACGCCGCGAGTTCCAACTTCGCGTTGCCCAGCTCGCGGAGCAGGTCGTTCGTAATCCAGTTGCCCGCGGCCTGCGGTTTGCCGCAGAGGTTCGCCGCCACTTCGAAGTAATCGGCCAGCGCGCGGTCCCAGACGAGGACTGACGTCAGCGTATACGGCAACTGATACTGCTCCAGAAACCGGCGCTGCTTGACGAAGGGCATCTCCGGGCACTCGGCCCGCAGGCGATTTTTCCAGGCCTCGTCGACCTTCACGGGCATCAGATCCGGATCCGGAAAATAGCGATAATCGTGCGCCTCTTCCTTGCTGCGGAGCGACTGCGAGGTGCCGGCCACCCCGTCGTAATCGCGCGTCTCCTGCACGATGGTGCCGCCGCGCTCGAGCACGGCCATCTGCCGCTTGATCTCGTGGGAGATGCCGTCGCGGACGAAGGAAATAGAGTTGAGGTTCTTCAGCTCCACCTTCGTACCGAGCTTGGTCTGACCGACAGGGCGGATTGAGATGTTGGCGTCGCAGCGCAGCTGCCCTTTCTCCATGTCGCAGTCGGAGATACCGCCGTAGATCATCGTCGCACGCAGCGACGTGAGGTAGGCGAAGGCCTCCTCCGCGGTGTGCATCGCGGGATCGGAGACGATTTCCATCAGCGGAGTGCCGGCCCGGTTGTAGTCGACGAGCGAGTCGGAGGCGCCGTGGTTCAACTTGCCGACATCTTCCTCGAGGTGGATGCGCGTGAGCGGAACCGACGTGTGCTCACCCATCACGTTGCGGGCCGAGCCGGGGAGTTCGATTTCGACCGAGCCACCGAGACAAATCGGCTGGTCGTATTGCGAGATCTGGTAGTTCTTCGGCGAGTCCGGATAGAAATAGTTTTTCCGGTCCCATTTGCACACCGGCGCGATCTCGCAGCCCAGCAGCAGGCCGGCCTTGATGATGGCGTCGAGCGCAGCCTTGTTCATCACCGGCAGCGCGCCCGGCAGCGCGAGCACGACGGGATCGGTCAGGGAATTCGGCTCATAGCCGTAACCGGTCGGCACGCGCGTGAACACCTTGGAGCGGGTCTTAATCTGGACGTGGACCTCAAGACCGATGACGGCTTCGTAATTCATTTCAGAGTCGGATCACCACGAAACACACCAAATACACGAAAGGGAAAAACGCGTTCGGGTTTGGTGTGTTTCGTGTATTTCGTGGTTTTTAGAGGCTCGGGTATTTGGTTTTCCAGTCGTGCCCTTGCTCGTAGGCGTGCGCGACGGCAAGGAGGTTGGCTTCCTGGAACGGCTGACCGATGAGCTGGAAGCCAATGGGCAGGTGGCCGGAGGTGAATCCGCAGGGTACGCTGATCGCCGGCAAACCTGCGAGGTTCACGCCGATCGTGTAAATATCGCACAGGTACATCGCCAACGGATCAGACTTCTCGCCGATCTTGAAGGCTGGAATCGGCGACGTCGGCGTGATCAGTGCATCCACTTCCTGGTACGCGTTGAGGAAATCCTGGCGGATCAACGTGCGGACCTTTTGCGCCCGAAGGTAATAAGCGTCGTAGTAACCGCTCGAGAGCACGTAGGTGCCGAGGATGATGCGGCGCTTCACTTCGGCGCCGAAGCCCTCCGCGCGCGACTGGAAGTAGAGGTCGACGATGTCCTTCGCCTTGGCCGAACGGTGCCCGTAGCGGATGCCGTCGAAACGCGCGAGATTCGAGGAAGCCTCGGCCGTCGCGATGATGTAGTAGGTATCGAGGCAGTACTGCGTGTGCGGCAGCGAAACTTCCTTCACCTCGCAACCCTGTGCTTGGTAGTACGCGATCGCCTTCTCCACCGCCGCGCCGATCTCGGGCGAGAGGCCTTCGGCGAAATATTCCTTCGGGATGCCGAGCTTCCACGGCCCGCGCCGTTTTCCGAGTTCCGAGCGGTAGTCCGGCACCGCGGCGTTGAACGACGTCGAGTCGCGTTCGTCGTGACCCGCGATGGCCTGCAGCACGATCGCGGCATCCTCGACGGTACGCGCAAAGGGACCGATCTGGTCGAGCGACGACGCATACGCGATCAAGCCAAACCGCGAAACCAGCCCGTAGGTCGGCTTGAGCCCGACCACGCCGCACAGCGCAGCCGGTTGCCGGATGGAGCCGCCGGTATCGGAGCCGAGCGTCGCGATCGCCTCGCCCGCCGCGAGTGCCGCGGCACTGCCGCCCGACGAACCGCCGGGCACGCGCGTGACGTCCCACGGGTTGCCCGTGGTGTGAAACGCCGAGTTCTCCGTCGATGAGCCCATCGCGAACTCGTCGCAATTCAAACGGCCCCAGATCACCGCGCCCGCGCGCTTCAGCTTCTGGGTCACGGTGGCGTCGTAGGGCGAAACAAAGTTCGCCAGCATCTTGCTCGAGGCGGTTAACGGCTGCCCCGTGACGGCGATTACGTCCTTAAAGCCGATCGGAATGCCGTCGAGGACGCCGAGCGATGTGCCCGCGGCACGGCGCGCATCGGACGCGGCGGCCTGCGCGAGCGCATCGGCCTCGTCGGAGGAATTGAAGGCGCGAACGCGCGGCTCAACTGCCTTGGTGCGGGCGATGACCGCCTGCATGAGCTCAACCGCGGTGAGACGTTTACCTTCGAGCGCGGCGCTGAGGGCGGTGATCGGTTGGTGGAAAAGTTCGGTGGACATGCGGCGGCGCGCGTTATTCGACGACCTTCGGGACCACGATCATGTGCTCGCGCTGGGCGGGCGCATTGCGCAGCGCCTCCGTGACGGGCAAGGCCGGACCGGCGACGTCCTCGCCCCAAACGTTGTGGACGGCGAACGCGTGGGCCGACGGCTCCACTCCGGTCACGTCCACCTTACTGAGCTGCTCGATGTGGTGCAGGACGGAGCCGAGCTGCGATGAAAACATCGCGCGCTCCTCGGCGGTCAGGGCGATCCGCGCGAGTTTGGCCACGCGGTCGATATCGATTTGGATGGCGGAGGACATGGTGGCGGCAAGCGGGATCGGTTACTTCCTAATCTGGTAATCGGGCATCTTGGCGAGGTCGTCCTGAATTTTCTGGAAGACCGCATTGACCTCGTCGTCGGTGAGCGTCCGTTCGGCCGAACGGAATACGAGACTGAAGGCCAGGCTCTTCTTACCCTCCGGCAGACCGGCGCCCTGGTAAACGTCGAAGACGCCCACGTTCTCCACCGCGAAGCTGTTGCCGACCGCGGCACGCGCGGACTTGAGCAATGCCTTCTGCACCTGTGTCGCCGCCACCGCGGTGTCGACGACGATCGCGAGATCGCGCAGGGCCGAGGGGAAGAGGCTGAATTCGGAAAACCGCCGGCGCGTAACCGCACTGGTCAACTTCTCGGGGAGAATGGCGAACATACCGGCGTAAACCTTACCCTCAACGCCAAGCGATTTGGCGAGCGCGAGATTCAGCAGGCCGAAACGCGCAAACCAACCCTGCTGGGTGAGCTCGCCTGCCGCGGCGGATTGGCCGTCCTGCCAGCCGTTGGCGCCCGTGTCCGCGGTGAGCGGCTGCCGCGCGAGATCGACCCCCGCCGCGGCCGCGAGGGCGGTGACGTGGTGCTTCGCGGAATAGAAATCCGCCGGCTCGCGCTTCCGCCACGAACGCTCGGCCACCGGCTCGGCGATGATGAAACCGACCGCCGCGCACTCGAGGTTCTGGCCATTCGAATCCACGAAAATGCGGCCGGTCTCCGCGAGACGCGACACCGCGACGCCGCGCGACTGGTTCAACTTCAAAACCTCAATTAGTCCGGCGATGAGCGTCGGACGGAGGTGCGATTGATCTTCAACAAAGGGATTCGCCAGCGCGAGTTCCTGCGCCGCCACCGCCGACACCCAGGTCGCAACCTCCTTGGCGGGACGCAACGTGTAGTTCACGCACTCGTGGAAATCGTGCCCGACGAGGTACTCGGTCACGCGGCGGTTGAACACGACGATCGGGTCGTCCTCCGCGAGCAGTCCCGGCGACTTCACAACCGCGGCCGGGATCTTCTCGGTGCCGTAGAGCCGCAGCACTTCCTCGACGAGGTCGATCGGGCGATCGAGGTCGTCGCGCCAACTCGGAATCGAAACGGTCCACGCCGGACCGCGCGCCGGATGCGTCGTAGGCTCCTCGCGCGTAACGGTGAGTTCAAGTGACTCGAACGCCGCGCGCATGTCGGCCGCCGGGATGTCAAAACCCAGCCGCTCGGTGATGAAGTCATGCGTCACGACAATCTCGCGCTGCCACGGAGCGGTGCCACCGACGAGGAAACGCGGACCGGCCACCTGGCCACCGGCGGTTTCAAGGATGAGATCGATCGCGCGGTACGCCGCCTCGAGGGCCGCGTGGGCGTCGACGCCGCGCTCGTAGCGGTACGACGAGTCCGACGAGAGCCCGAGCTTACGCGAGGTCCAGCGGATCGACTGGCGATTGAACACCGCGCACTCGAGCACGAGGTCGGTTGTGTCGGACGAAACACCGGAATTGTCGCCGCCCATGATGCCTGCGATGACCACCGGCTTGTCCGCGTCGGCGATGACGAGCATACGGTCCGAAAGCACGCGCTCCTTGCCGTCGAGGGTGGTGATCTTTTCACCGTCCACGGCACGGCGGACGACGATTTCGCCGCCGCCGAGTTTCTTGGCGTCAAACGCATGCAACGGCTGGCCGGTTTCGAGCAGGACGTAATTGCCGACGTCGACGACGTTGTTGACCGGACGCAGGCCGACGGCCTTCAACCGTTCTTGCAGCCAGGCCGGGCTCGGCCCGATCTTCACGCCGGCGATGACGAACGCCGAGTAGAGCGGGCAATCCTCCGCGTCGTCGACGCAGACGCCGTGCAACAGGTCGGTGCGCACCGGCGCGCCAGAGACGTCGCCGCGGAATTTCTCCTGCGGGTAAATCAGCGGCAGCTTGAACCACGCGGCGAGTTCGCGCGCGAGGCCGAGGTGCGATTGGCAGTCGGGGCGGTTCGGTGTGATCTCGACGTCGAACACCGTGTCGCCGCCCGGCAGGGCCTGCGCGATGGAGAGGCCGAGCGCCGGGCGATCGGGGAGAAGGAGCAGACCGCTGTGATCGCCCTCCATGCCGAGTTCGTCGGCGGAACACATCATGCCGTCCGAGGACTGGCCGCGGATCTTCGACTGCTTGATTTGGAAGTCACCGGGCAGGACGGCGCCGGGCAGTGCGACGAGGACGCGGTTGCCGGCGTCGCAATTCGGGGCGCCGCAGACAATGGTCTTCACTCCGCCGGCCGGGCCGACGTCGACGGTGCAGACCGAAAGTTTGTCGGCATTCGGATGTTTGCCGCGGGTGAGGATTTCGCCGACGACGACGTGATCCAGCTTCGGCGCGCCGGTGACGTGGACGGACTCGACCTCGAAACCGAGGAAGGTGATGGCGCGGGAAATCTCTTCGACCGAAGCATCGAGCTTCACGTAGTCGCGGGTCCAGTTGAGGGAAATTTTCATTTTTTAAAGTGGCGGATAGTGATGAGCAGGTGCCGAGTAACTCGGGCGGGCGGGTGCGGCATGTTCTTTCATGGCCACGACCCGCGACCGGGCGCTCACACCTGGCATCAGGCGAACTGTTTCAGAAAGCGAAGGTCGTTCTGGTAGAAGTACCGGATGTCATCGATGCCGTAGAGGAGCATCGCGAGACGCTCGAGTCCCATGCCGAAGGCGTAGCCGCTCCAAACCGCGGGATCGTAGCCGACCGCCTCGAACACGGTGGGATCGACCATGCCGCAGCCGCCGATCTCGATCCATGGTTTCTTCACCTTGGGCAGATGGCTCGCGGTGAGATCGACCTCGAAGCTGGGCTCGGTATAGCCAAAGTAATGCGGCCGGAAACGGGTCTTGGTCTCCTTGCCAAGCAACGACGCGAAGATGTAGTCGAGCAAAGCCTTGAGGTCGCGTACGGTCACGTTCTTGTCGACGTACAGGCACTCGAGCTGGTGGAAGTTTGCGCTGTGCGTCGCATCGGTCGTATCACGACGGTAGACACGACCGGGCGATACGATGCGGATCGGCGGCTCACCTTTAAGCATGGTCCGGATCTGCACCGACGAGGTGTGCGTGCGGAGCAGGTAGCGCTCCTCGGCGACCTTCTTCGATACGTTACCGAAACGGGCGGTGGTCGGAAAATAAAAGGTGTCCTTCGCATCGCGAGCCGGGTGGTCGGAGGGAGTATTGAGGGCGTCAAAGCAGTAGTACTCCGTCTCCACTTCCGGACCGTCGGCCACGGTGAAGCCGACCTTGCGGAGGATGCGGCACATCTCCTCACGTACGAGCGTGAGCGGGTGCTGCGTGCCGGGGCCGAAGTCGGGCGAAGCCAGCGTGGGATCGACGGCCGGCCCGAGTTGGGCGGCGATCTCGGCGTCACCGATCCGCGCCAGAGCGGCGTCAAGGTGGACCTGCAGCTGCCCCTTGGCCTCGTTGATGAGTTTGCCGGCGGCCGGACGCTGCTCCTTGGGCACGGCCCCCATCTGTTTCATCAGTGCGGTGAGCTCGCCGTTGGGCCCGACATAACGCGCCTTGGTGGACTCAAAATCAGGACGGTTTTTGATTGCCGGCAGTTCGGCGGCGGCCTTGGCGAGGAGGGCGGAAAGTTGGTCTTGCATGGAAAGCGAGGGACAAGGATTGCCCGCAGAACGGCGCGGAATAAACGGTAAAATCAAACTGACTTCGCGCGCGGACAGGGCCGGCCGCGGGCAAAAAAAAGAGGACGGACCTCGCAAGAGGCCCGTCCCCTGGAAAACGGAGGCAGGAACGCGGCGGAGCCGACTCAGGCCTTCTTGGCGGCGGCGGCCTTCTCGGCGAGCGCGTGTTGCGCGGCCTTGACGAGCGCCTTGAACGCCACGTCATCGTGAATCGCGAGATCGCTCATGACCTTGCGGTCGAGTTCGATCTTCGCGGCCTTGAGGCCTTCGATGAAGCGGCTGTAGCTGATGCCGGCATCGCGGCAGGCCGCGTTCAGGCGGATGATCCAGAGACCACGGAAATCGCCCTTTTTCTTGCGGCGGGCCGCAAAGGCGTATTGCCAGGCATGCTGGACAGCTTCTTTCGCGTAGCGAAAGAGCTTTGATTTATTACCGAAGTAGCCCTTGGCGTACTTCAGTACTTTCTTGCGACGCTTGCGCGACGCGGGACCATTTGTTGCACGAGCCATGTTGTATTATCCTTTTAGGTTAGTCGCCCGCAGGTCGGCTTAGAAATCACCCACGGAGCGAAGTTTCGGTTGATGCGCGACGGTCTGCTAACGAGTTAGAGACCGAACGGCAGGGCACGCTTAAGCGGCTTGGCATGGCCTTCGGCAACCAGCTTGTCACGAGAGGCACGACGCTTTTGCTTCGTGCTCTTCGCGCCAAGCAGGTGACGGAAGCCCGGCGTGCGCCGGATGAGCTTGCCCTTAGCGGAGAGTTTGAACCGCTTGGCAATGGACTTCTTTGTCTTTTGCATGGAGAGCGGTCGAAAACAGAGCGTTACCCCACCCTTGGCAAGGTTTTTGTCCGACTTTTCAAGCGGACGACCAACGGGGCTCACTCTTCCCCGCCAAGCTGCCGATCCGGCTCACTTCCAGTCGTAGCGCACCCGATAGGTGATCACGCGCTCGGTGTCAGGCGGAACCGACAGGTTGAATTCGATCGTCTGGGCGTCCTTTTTCGCAAATTCGTCCGATTTCTGCACCACCGTCCAGTTGGTCCAGCGGTAGAGGTGTTCGACGACCCGCACCTGGATCGGCTCGGCCTTGCGGTTGCGGATCTTGATCGCGAAGTCCTCTTCGGCAAAATCCTGCCGGTTGCTGCCGTTGAAGTTGATGCGAATGCGCTCGCCGATGACATCAAAGGCGTCGCCGGTCTTCACGCGGATGAGCTCGTTCTTCGCAGTATGTTCGAGTTCGTTTTCACCGGTGAACTCGATGCGACCGTCGGCGTTATCCTGGCGGTAGAACCGCAACCGCCCCTTCGGCAAGGGCAAGCCGAGCTTGTTATCCTCGCTGTTCTTGAACTCGCGCATGACCCACACCTTCTGGTTGCCCTGCGTGCCGTAACCCGGATCGCGCACCATGCCGCCACCGAAATTTCCGAACTGCGCGGCGCCGTCGTAAACGTAAATCACCGGCGCCTTCACTCCCGTCGCACGCATGAACTCAACCTGCTTGGTCTCGCGGTCCCGCAGCGTGACGGGGCGCGGCAACGTGTAGAGGTGAAATTCGTCAAAGGCCTTCTCGGTCACGGGCGCGGCGGCGGCCATCGCCATCATCGTCATCCGGGCGGCGCCGCCCTTGAACATGGGCTGGGGCTGCACGCGGTTCACGTCTCCCGCCATGAGCTTGAGCGAGGCCTCCTCAAAGACCTTTCCACTCTGGTTTGTCACCGTCACCCAGCCGACGACGTCCAGCGTGTCACCCTTTTCCGGCGCTACGAGATTGTAGGCGGCCTGCCAGCTGAATCCATTCGTGATGTAGCCGAGTTCAGCCTCAAACTTCGCCGCAGCGCCCGCATTGAGTTTCCAGGTGAGGGTCGGCTTGAGGATGCCGTCGCCCGCCAACGCGGGAAATAGTGGCTCGCCCGGCAACGAAAAACGCAGCTTACCACCGACCTCAATGATCGGCGCGGTCGCGGCGCCGCCGGGGGTATAGCCGCTGCGGATGACCTTGCCGCGAACGGTGTACTCCTTGGCGTTTTGGTCGCGGACGAGAAAGTCGAGTTCCTTGCCCTCGTTGAGCGAAAGCAGGAGCGGCGCCGACATCACGTCAGCGCGGTAGCTCTGCTCCAGAATCCGCAGCTGCACGTTGCCGGCGGGATCGCGCAGCACAACCGAATCCGGCTCCAGCTGGGCCGTAGCGCCGGCGAAGGTGACGGCATTCTCACCGCTCTTCAGATCAAGTGCCACGCGCTCGCGGACGACGGCGAATCCCTGGTTGTAGACGGTGAGCGCCGGTTGGGCGGAGACGGCGGCGGCGGCGACAAGGGCAACGACGAGCAGCGGTTTCATGACGGGTACCATAGCCCGATGCGACCGTTCCGCCAGACGCGAGTGCCGGGAAATCTGAATGGTGGGACCCGATGTCTTCATCGGGTCGTTCGTGACGTCCGGCATTCCGATCCGGCCCGATGGGGACATCAGGCCCCACCTGTCCCCCGCACTTTAACTTTGCCCCGCAGTTGCTTCTTTGCGGCCATCTTCCTTTCGTCTCCGCCCGCTCCATGGATTACACGCTTGATCCCGCCTCCGCGCCGCACGGCATTCCGCCGATCGATTTCCGCGCGCAGCTGAACGACGAGCAGTTCGCCGCCGTGACTGCGGAACCGGGTCCGCTCCTCGTGCTCGCGGGCGCGGGCTCGGGCAAGACCCGCACCCTCACCTACCGCGTCGCCTACTTGCTTTCCCAGGGCGTGAGGCCCGGCGAGATCCTGCTGCTCACCTTCACCAACAAGGCGGCGAAGGAAATGCTGCAACGCGTGCTCGAGTTGACCGGCGTCGAGCCCGGCCGGTTTTGGGGCGGCACCTTCCATAGCATCGGCCACCGCGCGCTGCGCATGCACGGCGAGACCATCGGGCTGCCGCGCTCCTTCACCATTCTCGATGCGGACGAGTCGGAGGGCGTGCTGCGCGATGCCGTCGACGAGGTGGACCGCAGTTTCTTCAAGGACAAGACCCACCCCAAGCCCGGCCCTTTGCATTCGATTATCTCGATGGCGCGCAACACGCAGTTGCCGCTGAGCGAGACCGTCCAGCGCTTCTTCCCGCAGCACGAGGGCATCATCGACCGGCTGCCGCAGTTTGCCCAGCGGTATGCCGACAAAAAACGGACCGCCAACATCTTCGATTACGACGATCTCCTCGAGCACTGGCTGGACTTGCTCCGCAAGTCGCCCGAAACCGCGGCCTATTTCGCGCACCGCTTCCGGCACGTGCTGGTCGACGAGTATCAGGATACGAATGTCATCCAGTCGCAGATCGTCGACCTCATCGGTTCGCACCACCGCGTGATGGCCGTGGGCGACGACGCCCAATGCATCTACACGTGGCGCGGGGCCAACGTAGAAAATATTCTCACGTTCCCCGACCGCCACCCCGGCACGGTGATCCACCGCATCGAAACGAACTACCGCTCAACGCCGCAGATCCTCGCCCTCGCCAACGGCGTGCTCCTCGCCCAACCGAAAGGCCGGGCCTTTGAGAAGGAACTGCGCCCGCACCGCGCGAATTCGGAAAAGCCCTACTTCGTCCAGTCGATGGACACCCGCGAGCAGGCGCAGTTCATCGTGCAGCGCATCCGGGGGCTACTCGACGAGGGCTGCTCGCTGAGCGACATCGCCATCCTCTACCGCGCCCACTTCCAGGCCCTCGACATCCAGCTCGAACTGGCCCGCCTGCAAATTCCCTATCAGATCACCAGCGGCGTCCGTTTCTTCGAGCAGGCGCATATCCGCGATCTCGTGGCCCTGCTGCGCTTCGTCTACAACCCGAGCGACATCGCGGCCTGGAACCGCATCGCGGTACTTTTGCCCAAGGTCGGCGACAAGAACGCGCAAAAACTCCACGCCGCCGCACTCGAGCACGCCAAGCTGCTCCAGCAGGATTTCATCGATGCGCTCGGGACCGATGACGTCGCATCCAAGGTGCCCAAGGACGCGAAGGAGGAATGGCCCAAGTTTATCGCTTCGCTCGGCCAGGTGCGCGAGATGATGCGGACGATGAAGCCGCATAACGCAGTCGAGATCGCCATCGACGGTTGGTACGGCGACTACCTGAAGGGCGCGTTCTCCAACTATGTTTCCCGCCTCGACGACCTGAAGTCGCTGATCGGCTTCGCCGGCCGTTTCGAGGACATGCAGGAGTTGCTCGCGCAAGTCATGCTCCTCAACAGCGAAACCAGCGACCGGTCGGCCGATCCCAACGCCGACGCCCTCCGTCTCACCACGATCCACCAGGCCAAGGGACTCGAGTTCGCCGCCGTATTTTTGATCGGTTTGGCCGACGGCAGTTTCCCCCTCCGCCGGGCCATCGAGGCCGGCGACGTCGAGGAGGAGCGACGGCTGTTCTACGTCGCCGTCACCCGCGCCCGCGATGAGCTATATCTCTGTTTCCCAAAGGTGAACACCAAGGGCGGACCGGCCATGCTGCAAACGCCCAGCCGGTTTCTCGTGGAACTCTCACCCGACCTCTACCAACCCCTCCGGATGAAGCGCAGTTACGGCTGGTAACTTTCGGGCGGCGGGAATTACCCCTTCATTGCGTTAGGCTGGCCCAGTTTTCCGCTCGCGGAGCCCCGTGCCACGCGATTCCGCCTTGAACGCTAGGGAAGAAACACTCTTAGTTGTTTTTTTATCGATGGAAACCCGTATAACACCCCAGACGGGCATGGAACCCGGGAACCGAGCGCTGCTCCCACCCGGAGGGGTGCCAGATCCACTCCGGGGAACGGAGTTGGGGGTACGCGCCATCGCCGCGCCGGGGCCAATGGTGGCGCCAGCCCATCTGGGCGAGCCGGTGGCTCCAGTGCGGCGGTTTGTCCTGATCGTCGACGACGAGGAGCCGATCCGCGATCTAGTCGCAACCGCGTTCACCCGATATAAGATCCCCACGCTCGTAGCCAACAACGGCGTGGAGGCCTTGCGCATCTATTCCGAGCGGCCGGGCGAAATTGCGGTGGTTCTGACGGACCTGCATATGCCGGAGATGGGCGGGCTGCAGCTGATCAGCACGCTCCGGCGCGAGCCCAACCCGCCGGTGATCGCGGTGATGAGCGGTTGGCTCGACGCGCACCTCCGCCACCAACTCACCGCCGAGGGGACCGCCTGTCTCATCGATAAACCGTTCCGC
>CAIJFT010000224.1 GCA_903820035.1 uncultured Opitutia bacterium
TGATGTCGGTCCAGATCGCCGCTAGGAGTTTTCGATCGCCGATCTTTACGGCCCGCAGGCTCACCCGCGTATCGCGCCGCCGACCGTCACGATGGCGGTGGATTGTTTCAAACACCCCGGCACCGGCGCTCAGGATCACGTCACTCGCCTGCCGAATCTCCGCGGCGGTCTTAAGTCCCTCGATATCGGGGACGGAAAGCGCCGCGAATTCCACCCGCGAGTAACCCAGCGTCTCGTGGGCGGCCGTATTGAATTCGACGAATTTAAACGTGACGGGATCGATCAAGACCGTTGAGTCCAACGCCTGCTCCACAATCGCGGAGAAAATTTCTTCGCGCGCCCGCAACGAGGCCTCCGCCTCCTTGCGCGAGGTGATGTCCAACCAGTAACCGACCACTTCCACCGGACGCCCCGCGCCGTTGCGCACCATCCGCAGTTGGTCATACATCCACCGGTAAGTGCCGTCGGCGTGCCGGAAGCGGTATTCGCGCGTGACAACGTCCCCCTCCACCAGCTGGTCCGTCAGGGCGGTGAGCTCCGCCCCGTCCTCCGGATGCAGGCACGAGCGCCAAAAGCCCGGCGCCGCCACGAACTGATCCGGATCATAGCCAAGAACCTCGCGGATATTTTCGCTGATAAACGTCGTGACGGAATCCCCGCCGTACCGCCGGGAATAGATGATCGCCGGCGAAGCCGAGACGAGGAAACGGAACCGAGCCTGACTCTCCAAAAGCGCCCGCTCGGCCTGCTCGCGTTGCCGCTCGCCCGCAAACACATCGAGGGCAAACGACACATTTCCCGCCGCCTCTTCCAGCAGGGCGACCTCCCGCGGACCGAAGTAGTGGGGCGCGCCGGCATACACGTTCAGGGTGCCGACCGGTTTACCGTTGAGGTACAGCGGCAAGGCGATCGAAGCGCGGATTCCGCTCCGTCGCGCCCGATCCCACCACTGCCGCGCCGCGGGATCGGTCAGAAAATCATTACAGACGTAGGTCCGCCCCTCGCGCACCGCGGTTCCGCTTGGTCCCTGTCCTTCAGGGACGGCGGGGTCGACGGATACCAACAAGCCCTCCAAATAGTCATCGTGATCCCCCGCCGTAGCCACCGGCTTGATGAGCTGCGTCGCCTCATCGATCATGCCGATCGCCGCAATTTTGAACCGCCCTGACTCAACGATCACGACGCAGATCTCGCGTAAAAGATCGTCCCGCGTCGCCCGGCGCATGATGGCCTCGTTGATCTGGCTGATGACCCGATACAGGCGGCTGAGGTTTTCGATCTCCTGCTGTTGCTGCTTACGCAGCGAGACGTCGCGGATGATCGACAACACATGCGCCCGCCCCTCGATCTCCACGGGGCATGCGCTGACCTCGACGTCGAACGTCGTGCCGTCGCTGCGCCGATGCACCGTTTCAAAGAGCTTCCCCGTGGAACTGATCGCCATTGCAAAATCGATTACGGTGGAACCCCCCACCTCATCCGCCCGCAAATCACGCGCCGAAAGGGTCAGAAAGGCTTCTCTCGTGCGGCCGTACATGTGCAGCGCACAGTCGTTGACCTCGACGATCCGGGAGCCTTGCTCGAACAGAATAATACCGTCGTTGGCGTGCTGCACCACGAGCCCCAAGCGTCGAGTAAGTTCCCGTTGCGCCCGATCCGCGGCAGCATAGCCGAGGAGCAAACGATCCTGCCGCTGGCGCCAAAGAATCCGCAGCGTTGCGCCGAACATGACTAAAAGCAGCAGCCCTCCCAGCGCCACCTGCAGGGCCTCGGTCCGGGCGGAGGCAAAGGCCTCGGCGACGTTGATCTTGTGCACCAGCATCCAATCGGTCCCCGGCACGGGCTGCTCGACCGAGAGGACCGCGACGCCGCGGTAATCCGTCGATTCAAACAACTGGACCTGCTGATGCGCGAAAGCGTCGGGCTCTGAAACCAACCGCCGCGGCCGGATGGCGTCGACGAACTGCAGGGCGGCTTCGGGCCGGAAACGCAACTCGCTCAGGTACAAAATCCGCGTGCCCTCCTGCCGGTAGAGCAGCAACTCCGTCGTGCCTTTTTCCCCGTGCGGATTCTGGACCAGCGGGAAAAGGGCCTGCCGCGCATCGATTGTCAGCCGGAACAACCCCGCAAACTCGCCATCGCTTTCCCGGCGCAGCGGGACCAGCAGTTGCAGACCGATCGAACCGTCGGCTTCCCGGCGGAGATCGCGCCACGCGATTTCATTGGCGCGGCGCAGGAGCTGCGCCTGGGTTGGATCGACCGGCTGCACGGGTAGCGCGCCGGCTGCGACCGCCAACATCGGCCGCAACTCGCGGTCAAATAATTCGATCGAGCGGTAAGAATACGCCCGACGGAAACTCTCGAGGAAACGCGTCCAGCGCGCGCGCGTGGCCTCATCCAGCAACTCCGGGGCGAACCCTTCCGGCGCATTCCGGAAAACGGGATTCTCCCGCAGCGCCTCCGCGTCGCCGGCGCGTTCCCGGCGCCAGAGCGCGATTTGCTCCACTTTTAGTTTAGCAACCGCCGAAAGGGTGGAACGCACCTGCCTCTGCTCTTGAACGAGGTGTAGCCCGAGATAGCCCGTGCCGCCCAGCGCTGTCGCCAAAACAACCAAGAGTACGGCCAGGGCCAAGTACAGCCGCTTGCGCCGCTCTTGGAGGCTCTCTGGTAAATCCGCCGCCACACTCCCGGCAAATAAAACCAGCGAACGGGACAAAAGGCCCTGCGCCAATCCGATCCCGACAAAAAGCGCCGCGAATCCCACCGCGGTGAAAGAAGCGGTCGGACGGAACGCGAGGGGAATCAGCACCCCCGCCCCCGCGGCCCGAAGGGCGGCGACGAGGAGGGAGAAGGTCACCCCCAGCAACACCGCGGTAATACTCACCACCCGCCCCCAGCGTCTTGCCGCCAGCGGCGGGAAGAGGCCGAGCAGACCAATGGCCGCGAGCAGCGCGAAGAGCGTCCAGCTCGCAGCCGTCCACGGCGAGCCTCCTCCCGCGCGCCGCGAGGCCGCACTCGTAAACCAATCCCGCCAAATCTCCTCGAGGGGCACACCCGCCAATCCAGCCCAGAGCAAAATCGCCAGTGTCCCGCCGGCCGCGAGCGCCAAAACCGCGACCAAAATCTGGAGCGGGCGCGATTTCCCCCACCCTTGCAACAGCGTCAGGGCGACGCTGAGCGCGAGCAGGCTCGACGCCGAGCTCAGGGAAATCTCGCCACCTTCCCACGTGCTGGTCAGAGAAATATCGAACCATCCCGCCGTACCCACGGCCCCGGCGACACCCGCGAGCAGAACCACCGAGCCTTGCTCGATAATCGAGCGCCGGTCAGACCGGCGAGAAGGGTTCCGGGGAATAGTCACAAACAAGGTCTACGTCTCGTCCCGGGCCGCGTCCGAATCCTCCGCGCCAAAAGGGAGCCACGTTTAATCACCAGCACCGGCAGCATGGTCGCGCAGGCGCCGGTAGGTCGAGACTGATTCCGGCAATCCAAGTCCGGTGTCGGCCCAGCGCCACCCGGGCCCTCACCACCTTACCCCGCCGGGCCAAGGGAAAGGCGGCCGGGCGGACCAAGCCGGGGCACTGCGCAAGGTGACGCGCACCGCGCGCCGACCGCGCCGATGAGCGCGGGACCCGTTTCCGGCCTTGACCGGTGGAAAGCGCGCCGCACCTTGTCCTTCCTCATTTCACTGCCCGATGGTGTAATGGCAGCACAGGCGACTTTGACTCGCCTAGTCATGGTTCGAATCCATGTCGGGCAGCCATTCAAAAATCATTGACTAATTTTCAATGTGTTTTGAATCGGCTCGGGATCATGGGCTTACGACGTGCGCGGCGCCGTGTTGTTGGCGGATTTTTCGTGATGAAACCAGGCGATAGGGCCATCCTGCGGGAGTTCAATGGAGTAGTTCAGCTCCCTGTAGCCGGCTAGCCGACGGTGAAACATGGCGTTTGTGATCGCGTGATTTCCGTCAACGTAGTCGTAGATCAATGCCGCGCCTTTCGACTGATGTCGTCGATGAAGCCGGCCACTCCGAGCATTTCACCTTCGGTTTCAGGCAGATTCCATTTTGCCGATTTACAAAGCTGTCGTTGTCACACGCCGGAGAATAACCGCTCCTGCCGGTTTTGCTGTTCTCCCACCGCTTGGGGTAAACGGATCGGCGCGTGCCAAACAGATCGAGAAACAAGGCGATTTTCTCTGCCGGAGTCTGCGGCGTCTTGGGCGGCGAAGGACTCTCCCCGAGCATGAGGCGTCCATCGCATTCCCAGGAGACAAGTTCATCTTCCGTCCTGAGAATCTCAGCCGATAGATCTGCCAACTGCCGCCGCAGATCATCGGCGCGCTGCTGTCGCGGGCTGGAGGCCATAGGCCGATCCGCTTACGCCGGTTGCAGACGACGACGGCGCGGAACGAACCGAATTTCCACACGACGTTCCACCGCGGCGGCAATGCGATTGAGCATGGCAAGCGAATGGCCTTCGTAATCGGCATCTTCGAGCCGCGAAATCACGGACTGAGTGGTGCCGACGCGCTTGGCCAACTCCGCCTGAGAAAGTCCGGCGTGCTGCCGCAGTTCGTAGATACTTTGGGCCACCTCGCGGTTGGCGACTTCCTCCTCAAAGGCCTGTTGGCGTTTCGGGTCATGGCCGGCGATATCTGCCAGAATCTTAGTGGCGTCGGTGGTGGTTTTTTTAGACATCGTTGATTTCTCCTTTGAAAGTGTGGGCGACTGGATTCGCGCTAAACGCGGCTTTGCGAGTAATTGCCTGCTTGATGTCAGCGGCGGGCACAGCTGCTTCCTTTGTCAGGCCATGTGCGACGACTGAAACGGTGCGCCCGTGGAAAAAATAAAGGAGGCGGTAATTGACCGATCCCAATCGAACGCGCAGCTCATAGATATCGTCGCGCAGGTAGTCGGCTTCAGGTCGGCGAAGTTCGTGACCGAGGAGTGCGAGTCGGGCAATAGCCGCGCGGCACTTATCGAAGGCTTTAGGGTTTGTCGCGTTGAGTGTTCGCAGCCAGTCAACGACAGGCGAAACTCCTGGCTGTTCTTGGTAAAGGACGACGTTGATGGCAGGCATTTAATGGCATACGAAGGCATCGCATAATTGCGATATGGGGTCAAGATATAGCAGCCTTGGAGATTTGATCTCTCGCCGTCAGACAACGGTTACGCCTGCGTTCCACGCACCGCGTGAGACAAATGAGACAAATTCGAGGCCGATTTCCGGCCTGCGGGGGCCGGATTCGTCTCACCGCCGGAATTCGTCAAAGTGCTAACACTGTTTTCCCCTCTGGCCGGCGGATTTGTCTCACGGGAGTTCGTATTTTCATCCAGCCCGGGCAGCCA
>CAIJFT010000225.1 GCA_903820035.1 uncultured Opitutia bacterium
ACCGGCAGCGGCAAATCGACGACGCTCGCCGCGATGGTCGACTACATTAATTCGAACCTCGCCCGGCACATCATCACCATCGAGGACCCGATCGAGTTTGTGCATCCGGTGAAAAAGTCGGTGATCGTCCACCGGGAAGTCGGCGAGCACACGCAGTCATTCGCCGCCGCCCTGAAGGGGACCATGCGCCACGATCCCGACATCGTGCTGCTTGGTGAAATGCGCGAGATGGAGACGATCAAGCTCGCGCTCAGCTGCGCCTCGATGGGCATGCTGGTCTTCGGCACGCTGCACACGAACAACGCCGCCAAGACCGTCGACCGCATCATCAACACCTTCCCGGCCGACGAACAAAACCAAGTACGCGTGATGCTCTCAAGCTGCCTCGCGGGGGTCGTCGCCCAGCTCTTGTGCAAACGCGTGCCGAAGGGCCGCTGCGCCGTGCATGAAATCCTCCTGAACCACGAGGCGCTGCCAAACACCATCCGCAGCGGCCAGATCGCCAACATCAAGTCGATCATTGAGAGCGGCGGCGCCGACGGCATGATCACGATGGACAACAGTCTCATGCATCGCGTGAAAGACGGCTCGATTGAGCCGAAGGAGGCCTATTTCAAGGCCGCCAACAAGGCGGCGTTCGCCGCGCTCCTCCAGCCGGGCGACCTCGAAGGCAGCCACTGAAGGCGGGCCTCAGAACTTCCCGGCCTGCTTTGGTTCGTGGCGGACGACCCCCAAAATCCGCCAACCCGTCGGCTCTTTTTGCAACGTGTAGTCATACGCCGCGGCGGAGTCGCGGCCATAAACCTGCGCCGTGACCGTCGCCCGCGCACCATCGTCGCGCACAATGCCGAATTCGGCGCGGCGGTTCGCCCAGATTTCCGGATAGCTGGTCCGCACAATCGCCGCGAACGCGGGCAGCGGCTTCTGCGCCCGCAGCTGCGCCGCGGCAAAGGTGTAGGCGCGGGCCGCGTCACCGGCGCGAAACGCCGCCAGTTGCCCGTTGATCACCGACGCGACATCGACCTTCACCTCCGGCTTGCTCGCCCGCAGACCCGTTTCAGCCGCCACCCCCGCCCGGGCCAGCACGGCCACCAAAGCCGCGATCCGGAGAAGCCAATTGAGACGTAGCCACATGGCCAACCACCTTGGCGCAAGCGGGTGAGTTCGCAACTCCGCCGCTTTATTCCGACGCAATCACCTCGCGGATGGTCCGCGAGAAATCCGCGATCCGGTAGGGTTTCGGGACCGAGCCGCGGAAGCCATGCGCCCGGAAGTTCGCCATCACCGGGTCGCTGGAGTAGCCGCTGGAGACAATACCGCGGGCGCTGGGGTCCAGCTTCAGAATCTCCCGCATCGCATCCGCGCCCCCCATGCCTCCGGGCACGGTTAAATCAAATACGACGACATCGAAAGGCTGCCCGGCCAGCTTCGCATCGGCATACTCGCGCACCGCCTCGGCGCCATCGCGCGTCACCTTGACTTCGAGTCCGAGGCGCTCGAGCAGCGCCTGCGTCATGGCCCGGATCGGCTCTTCATCATCCATGAAGAGCACCCGACCGCGCAGGGGGGCAAACGGGCTGGCCGTCTTCACCGTTCCCGCCGGTTCAATCCGCGCCGCGGGCAGCCAAATGCGGAAGCTAGTACCGCGGCCGATCGTCGAGTCGACGGTCACATGTCCGCGGTGCTTCTGAATGACGGAGTATACGGTCGCAAGACCCAGGCCGGAGCCGGCCTCCTTCGTGGTAAAGAAAGGTTCGAATATCCGCGCGAGATGCTCCGGGGCGATCCCGAGGCCGGAGTCGGCGATCTCCAGCCGGAGGTAATGGCCAGGCGGCAGGGTCGCGACCGCGCCGCGCTCAAGTGTTTCGTTGCAAAGACTGAGCTGGATCACCCCACCGCTCGGCATGGCCTGCACGGCGTTGATCACAAGGTTCTGCACCACCTGACCGATCTGACCCTTATCGACATCGGCCGGCCGCAGGTCGGCCTCGATTTTGTATTCGCAGCGCACCGCCGCCCCGTGCAGCGCAAACTGCGCCGCCTCGCGCACCACGTCCTGCAGGAGGACCGCCGCCCGCACCGGCTCCCCGCCCTTGGCAAACGTGAGCAACTGCTGGGTGAGCTCTTTCGCCCGCAGCGTCCCACGCTCCGCTTCGCGCAGCCATTTTCCACTGGTCGCGTTGACCTGTTCATCCATCATCGCGAGCGACAGATTCCCCATCACGATCGCGAGGAGGTTGTTGAAATCGTGGGCGATGCCGCCCGCAAGCACGCCAATGGACTCCATCTTCGAGGCGCGCAGTAGTTCACTCTCCAGCCGCGACCGCTGCGTGACGTCGCGCAGCACCAGTACCGCACCGATCGCCCGACCGTGGAGATCATGCATCGGGGCGCAGCGCCCCTCGACGCTGCGGGGCGCGCCTTCGCGCGGATGAACCAGGGAGTACGGCGGCAGATCGACCGCTCGGTCGGCGGTCAATGCCGACGCCACCGGAGCCGCCAGACGCTGACCCGGCTTCTCCGAGCCCAAAATACAGACCTCACGCAGCGGGCGCCCCATGGCCGCACCCACCGGCCAACCGGTAAGCGTAGCGGCGGCGGCGTTCATAAATTGAACCATCCCGTCCTGATCGATCGTCAACACGGCTTCCGACATCGCCCGCAGCGTCACGCTCAAACGTTCGCGTTCGGCGGCCAGCGCCAACTCGGCGGACTTCACCTCCGAGACGTCGACCAACGCAAGTTGCGACCGCTGTAAAAACATCCGTCCCCCCAGCGTCGGCACGCGCCAGTGATACAGCAACCGCAGCAGGGAGCCATCCACCGTGTGCACCGTCATCTCCCCATCAACGCCCGAGCGCTCCTCCCACAGCGCGAGGCAAGCCTGGCGGCGCACCTCATTGGCATCGGCGCCCAGGATCTGTTCCACCTTGGCCAAGCCGGCCGAATCAGGAGCGACGCCCAGCAGCCGATGGGTCGCCGCGTTGGCCCCCACCAAGACAATCCGGGCCGAGCGCTCGAAAAATTCCTCCGGATGGGTGCCGATCCGGGCCGCAAGATCGGCGATCCCGGATCCACGCAACTGCTCAAGCCAGGCGGCCGCCGGGAGGAAGTCGTACTCCACCACCGCCACCGGAAGATTTTCAAACAGCGCTCGATACCGCTCCTCGCTTTCCGCCAATTCGGTGGCGGCCTTCCTGCGTTCGCTGATGTCTGAGACAAAGCCCTGCAGGTGTCCGATTTTACCGTCGGCATTTCGGACCGCCCGAATGTTTTCCGTGATCCAGCCGGTAGTCCCATCGGGGCGTTGGATCTCCGACTCAAAATTAGCCCGCGAATCCTGCTGGCCCAACTCCGCCAGGAGCTCTTCGCGCCGGCGGGACAGGACATAAACCCGCGCCGCCTGCCCCGGCGTCAGACCCAACACCTGCACGACGCTGCCGTAGCCCAGGATGCGGGCCATCGCGGGATTCGCGCGGAGAAAACCCCCTTCAGGGGAGGCCTCGTACACGCCCTCCAGGGCATTCTCGAACAGGCTGCGAAAGCCTTCCTCCCGGAGACGCAGCGCCTCGATCTGGCGGGACTGCTGCCGCAGGTGCAGCCAGACCATCGCCCCCAATCCGGCAAACGCCGCTGCCACGACCGACAAAATCAAAATAGTCGGGTTCATCTACGTGTTCAGCGCGGCGAGATGGCTTCTGGTTAGAGTACCGGCACAAGGCTGTTACACAAAACGCCGGAAGCAAACTCGCCTCCGCGAAATTTGTCGATGCCTTCCGGATCGAATCTTGGTGAAAACGTTCGCCGCCACGCCACTCTGTGACGCCCTCGCCCATGAACCTCACCATCCGCTCCGCCACCGCCGCCGATGTACCTGTGATCCTAGGACACATCCAAGCCCTCGCCGCCTACGAGAAATTGTCCCACGAAGTGGAGGCGACGGAGGCGCGGCTCCAGGCGACGCTCTTCCCCTTGGAGGGAAAGGCGACCGCCGAGTGTATGCTCGCAGAGGTCGAGGCGGCACCGGCCGGCTTCGCCGTATTCTTCACCAATTACTCTACATTTCTGGTCAAGCCCGGCATCCATCTGGAGGATCTTTTTGTGGCCCCGGAATGGCGGGGTCGGGGAATTGGCAAGCGCCTGCTGATCCAGGTGGCGCAGTTGGCGAACGCCCGCGGTTGCGGACGCATGGAGTGGGCGGTGCTCGACTGGAACCAGCCCGCGATCGATTTCTATGAGTCGATCGGCGCGCGGCGGTTGCGCGAGTGGCAAATCTGTCGGCTCACCGGTCCAGCCCTCGGGCAACATCATTGATCCGAGCCGGATGGTTCCGGACCGCAACCGCCGCAGCCCCGGGAAGAGTACGCCCCGTTCAGCTACGTAGCAGACGGCGAAAAAAATGGTTTTCCCAGCGGGCTCGCGCGTATTGCCTCACGGCGATGCCAAAGCCGCCCAATCCGTCGCTCGTCGACTTGGCCAACGTGCTCGGCGAGGAGAATGTCCGCAACCTCGTCCGCACGTTCCTGACCGAGTTTCCCGTCTCATTTGAGACGCTGCGCGCAGGCGACGGCAAAAACCGGCACCGCGTCGCCCATAGCTTGAAGGGCAACACCCGGCTCATGGGCGCAACCGATCTCTCGCAGCGCTTCGCGGAGATCGAAGCCCGGATGGAGGAATCCCCCGGCAGCGAAATCACGGTCGCCGAGCTCGAATCGCTCCGCGCCGAGTTTGAAATGCTCGCCGGACCGCTCCGGCAGTTTGCCGGGGTCTAGCCACCGGGATGCGGCTCAGTTGTCGACCAAGCCCGACTGGATACACCAGCGGGTGAGACTGGCCACCTCACGGACGCCGACCTTCTCCATGATGTTCGCGCGGTGTTTTTCCACCGTGCGCACACTGAGATTCAATTTGGCCGCAATTTCCTTGGACATCTGGCCGGCCGCGACCAACCGCGCAATCTCCTGCTCGCGCTCGGTCAGAGGCACCTGCAGCGTCGGGGGCGTCACCGGCAATCCCGGGTTGAGACCACCCTTGGCGCGCACCCGGCTCGCAAAAAACATTCCGCCACTGCGCACCGTCTCGACCGCGCTCAAGACGTATTCAATCGGCTCGGTCTTATCGACGTAGCCGTTGACCCCAAGCACCATTAAATCCGCGGGAAGCCGCTCGCTGGGGTGGGCGGTGATGACCAGAATCTTAGTATCCGGGAGCGCCCGACGCACTTCGCGCGCGATTTCCATGCCGTTCAGGTCGGGCAGCATGAGATCGACCACCAACATGTCCGGCTTCTCCCGCAGACAAAACTCCAGCCCCGGCTTACCCTGACCAAATTCACCAATGACTTGAAGGTCCTTCACCTTCGCCAGCGTCATGAGGATCAACTGACGAAACATCGTCTCGTCTTCGATGAGTACAGCGCGGAGTTTTCGCATGCGGGTGCGGGCAGTTGACGGGAATAAATAAGGCGGCGTGCACCTGAATCGACCCGTATCCGAAATAAAAGGGACACAGATCTGCAGGCACGTTTCGTCTGACAACCCAGCCCCCGAAACTCAAGCATACATTACATCCTGAGCGTGCGGCGCTCGGTCCAGGCGATCACCGGCTCACCGTTGATGAACCTGATTATGCAAATATCGCCGCAAAGCCCGAAAGTCCTCCGGCAGGAAGATTCCTGTGTTTTCCACGTATTCGCGCCGGGCTCCCCGCCACGCTTCGACCAGCAGGCCTTGGTGCGCCGCAGGGTCCAGCGCCACCCAATGTGGACAATCCACACAGTGGCTGCCGCTCACCCGAGCCCGGACCCGGGCCAACTCCTGCCGGCGGCAACGGCCATCCGGGCCCGCCGCCCGGTAGGAATCACGACACACCTTAAACTCAGGATAAAAACACGCCTTGATCAATTGTCGGGCCGTGTCCGCCAAGAGGTCATCCTTCGATCCGGCGACGAGCCGCGCGACGAGCGGCGCACAGGCCTCGTCCGACATCCCGCCGGGGGAGCCGAGCTCCCCTTCCGCGAGTGCCCGCGGCAATCCGCGCTCCATGATCAGCGCCGAGAGGCGCCCGGCCAACGGCTCGCCCTCGACGGCCGTAAGGTCGCGCCCGTTTTGGGCGAAAAAACGGGTAACGAGCGTCGTCACCAAACGCACAAATTCCTGCTCAGCCGGCATCGGAAAACACCGGGCCATTCGCCGCCCCGTGTCAATCGCCCCACTCGCCCACCCAGGACCGCTCCACCATAATTGTCATGGTCACACTCATTCTCCCATCCCAACTGTACGGATCACAAAGTCCGTTCCCTAAGCCCGCGGCAACGACCAGTTTTGCCGATAGGCCAACGCCCTCTTCCGTGATTCAATCGTCGATCCAAGCCACCCCGCTCTCCTTCTCACTTGCCGGCTCAAATGAAACATTGATTGCTCAGGGCCCGCGGCGGCCCGGTTACGTCGGCATACGGGAGGCGACAACCGACCTGCTTTCCTACGCTCTCGTCCGCCAACCCGCGGTCGTGGCGTGGATCAAGGCGCAGTCCGCCCAGGTAAAACCCACACTGAGCGGGTGCGCCGGAGCCATCGGACTCGGCCGGCGCGCGACGCCGCACCACGAATGCTTCGTGGGCCACCGCCCCATCTGTCCCGCCGCAACCACGGCGCGTTACATGGAGTATCGCCGCGCATGAACTCCGGCAACCCGCCGGGCACTCCCTCACGTTCGGCGCTGATTCTGGCCTTCGGCGCGATCTATGTCATCTGGGGCAGCACCTATCTGGG
>CAIJFT010000226.1 GCA_903820035.1 uncultured Opitutia bacterium
ACGAGCCGCGACTCCAGTTTCTGAATCTCGCTGGCGCGGCGGTCGCTGGTAAGGACGATCTGCTTACCGGACTCGAAGAGGTCGTTGAAGGTGTGGAAAAACTCCTCCTGAATGCGCTCCTTGCCGGTAAGGAACTGGATGTCGTCAAGCAGCAGCACGTCGGCCTGCCGGTAGCGCTGGCGAAATTTGGTAAGGCTGTTTTCCTGCAGCGCCTGGATAAATTCGTTGGTGAATTTTTCCGTCGAGAGGTACGCGACACGGGCTTCCGGATTGCGCCGCATGATCGCGTGACCGATGGCGTGCATCAGGTGCGTCTTGCCGAGGCCGGTTTCGCCGTAGAGGAAAAGGGGATTGTAGGCCTGGCCCGGCGCCTGCGCCACGGCCATCGAAGCGGCGTGGGCCATCTGGTTGTTCGAGCCGACGACAAAGGTTTCGAACGTATTGCGCGGGTTCAGCGAGCCGACAATCGGACCGCGCTCGTCATAGCGGGTCTGGCGGCGCGGGGTGGCGGCGCGGGCGCGCGAGGCGTCGACGGCGGCACGGGACTGGTTCGCCGCGGGGGCGGGTTGGCCGCCCTTCGGGTTGGTCTCGATCTTGCGCAGCGTGACGTTGACCATCCGTCCGCCGTTGAGCCGCAGGCGCTGCGTGATCAGGTCGAGATAATTGTCGTGAATCCAGATCGCGGCGAAATCAGTCGGCACGCCCAGCGTGATGGCGTCGTCCGTCGCTTCCAGGCATACCACCGGCTCGAACCACATCTGGAAAACATCTTCCGGGAAGAGCGACTTAAAGTCGCACTTCACGGTTTCCCAGAGGCAGGGAGCGAGGGACGAAGAAGGCATGGACGAGCGGGTAATGGCAGGTTTATTCACACTGCGCCCGGGAGGTCGGTCATCGCCACGTCAAATCGGCCTGCTCTGCGTCGGAATCGGGTAACAAAATTGGGGCGCAACCACCAAAGGCCGCGAAGGGCAGAAGATGAAAATGCAACTTATTGATGGCTAGCGAATAGCAGCCGGTGTTACCGCGGGTAGCGCGGAGCTCAACCTAAAGGACATGGGAAAGAACAACCCGGAGGCGGTTTTGGTCTGAACGAAGGGGCAGTAACTGTGAACCCAAAAACCATTTCAAGGCGAACTTTCCCACAAGTTGTTCACATCACTTTTGAGCATAAGTTTTTTGCTTTTTTCGTTGCCACCGCGGCGTCGCGGCGAACGTCGTAAATTGTGGGGAGTTCTGCGTATTTTCCCGCAAACTACACGACGGGAAACCGGCTTCCCAAGCCGGTTTAATGGCGTCGGTGGCGTTACGATCCGGTGACGGTTTTTGTTTTTCGAATACACGCACCGTCCCGGGATCAGGAGGCGGCCGGCTCCGGTTCCACCCACTTGCCGTGCTCCTTGATGAGCGCGATCAGGCGTGCGTCGGCCTCGGTCTCGGGGATGTTGTACTGCACGCACGTCTTGCCGAGGTAGAGGTTGATTTTTCCGGGAGCGCCGCCGACGTAGCCGAAGTCGGCGTCGGCCATTTCCCCCGGGCCATTCACGATACAGCCCATGATGGCGAGCTTAACGCCCTTGAGATGTCCGGTCTGCGCGCGAATGCGCTGCGTCGTCGTCTGGAGATCAAACAGCGTGCGGCCGCAGCTCGGGCAGGCGACGAATTCCGTTTTGGAGATACGTGCGCCGGCGCCCTGCAGGACATTATAGGCGAGCTTGGTGGCGCGCACGACGTCGACCTCGGTTTCGAGGCTCACAAGGTTGCCTACGCCGTCGCAAAGGAGACCGCCGGTCAGAAACGAGGCTTCGAGCAACTTCGAGAGGAAACTATTCTCAGCGCGCACCGCGGTGGCGGTGGTGTTGCGGATCCAGATCGGCGGCTCGAATTCGAGGCTGCGCAGGGAGTCGGCGAGTTGTCGGTACCCGCCGGTGGCGTGGCCCGCGGAGCCGGGCGTGCCCGAGAGAGTGAAGATCAGGCGCGTTCCGTCGAGGGCGCGGAGCGTGGGGCGCAGCGCGGCGAGGTCGGCCGGCGCAAGATCGAGGGCGAGGGTCCACCCGCGGTCTCGGGTGAGGTTCGCCCAGGCCGTGAGCACGGCGGCGTCGCCGGCGGAAAATTTCCGCAGGAGCACGGTGCCGGCGGGTAGCGTGGCGGCGGCGCCGTGGGCGACGGCGATCGCCGGCGCCAGTTCGAGCACGTAGAATAATTTCCCCGGCGCGGGCAGGCGGGCGAACTCCCCGGCCGTCGCGATCGGTACGAGTAGGCCCTCGGCCGGGGTATCCTTGAGTTTGGCGGAGCCAACGAGCGCGAGCGTTTCCGCGCTGCGATCGACCGACGCGGCTCGAACGATCACGCGCGGGGGCGTTTCAGGACCGATGGAAATTTCCGGGGTGAGCGCAAGCGGGCGCACCGGGCGTTTGGCAAACTGATACGGATCGATGCGATCCGCTTCCGGGCTCGGATCCGCGGACTGAGCCCAACCGCTCATCGCCTTATCCGCGATCGCGCGGGCGACGGGGATTTCGTACACGCTGTCCTCGGTGAGCGAGACGCGGATTGTGTCGCCGAGGCCGTCGAGCAACAGCGAACCGATGCCGATGGCGCTTTTGATGCGGCCGTCTTCGCCGTCACCCGCTTCGGTGACGCCGAGGTGCAGCGGGTAGTGCATGTTTTCCTGCGTCATTCGTGCAACCAGCAGCCGGTAGGCCTGGATCATGACCTTGGGGTTCGACGATTTCATCGACAGGATGATCGCGCGGTAGGAATGCGACTCGGCGATGCGGAGAAATTCCAGCGCGCTTTCGACCATGCCGAGCGGCGTATCGCCGTAGCGGTTCATAATGCGGTCGCTGAGCGAGCCGTGATTTGTGCCGATGCGGATCGAGCGGCCAAGTTCCTTGCAGCGTCGGACGAGCGGGGTGAAGGAGTCGTGTAAACGCTGCAACTCGGAGTCGTAGTCGGAGTCGGTGTACTCGCGGACCGCGAACTTTTTCTTGTCGGCGTAATTGCCGGGATTCACCCGGATTTTCTCCACGTGTTCGACGGCCTCCATTGCGGCGCTCGGGAGAAAGTGGATGTCGGCGACGAGCGGAATATGGCCGAAGCCCGCGGCGGAAAACCGTCCGCGAATCTCCTTCAGGCACTGCGCGGCGGCCACGTTGGGGGCGGTGATCCGGACAATTTCGCAGCCGACCTCGGCAAGGGCGATCGACTGCTTGACCGTGGCGGCGACGTCCTGCGTATCGCTCGTGGTCATGGACTGCAGGCGGATCGGATGCGGGCCGCCGACGCCGACGGAGCCGACCATCACTTCATGGGTCGGGCGGCGGACGGTGTGAAAGCGCGAGGTGCAGTAGGACATCGGGAAAACGTCGAATGACGCCGCCGCGTTCCCGGATGGCAAACGGCAATTTCGCCTCGTCCGGTGCGCGGGACTGCCGGACGGTTCGGGGTGGGCCGGCCCGCCCGGGGGCTCCCTCAGCCGAGGCCGGCCTGATCCTGCCTACTTCGCGGGGGCCGCCGGCGCCGGGGTGGGGGCCTGAGCCGCGGGAGCGGAAGTGGCCCGCTCGGCCTTGGCGTCGCGCACGATGCGCCTCACGTCGAAGACGCTCACATAAATCACCATCGAAAAGAGCAGCACCAGAAAGACGCTTTGTGCCGTCATGATGAGATTCACCGGGAGCGGACGTCCGCGGAGGCGGCCGATCGTCGCGAACAGCATCTGGCCGCCGTCGAGGACGGGCATCGGCAGCAGGTTGAAGATCGCCAGGTTCACATTGACGAGGATGGTGAACCAGAGTGCGAGGGGGAGTCCGGCACGCGACACGGCGACGAAATTGTCGATGATGCCGATCGGACCCTGGAGATGGGAGATTCCGATGTCGGAGCGGGGGTTGAGCAACGCCCACAGCGTGCGGAAGGTCTTTTCCACGCTGTCGCTGATCTGGGTGAACGGCGAGGGGTGGGCGAGCGTGACGCTCGACTTGATGGCGAGGCCGAGGTCCGCGCCCTTGGCGGACTCGAACGGCAGCGTCTGGGCGACACCGTTGCGCTGGACGGTGATCTCGATGCGTCGGCCCATACCGGCCCGCAGTGCGTCAGCGAGTTGCGGATACGTCAGGATCGTCTTCCCGGCGACGGCGCTGATGCGGTCGTCGGTCTGAAGTCCGGCCCGGTCTGCGGGCGAGCCCGGCGCGATCCGGCCGACCAGCAGGGTTGCGACGGTGGAAAAGCCGACTTTACGGACGTTTTCGTCGCCGCTGAGGATGGGCTGAATCGGTACTTCGAGGTCGGTGGTCCCGCGGCGGACGGTAAAGAGAGTCTGGCGTTCGCCAGCTTTGTTCCAGCCGCTGCTCAACGCGAGGTGTTCGACGATTTCAGCGAAGGTAGCGACCGGCTCGCGGTCGACCATGATGATGACATCACCGGGTTGTAGTCCGGCTTTCACGGCCGGGCTCACGACGTCCTTGCCGGAACCGTCTTTGATTGTCGGGGAAATTTCCGCGATCGTCGTCGAGGTGAAACCCGTGGCGGTGGGTTGGCCGATGATCCAGACGACGCAGGCGAGGAGGAAGGCGAAGAGGACGTTGAAAACCGCGCCTGCGACGAAGACGATCATCTTGGTGGCATAGCCGACGGGCGGAAGCTTCGCCGGATCGAGCGAGCTCTGGCCTTCGACCGCGCCGAGGTCGGCCAGTTGCGGGAGGAGGACGTAGCCGCCGAGCGGAACCCAGGAGACGCGGTACTCGACGCCGTCCTTGGCCCGCCACTTCCAGATCGAAGGGCCGAAGCCGATGGAAAAACGTTCGACGGCGACCCCGCGCCGGCGGGCGGCGATAAAGTGGCCGAGCTCGTGCACGAAGATCGAGCCGCCGAAGAGCAGCACGACGAGGATGAAGACCCAAAGGTTGGTCAGGACGGTTTGGATGAGGTCGAGGGCCACGGTGTGCAGTCGGGGTTAGGCGGAGAGCTTCGGCAGGAGGGCTCCGGCAACGCGGCGGGCCTCAAGGTCGACGGCGAGCACGGAGGCCAGGTCGGCGGGTTCGAAATTACGCAAAGTGGCGAGACAGTGTTCCACGACCTGCGGAATCGCAAGGAAGGGAATGCGGCAGTCGAGGAAGGCCGCGACCGCGACCTCGTTGGCGGCGTTGTAAATCGCCGGAGCAACGCCGCCGGCGACCATCGTCTCCTTGGCCAGTCGCAGCAGCGGAAATCGACCCTCGTCGACCGGGCGGAACTCCAGCCCGACGACTCGGGTGAAATCGAGCGCCGAGTCCACACCGGGAGCCCGCGCGGGGTGGAGCAGGGCGTGTTGGATCGGGAACGTCATCGACGGCGGGCAGAGTTGGGCGAGCATTGCGCCGTCCGTAAACTCGACAAGGCAGTGCACGATGCTCTGCGGGTGCAGCACCGCGGTGCATTGCGCGGGCGTGAGGCCGAAGAGGCACTGCGCCTCGATCAGTTCCAGGCCTTTGTTGGCGAGCGTGGCGGAATCGACGGTGATCTTTGGGCCCATCGACCAATTCGGGTGCTTGAGGGCGTCGGCCGGGGTGACGTGCGTGAGTTGGTCGGCCGGCCAGTCGCGGAACGCGCCGCCGCTGGCGGTGAGCACGATGCGGCGTACGCCGGCGTGCGGATGGCCTTCGAGGCACTGGAAGACGGCGTTGTGCTCGCTGTCCACCGGCAGGAGTTTGCCGCGGTTGCGGGCGGCCGCGGCGAGGACGAATTTGCCGGCGAGGACGAGGATTTCCTTGGAGGCGAGGGCAAGGTCCTTGCCGGCTTCCAGTGCGGCGAGCGCCGGTTCCAGGCCGGTCGTGCCGACGACGGCGACGAGCACGATATCTGCCTCCGGCAGCTGGGAAAGCTCGACCAGACCGGCGAGTCCGCCGACCAAACGCGTGCCGGCGGGAAACGCCGCGGACTGCGCGCACGCGGCCGCGTAGGCGCGGTCGTCGAATAGGCCGACGTGGCGCACCTCGAACCGGCGGGCGATGGCGGCGAGTTTCTCCCAGTTGGTGCGGGCGGCGACGCCGACCAGTTGCAACGTGTCGCGGTGAGCTTCGAGGACGCGCAGCGTGCTTTCGCCGATGGAGCCGGTGGCGCCGAGGAGGACGACGCGCTTCCGGCGGGGAGCGGGACCGGCGGGCGGGGAGCGGGTCACGGGAGCCGGAAGAAGTAGAACCCGATCGGGGCGACGAGGATCAGGCTGTCGCTCAGGTCGAACATGCCGCCGATGCCGGGGATGGCCCCGCCGGAATCCTTCATGTTGGCGTGGCGCTTGATCACCGACTCGATGAGATCGGCGACGATGCCAAGCACGGCGACGGGGATGGCGATCATGGCGGCCGCGAGCGGCGTCACGTGGGCGGGAAATTGGCCGCGGGCCAGCCACGCGATCAGCGCGCCGATGCCCATCGAAAATAAGATGCCGCCGGCGGCGCCCTCCCAGGTTTTCTTCGGGCTGATTTGCGGCGACATCTTGTGTCGGCCGATGGCGACACCGGTGAGGAGGGCGCCCATGTCGCAAAATTTCGCGACGGCGACCAGCCAAAGGCAGAGCAGCAGCCGGCCATCGGCGGTGATCGTGTCCTGAGCCAACGGCGTGATGATCGCGACGAGGTAGGCGAGCATGACCGGGACGTAGACGAGTCCGATCACGGTTGAAACGAGCGAACCGACGCGGGTCTCGGGCGTGCGTTCACCGAGCAGGCGGACCGAGCAGACGATGACGGCGGCGGGCAGGAATAACTCGGTGGGCCAGCCGTAACGCGCCTGCAGCCACGGGCCGAGCGTGATGAGGCCCCCAAGGCTCAGGCCGAATTTGTCGAAGGGGTCGTAGCCGGCGCCGTGCATCAGCACGTAAAATTCGCGCAGGGTGAGCACGGAGATCACGGTGACGAGAACGAGGGCGCCGCTGGTGCGGAAGAACCAGAGGGCGGAGCCGACGAGTAGCCAGAGGAGGACCGTGCTGAAGATACGTTTGCCCATGCGGAGCGACCGGGAGTTTACAAGCCGAGGTGCGTTATTTGGCCGCCGCCGGTTTGAGTTGCTCGCTGGTCAGTCCGAACCGGCGCTCGCGCCGGTTGTAGTCTGCGATCGCCGCCGCCAGGTCTGCCTTCGTAAAATCGGGCCAGAGGACGGGTTGAAAAACGAATTCCGCGTAGGCTGCCTGCAGCAGAAGAAAATTGCTGATACGGGTCTCGCCTGACGTACGAATTACAAGGTCGGGTTCCGGCATGTCGGCCGTATACAGGTAACGGCTGAAGGTGCTCCACGAGCTGTCGTTGAGCTTCTCTTTACCGGCGGCCACTGCGGCGGCGTAGGAGCGAGCCGCATCCACCATCTCGGTACGCGCACCGTAGTTCAGGGCGAGGACCAGGGTGTAATCGGTGAAATGTTTCGTTTCCTCGATAGTCGTCCGCAGGACCTTCTGGACGCCCTCCGGCAGCTCCTCGGTGCGTCCGATGGTGCGCAATCGGACGCGGTCGCGCACAAAGGTCTCGAGCTCCTTCTTGAGGTAATATTCCAGCAGGCCCATCAGGGCGCCGACCTCCTCCTGCGGACGCTTCCAGTTCTCAATCGAAAACGCGTACAAGGTGAGCATCTTCACGCCCAAGTCCCGGGCGGCGAACGTCGTGGTGCGGACTGTCTCGACGCCGCGGCGGTGACCCTCGATCCGCGGTAGTCCTCGTTTCGTCGCCCAGCGACCGTTGCCGTCCATAATGATGGCGACGTGATGCGGGACGTTGGTGGCGGGAACGGACATGCGGCGAGGAGGCACGTTGGGACGCGGCGGGCGGCTTGACAAGCCGCCATCCGGGGCGGGTGCGGAGGGGTGCGCGCCCACCGTTCACAGCGGGCCGGCGGTCCTACAATCCCCGCATGAAGTTGAACACCCGGTCGATCATGCCCGGCAGCGCCTCGTGGGCGAAGTCGGGGTAGATGACCATGTCCTTTGGGGCGGTGATCTTGTTGTACGCGGCGAATTGCGAACTCGGCGGGCAGATGGTGTCCATCAGACCGGTGAACATCAGCACCTGCGCCTTGATCCGCGGGGCGAGGTGTTGCACGTCGATGTAGCCGAGTTTGGTGAAGATCGCCTGCTCGCGTTCGTGCCGGGGGTCGTGGTTGCGGAAGAAGACCCGCAGCTCTTCGTAGGCCTCGCGCGCGTAGTCCATTTCCCAGACGCGCTGGTAGTCGCAAAGGAAAGGATAGACCGGCGCGCTCCGCTTAAGGCGCGGCTCCAGCGCGGCGCAGGCCAACGCCAGCGCGCCGCCTTGCGACGCGCCGAAGCAGCCGACGCGGTCGGCGTCGACCTCGGCGAAGCCCATCACGACCCGGGCGAGCTGGGCGGTATCCAGAAAAATCTGGCGGTAGGCGAGTTTGCGGGCATCGGGGTCGTCAAGGCCGCGGACGATGTGGCCGCGCAGCGTCGTGCCCTTGACCTGGCCGCTGTCCTCGGAGCGTCCGCCTTGGCCGCGGCAGTCCATCGCCGCGAAGCAAAAGCCCTCTGCGGGCCAGCCAAACTTGTCGAGCCAGTCGCCGGTGTGGCCGGAGTAGCCGTGGAATTGCAGCACGGCGGGATGTTTCGTGCCGGCGGCCGCCGTGGCGTGCGGGCGGAGGTACTTCGCGTAGATGCGGGCCCCGCCGACGCCGGTGAAGGAGAGATCGTAGCATTCAACATTGCCGGCGCGCACCACCTCGGCCGGGCGGAGCTCGGGGCGGGGTGGGGTGGCATCAAGTTCGCGCAACGCCTCGCTCCAGTAGGCGTCGAAATCGTCGGGCCGCGGGTTGCGGCCGCGGTATTCACGGAGTTCTGGCAGCGGACGGTCGATGAGGGGCATGGCGGTTTAGGTGGATTGAGTCTTCACGTAGCTGCGTTTGGGCCGAAGGCGAAAACGTGGCCAAGCACGAGGACCACGTTGTCGCTGCGCGCCAACGCGTCTACAAATTTACTGAAGCCGCGGTGCGCTGGTTTTCGCGTTGTCAACGCGGCGGGTGGCGGCGTGAGTCGAGGGATGAAAGTCGCGTTCATCAGTGGCACGAGCATCGTCAACTCGACCCTCTTCTCGTCCTGGGAGGTGAAGTCGGTCGCGACAAAATACGGCGAGGTTCGTTACAAGCAGCGCGGCGACCACGTCCTGATCAATCGCCATGGCGATGGTTTTCCGCTGCCGCCGCACGCGATCAACTATCGCGCGAACCTCGCCGCCTTGGCCGAGCTCGGCTTTCAGGACATCGTGGCGCAGAACTCGGTGGGTTCGCTGAAAAAGGACCTGCCGCCGGGGACGTTTGTTTCGTGCAGCGATTACGTCGGGTTGCAGCAGGGGCCTGCGACGTTTTTCGACACGGAGCTGAAGGGCGGCGCGCCGGTGATCGCCAATAATCTGATCCCTCGGATCCTCGCGGAGCTGGCGCCGGAGTTCATCGTTCATCCGGGCAAGGTCTACGTGCAGATGCGCGGGCCGCGCTTCGAGACGAAGGCGGAGATCCGGGTCGTGCAGCACTGGGGCGACGTGATCGGCATGACGGCCGCGCACGAGGCTGACCTTTGCTCGGAACTCGGGCTGCGTTACAACAGTCTCGCCTTGATCGACAACTACGCGAACGGGCTCGAGGGCACCGAAATCGACTTTGCAAAGTTCAAGGACCTCGTGAAGGACAATCAGGCGCGGGTGAACCGGTTGTTCGTACGCTTGCTGGAGATTCTCGGCTGAGCCCGGGCTCAAGGGTTGTCCGTTGCCCGCGCCGGTCCTGAGCCCTGCGCGTGAGCGCAGCGAATTCGGAGCAGCGGAGTCGCGTGGTGGTGGTGGGCTTTACGCCCCGACTCGTCGCAGATTGATCCCGCCCCCCGCTCTCGATCCGGCGTTATTTTCCGGGGCAACGGGCGGCCGAGGCCGGGCCTTGCACCGAAAGTTCTCGTTTGCGAGTGCGAGGGTGGGGCGTAGCGTTCCCGGCCATGAGCGACTTCGTCCAGCCGGCACAACTTTCAGAGGCGAGTGCGGCGTTGGAGCGCCTGCGCACCAACATGCGCGCCTCCATCCGCGGCAAGGACGAGGTCATCGAGCAGGTGGTCAT